>JAVCCF010000010.1 GCA_030765625.1 Candidatus Tenebribacter burtonii
AAGGTAATATCATCATTTTCGCATTGATACTTCTGGCAAATTCCTGATGTACAATATGAGGTGTACAAGTTAAGTATTTTATTGTCACAATTTATCCTCTAATTTTCTATTAGAACTATAGATTTCCGATAATTTGAGTTATCATCTTATCTGAATAACTATCTGACAATATATTTATCTTTGTTTTTTTTATTAATGATTTACTTGCCTTTTTCAGCTTGAATCATTTAAACTTACTTTGTAGGAATTTTGGGTTTCGTGAAATTAAAATTAAGAGAAAGGAGAATGGCTGAGTGAACTTAACGACAGACAGAATAAACACTTCTCCAATAAAACATTATTTTAACACTTTAGAATTTGCGATTACTGATTTCTGCAACCTGAAATGTAAATCATGCTCACAAGGAACTCAATTTCAAAAAGATAAAAAACATATGAGTGTTGATTATCTTCGAGGAATCAGTAAATTTATTCGATCACATGAATTTAATACGATCAAGATTTCAGGTGGAGAGCCAACTCTACATCCAGAATTCGGAAAGATCTGTGAAGAATTACGCGAGTTATTTCCAGCTAAAAAATATATCCTAGCAACAAATGGCTACTTGCTTAACCAATATCTTCACAAGATTAATGTTTTCGATCTAATAGAATTCTCAAATTATCCAACAAAAAATGATGAAATTTATCGGGAATTATGTAAACTCGACATTCCAATTATAGACATTAAAATTAAAGAAGAATATTCGGATCTGACAGATATTTCCTTGAAAAAGAACATTAATAAGCATGATGTGTTTAGAAATTGTGGGAGTCCTCGGAGAATTGCAAAAGTAATCCAAGATAGAATCTATCCATGCTGCATTTCGTTTGGTTTAGCAGCAATTCGCGGTAATATAGATTTAGATGATGTTAGCGTTATATTAGATGAAAACTGGAGACAAAATATTCCAAAATTAGATTTGGAAAATTACTGCAAAGAATGTTTCTACAATGTCAAAATTCATAATAAATTTAGTCAGTATTTGAATCTTCCAATAATCTTTCATGAAATTCGAGACCAGTTCTCAAATTCAAGATTTTTTAATTTTACATTATATGCAATTAGTGCAATACATTTTTATTTCAAAAATAAACGAAGAAGTCTTTAACTATGATAAAAACTAGCATAATTATTCGCACATATAATGAAGTAAAATATCTAGGTGAATGCCTTGAACAGATTTACAAACAAACAATTAAGGATTTTGAAATTATCATTGTAGACTCAGAAAGTACAGATTCTACTTTGGAAATAGCTTCAAAATATCCTGTGAAGATTATTGAAATCAAAAAAGAGGATTTCTCACACGGGAGATCTCTTAATATTGGATGCAGAGCGGCAAAAGGTGAATATTTGGTATTGATTTCAGCTCATGCAATTCCTGTCGAGAAGACTTGGTTGGAAGAATTAATCAAACCATTTGATGAAAATGTTGCTGCTGTTTTTGGTCAACAAAAACCAATGAAAGATGCTTATCCTTTGGTAAAGAGATTTGTGGAGAATTCCTGGGAAAATATTGGCAAAAGCAGGATACTTCTATCAAATTCTAACTCTGCAATAAAAAAAGAAATCTGGGAGAAGCTACCGTTTGATGAAGATCTGATAGCTGCTGAGGACGTTCTATGGGCTAAAGAAGTGAAAACTTTGGGTTTTGAAATTGTCTATAATGCAAAGGCCGCAGTTTATCACTCTCACAATGATACGATTGCGCAAGTTTATAAAAGATATTATCAAGACATGTATGGTTTTATTATAACGAAGAATCAACCCATTTATATAATTATCTATTTGAAAGATGCTTTTTTTAATTTAATTATTGATATCAAATACCTTCTGCAGCACAAAGAAAAACCAAAATGGTTTTTTATCGCCTTTGCACATTTTATGGTGAAGGTTGCTGCATGTTTGAAATGTCTTTTCATTCTTATTAAGAGAAAATAATTATCACAAAAGATCTTTGATTCTATCCAATACTTTAGAGTAAAAAGGAAATTTATTTCGAAATATCAAAGAAGTTTTCCACAACAATCTCATAAATAGATTGATGTAATAAGATGATGCATAATACAAATAATTTTCTTTCCAGTAACCTTTTGATATAATTATACTTGCTTTGTAATCTTCTCCTAAATATTTACATGATTTTGATTTTTTGTGGAATTTTGCTCCGGAGATCATTTTGTTAATGTAATAGAAATCATATTTTACATTTACTTTTAGATACCATTCATAATCCATGCAATAATAACTTTCCTCGTTAAAAAAGCCAAATTCATCTAATAATGATTTTCTAAAAAAACAGGATGGCTGAATCATATAAAAAGAAACATATATTCTATCCCAGCACCGAATCAAATCTCTTCTGCTGAATTTTCTACCTTGGAAGATCATCAATTCATTACCATTTTCATCAAGTTTCAAACAATCTCCAAAGATTAACATTTCTTTAGGATTTGACTGAAAGGCATTTACAATTTTATATATTGCATTTGGATACAAAATATCATCGCTATTGATCCAGTTTACAATTTCACCGGTTGTCATTCGAAAACCCTTGTTAATTGCTTCACTTTGGCCACTGTCTTTTTCGGAAATCCATTTGAAAGTCAATCTAGTACAATTAGGCATAAAATTTGGAGAGTTAATGATTTTATCATAATGTTTTATAACTTTAAGTGTTTGGTCTGTGCTGGCTCCATCTATTATGATATATTCAAGCTCAAAATCACCAGTTTGATATATGATTGATTTAATCGTTTCTTCAATGAAGAAACCTTGATTATAAGTTGGGGTTATTATCGATATTTTCATTTATTAATGATCAGATTATAGTTTAATTTATACTTCCATAATCATGGTTAACATTATCCTGTATCCTGGCATTGATCCAGTAATATGTTTTTTCTAATCCATCTTTCAAGGATGCAGTTGGTTCCCAATTTAATTTTTTTTTTATGAGTGTGTTATCTGAAGTTCTACCTTGAACTCCTAAAGGACCCTCGATATGTTTAATTTCCAAATTCTTTCCGGCAATTCCCATTATCATTTCGGCTAATTGATTTATCGGCACCATCTCGTTTGAACCAATATTAACCGGTCCAAAGAAATCAGCGGAATCCATTAATTTCCGAATTCCAATTAAGCATTCATCGATATACAAAAATGATCTTGTCTGATTTCCATTACCCCACATTTCGATCATAGTTCCATCTTCAGCTTCAGCTATTTTTCGGCAAAAGGCTGCTGGAGCTTTTTCTCTTCCACCAATCCAGGTACCTTCTGGGCCAAATACATTATGGAATCGAGCAATTCTAACATCGAGTTCATAATTTTTTTTGAAAGCTAAGAATAAATGCTCACTAAAAAGTTTTTCCCAACCATATTCACTATCTGGATTTGCAGGATATGCACTTTCTTCAGAAGTTAACGGATCGTTGGGATTCATTTGATTATGCTCTGGATAGATGCAGGCAGAAGATGAATAAAAAACCTTTTTTACTTTTCTAACGCAACAAGCTTTTACAACGTTAAGATTGATTAAAGCAGAATTATGCATTATATCCGCATCATTATTTCCAGTAAAAATAAAACCGGCCCCACCCATATCTGCAGCAAGTTGATAAACTTCATCAAAGTTTTGATCAATTACATTCCAAACCAGATCCTTATCACGTAAATCACCGATAATAAAGTCATCTGCTTTAGTTGAAGCAAACGGAGGATATTTCAGATCTACACCACGAACCCAGAATCCTTCCATTTTTAACTGTTTCACTAAGTGAGCACCAATGAATCCTCCATCTCCACATACCAGTGCTGTTTTGAGTTTTCTCATTCTCCACCCTCCAATTTGTTGCTGATTTTTCCCAAAAGTATTCCTGCTCTCCATGAAGTTCCTGAAATAAAATCAAAATAAGTATACCTGAATCCAAAAAGAAAAAGTGTTTTGATCAATCCTGGAAAAAATTTACAGAAAGACCATATTGTTTGATTTGTTTGCTTCAAAAAGGAGGTTCGCTTAAGGTATATTTTATGATCTTTGGTTATTTTAGTACACCAAAGTGCTCTGTAAAAATTCTTTGCTATAACTTCTTGAAAAGAATCCGAATTATAATGCTGTACTATGACATTTGGCAAGAATTTCAATCTTAATTTTTTCTTTTGGCATCTGATGGAAAGCTCAGTATCATTTCCACTAAAATATTTTCTGTTCGTAAATCCAATCTCTTGCAATGTTTTCATAGATATTGCGAAGTTTTTTGTGTCTATTAAACCAATTGTATCTATTTGATTTCCCAGATATTTGATCTGTTTTTCGTTTTGCTGCTGAATTTTTCGGGCCCAGAAATTATCAACAATATTAACTTCAAATCCTTGAACAGCGTCACATTCTCCATCAAAAATAGGTTTGGTGATTTCGCTAAGCCAGTCAGAATTAACAATGCAATCCGAATCGGTCATGACAATCACTTCACCTTCTGCCAATTTCTCTCCGGTATTACGGGTAGCTCCTCTTTTTCGTTCTACTTCGAATGCATAAACCAAGTTATTATGTTTCTTTTTGAAAGATTGAATTATTTTCTTTGTGTTGTCCGTGGAATTATTATCCACCACAATAACTTCAAAGTTTTCGTATGATTGATCTAGAACAGATTCTAAACATTGATTCAATGTTTTTTGTCCATTGTATACAGGAATGATAACTGAAACTTTTCTTACTGTAGTATCCCGATGACTCATCAATTTCTCTTCTTAATCAACTCATATAATTTGGGATATCTTTTATTAATAATTAATCCCAATTTGCCAATTCTTCGATCAATTTTGTATATTATACTTTTCATTTTGTATGTTAAATTGAAAATTAACAGATCTTTTCGTTTCCAGGTTTTCCCAGTTGTAAGTGGTTTTGATAAATCAATTTTATCAGCCAATTTTAAAGATCTATCCCATTCACCGAAATACTCATTTTCTTTCCATGGTTTGTCTTTACATGTAAAGTGTAAAACTGTTCCTTTAATTGCTTTGAAATTATAAGCTTTAGTAACAAAATCCATTTGAATGTTATAAACATGAGATATTTTTTTCCAATTCTTAAAATACAAATTCAATATAGGTTGATCTACAAAGCCATGTTGATGATATTTTTTCATTAGTTCTACCAAATCATTAAAGGTTTTGGATTCAATAATATCTGAATTAAATGAGAAAACACCCGCATTAAAAGCTGGATGCTTAAGATTATACTTTTTATTTACTTCATTATAGATTTTTTCATCCCTCAGTTTTAATCTTTGAAACTGATGTGATAATGTTGGCATACCCAGATCCGGAACTGCAGCAAAAGAAGAAACTTCTGTCAATTTTTCTAATGGCCCTTTAATTAGCACGTCACCATCTAGATATGTAATAGTTTTCCATCTTTTAAAATCAATTGTAAAAATCAATAATTTACTCAACGCTGCTGAAGACCTTCCAAAATCAAAATCGATTATAGGTTCACATTTAGTTATCAAAATTCCCTTATCCCTAAACCAAATGAGCTTATTTTCTGGTATTTGATGAGCCAGCAACATATATTCACCCTGCCAAGCAGCATTCCAATACAAACCTGAGAAAATTTGTTTTGCCTGTTCTATATAATTCTCATCTGCTAATGTTACAATTAGATTTGTTGTTGTTGTGTTATTGATCATGCGTTCCTTATTGACTCCTTTTTTGCTTTTGAAATCACAAATCTAAATTTTCCATAATTTTCACTTGGAATATCTTCAACAATTTCAAAAGAGACATTAATATCACCCAACCTATCTTGTATAAATCTAGTGAGATTGTTTTTTATTTCATTACTTATTGTACTGTTTGTAACTAAGAATACAGTTATTGATCTATCAGAATTTTGAAAAATCTGATACTTATCTAATATTGAACATAATGGTTCGTTGTTAAAGGGTGAATCTCCACCTCTTAATATAAAAGGTGGTATTAATTCTCCATTTTTTGACATTAAAAAATCTTGAAATCGACCGTAAATCTTTTTCAGGAGTGGACTTGTTGAACCGCAATTGCATAAATTAGAAGATCTGAGAGCGACATCTCCCACATCATACCTAATGATAGGCATAGAGTAATTATCCAAGTCGGTGACAATGATCTTTCCAGCTTGATTATCGATAGCTGGTTTACCATCACAAATTATTTCAATGTAGGCATGTTCCATTATTTCATGCATACCATTGTGCATATCACATTCACAAGCAAGATCAGCAGTCTCTCCAGCTCCGTAAGAATCGAAAACTTCTGTGTTAAATAATCTTTCTATCTCATTTTTCATTTGCAAAGTGAGTAATTCACCTGTTGTTATAATACCAGTCAAAGGTTTTCTGAAATCATATTTTACATCTTCCAATAATGAACCAAGTGCTATAAGGTATGAAGTACATGCCTTCAAAAAATCAGGTTTCATTTTGTTGAACAGTTTGATATGAAAATCTACATTTTTATAACTGGAGAATACTCTATATCTATTTCTGTTCCCTTCAACTTTGTCACAGCAACCTTCATGAAGTGTGATTAGATGAACAAGTTTGTGATGTTTTGTACAACCGACAAAATTATGAACATATTCATGCACTGCATCTCGTGCATACTGGTTTGACGGACTCACTGCATATTGCAGTGGAATAGTTGTTGAACCACTTGTACTACTTATTATGCATCTATCAAGATTAATGCCTTTAGAAAGTATTTTATCAGGAAAATTCTCTCTGATTTCTTCTTTGGTTAATATCGGAATTTTTGAAATATCATCAGTTGTATTAATCGAATAAGGATCAATTCCTGCCATATTATACTTATCCGAATAAAATGGAACGTTTTCATAGGCATGAACTAGAATCTTTTTGAATTTTTCCATTTGAATTTGCTTTAACTTTTCTCGTGGAATAATACTATTTCTAAGAAGTCTTTTTAAATATAATGCTTTCTTAATTTCTTGTTTGATGATATGCAGGTACTTAAAAAACATTATTTAACTTTATCTTTTGTTAACTTCGCTAATTCCAATTTCAATAAACCAATCTCTTGAGTAAGTTTGGTATTTTTTTCGGTTAACATTGAGAGGATTATTGAAAACTGAATCAATATGAGGAATATTGCCAGCGCAAATATCAGAAAAAGGGCAGAGGGTGGATAATCTATACCGATGAGTTTAGCAAAAACATCCAATCCATTTCGCCAAAAAGAAAAAACAATAAAAACTATGCTGAAAAAAACCAGAGTAGAGAGTATACTTCTCTTATTTTCTTCTTACGGGTTAATTCAAAGATAAAAACAAACAACAAAATACTTAGAAAAATGGCAACATACTGTAATCTATTTGTATTGATCACTGAAAACATTTTACTAGTCCTCCTTTTTTTTATATAATCTTGGCTCTACTAAAAGTCAACAAAATTGAGAGCAATACTTTGATCATATAATAAATACTTCTATAGCCCGAAATGGATGAAACGCCACCCTGACGTTCCTGCATTTCCGTATAAACTTCTTTAAATTTAGATTTAAAGAGCAGAAGCTTACTGATGGCAGCTGTAAGTCTTCTAAATTTAATATCAGAGAATGCAGAACACCTTTCAACAATAATCTCTTTTTCGCTAAACCATATCAATTTTTCATCAGGAACATCGTGAGCTAACAACATGTAGTTGCCTTTCCAACCAGAATTCCAATAAACACTAGAAAACAATTGTTTAGCTTGTTCTATATAGTTTGCATCTGTTAATGTTACTAATAAATTCTTTTTCATAAATATTTTTCCGATCCAATTCTGGCTTTCAGATTGAGTCAAGATTCTTGTAAGCTTTTGATACAACGCATCTAAATTTCTCATATTTTTTCTGTGGTAACTTCTCAAACATCTTGATCGTCACCTTTACATTACCTAAATGATGTTTTGTAAATTCTATTAAACCATTTTTTGTATTGATGTCGATTTTCTTTTGTAAAGCAATATTAAGTGTTATATCCTTTTTAGTATCTTGTACTATCTGATACTGATCAATCATCGACCTCAGGGGTTCATTATAAAATGGTGAGATAAAACCTGTAAATGTAAAAGGGGAAATCATTCTGTTATCTTTAGATACAAGAAAGTCTTGTACTCTTCCATCACTTATTTTTATTAACGGACTTGTTATTCCACAGCTACAGTATTCGAAAGATCTTCTAGCCACATCATTTAAGTTATATCTAATGAATGGCATTGCATAATTATCTAAGTCAGTAATTAAAACATTACCTGACTCCATTTCTTTGGCAGGTTTTTGGTCTTTAAGAATTTCAATATATGCATGCTCCATAATTTCATGCATCCCATTATGACTTTTACATTCGCAAGCAACATCTACTGTTTCACCACAACCATATGAATCAAATATTTTAGCATTAAAGGATTTTTCTATTCTATCTTTCATCACAGGGATTAACATCTCACCGGTAGAAAGAATTCCCTTCAAGGGTGTTTTAAATGCATAATTTAATCCATCTAATTCAATAGCTATTTTATACAAAAAGGATGGCTCTCCAAAAATAAAATCTGGTTTTAAACTGTTGAATAGCTGTAGAAGAGTTGCTATATCCGAATGCGGTGAAATACTGAATATTCTCCTTGTTCCATTTACTTCATCAATATTTTTGCTTTGCGGAGTTCTTAGTAGTAGCAGAATATTGTTTTTCTTCCAACCTGCTATTCTTCTGACATATTCATGAATTGCATCTCTAATTGCTTTATTATGAGGATCAATTAAATATTTTAAAGGTTCAGAAGTTGAGCCACTTGTATGATCGATGATACACTTTTTCATATCTATGCCCTTAGCAAAAATCCTGTTAGGAAAATTTTCTCTAATTTCTTCTTTTGTCAACATCGGGATATCTAAGACATTTCTTTCAGTTCGGAATGTATAAGGGTTGTAGCTGGCTTCATCATATTTATGTTTGTAGAATTCTACATTTTCATATGCATATATCAGAACTTTTCGGAATTTAATTAATTGTATTTCTTTTAATTTATGGCGTGGTAGTTTATTATTTTTGAGAATCTTATGGAGATAAGCATTTTTTTTTAGCAATCGAATTGCAATTTTAGATTTGTTTCTTATTAATTTGATCATTTCTAATTTTTTTCAATTCTTCCATTTCAAGTTTCATCAATCCCATTTCCTGTGATAGTTTTTTATTTTCTTCTGAAAGTTTGGAGATAATTACAGAAAATTGAATAAGAATGAGAAAAATTGCTAATACAAGTAAAAGGAATAATGCAGAAGGTGCGTAATCAATTCCCAAAAATCTTGCAAAGAAATCCAAACCTTCCCGCCAGATTGAGAGAACAACAAAAATGATACTGAAGAATAACCATAAAATCGAATATTGTTCCCGAATTTTTTTTCTACGGGTAAGTTCGAAAATAAATACTAAAAGTGCGACACTGCAAATAACTGCAATATATTGGATTCGATTAGAAACAAAAAAATTGTTCATCATTTCTCCTTATGTTGGTTTGGAGTTAACTATCTTTGGTCTAATAAAAGTGAGTAAAATTGATAATAAAACCTTTACCATATAATATCCTGAATAAATTCCATAAATAGATGATTTACCACCGCTTCGTTGATCCATTTCAGTATGAATCTCTTTAATTTTGAATCTGTTTTTTCCAAGTAAAATTACAGCTTCCGGCTCAGGATAATCGGAAGAATAATTTTCTGAAAGAAAGCTTATCGTTTTTTTATTGTATGCTCGGAAGCCAGAAGTATTATCAGTAATTCTTTGCCCTATCAAGATGGAATTTACTAATTCAAAAACCTTTATGCCGATAGCACGTAGAAATGACGGTTTGTATTGAGGATTTTTTACACAAAATCGTGAACCGATCACGACATCTGCTTCATTAGTTTCTAAAGGATGCAGTAGCTTTTCTATTTCATATACTTTGTGTTGACCATCACCGTCGAACTGCACAGCAAAATCGAAATCATGTTTACTGGCATATTTAAAACCTGTTTGGACACAACTGCCAATTCCCACCTGACAAGGTAAATTAATCACTTTTGCCAAGCCGGTCGATTCGGCGATCTCTTTAGTTTTATCATTTGAACCGTCATTGACTACCAGCAAATTCCAATTCGTATTTTCTGAGTGAAGATCCCAAATGACTTCTTTTATAATATGTGCTTCATTATATGCGGGAATGATAATAAGTACTTTAGAAGGCATCTTTCATTTTCTCAGGTTATATTTTAATATACACAGAATTGCTTCGATAGCATCTTTCCAACTGATCTTTTTCCCTTCATCGAATCTTCGCCCGTAATAGGATATTCCTACTTCAACAATCCTGACATTCATTTTGGAAATCTTGGCTGTAATTTCGGGTTCGATACCAAATCTTTTCTCTTTGACTTCAATTTCTTTCACTATCTCACTTTTGAACATTTTATAACATGTCTCCATATCCGTAAGATTCAAGTTAGTAAAAATATTAGAAAGAAATGTTAGAAATTTGTTACCAATAGAATGCCAGAAGAAGAGTATGGAGTGTGGATTTCCACCCATAAAACGTGAACCGTAAACTACATCTGCAAAATCTTCTTCGATCGGTTTTATCAATTTCAAATATTCACGAGGATCATATTCCAAATCAGCATCTTGTATGACAACAACATCTCCTTTTACTTTTCTAAAACCACGATTTATAGCTGCACCTTTACCTCTATTTTCCGATTGGAAAAAGATTCTGATATTATCAACATTAACAAATTTATTTATCTTTTCAAATTCTACTTCTCCTTTGTTTTCTTGTAATTTTATCAGAAATTCTTTAGTTCCATCCGTTGAACCGTCATCAACAACAACTATTTCCTTTTCTATTTTTACTGCTTGCACTTTATAAATTATTTCCTCAATGGTATCAATCTCATTGTATG
>JAVCCF010000075.1 GCA_030765625.1 Candidatus Tenebribacter burtonii
ATGAATCAGTAACACCTGCAACAATATAACCATTATCAATTGTTTGTTGAATTGAATAAGCTCTCTCATAATTGGAACCTCCATACGATTGATTCCACAATTCATTTCCATTCTCATCTGTCTTTACTAACCAGAAGTCATCTGCATTTGAACTTGTATATCCAGCAATAATATAACCTCCGTCGGTGGTATGTTGAATTGAGTAACCCTCATTATTAAAATTATGCCCATATATTTGATTCCACAATTCATTTCCATTCTCATCTGTTTTTATTAACCACATATAATAATTCACAAATCCAGATCCAAAAGAATTAGTTTTTCCCGCAATTATGTATCCTCCTTCAGCTGTTTGCAAAATTGACATAGCTTCATCATTTTCATTTCCTCCAAAGGATTGATTCCATTCTTCATAACCTTCACTATCAGTTTTCACTAACCAAATATCAGATTCTGCATAAACATCTTTTGTTAATCCAATAATTATATAACCACCATCAGTTGTTTGTTTGACTGAATGAGCGAATTCATCATCAGAGCCACCATATGTGTAATTCCAAATTTCATTTCCATTCTGATCTGTTTTTATCAACCCGAAATCATAATCACCAGAATATGTATATCCCGCAATTATATATCCTCCATCTGTTGTTTGCTGAACTGATAAAGCAACATCAACACCGGTTTCTCCATATGTTTTATCCAATTCAACATTGCCATTTTGATCTGTTTTTAATAACCAAAAATCACTACTTCCAGATCCAAATGAATATGTGCCTCCTGTTATAATATAACCACCATCAATTGTCTGTTGAATCGAGTGTGCTTCATCTGAATCTAAACCTCCATAAAATTGATTCCAAATCATGTTGCCGTTATCATCCGTTTTTATTAGCCAGAAATCATCATCTACCGCTCCGAAAGATTTTGTTGATCCAACTATTATGTAACCTCCGTCAGTAGTTTGCTGAATTGAACGCGCTTCATCGTCACTGCTCCCACCATAGGTTTTTGTCCATAATGTATCAGGTATTGTTTGTGCTACAATATAATTAAGTGAAATGAGAAATACGAATAAAACTAATAGTGTTTTCATTTTTTTCTCCAATTCTTTAAATAGCCACTAATGTTTGGCAGCTGCCACGCTCTTCTTGCTTTTATACTTGCTTGACTGTGGAGCTGTTTGTTAGCAGCATCTCTTATTTCAATAACAAACATTTCTTAACTGCATCAGTTTTTCCATTCACATTTAACTTATACAGATACAAACCCGAACTCACAGGTTTATTGGATTCATCATCACCATTCCACATTATAGAATGCTCACCACTATTAAATTCATCTTGAGCCAAAATTTTTATTTTTTGTCCTTTGAGATTATAAATTGAAAGTTCAATGTTTGAATCATTTTTGATAGAAAAATTAATTGTTGTGCTTGGATTAAATGGGTTGGGATAATTACTTAAATCGACAAAAGAAACAGTTTCAATCTGTTGATCATCTGTTGATGTTAAATGTGTTGCTAAAAACACACCAATATCTGTTCCAACCATAAAGTTCGGAGTATTAATTGGAGCTAAATCAAAGCAATATGCACCTTCAATTCCGAGTTCCTCACCAATTTCTTGAACTTGTCCATTTTCTTCCGGTTCAACTAAAAATAAGTTACTAAAGTAATCAATACATCCAACTACCAAGTAATTTTCATACTCATAAATTTTATTTGGTTGGAATAAACCGCAAATATAAGTTAAGCCAGTGATTTCATTGTTTTCATATTCAACTCTATAAACAGCATCACTATAACTTCCACCACCACTTGTGATATATATTTCGTCATCATTTGGATAATCTCTAACGTATATATCTTTTATTAATGAAGGTGTTGTAAGAGAAGTATAAATTCCCTCATTTTCAAGATATATTTCATTTCCAGCGGAAATAAAAAGTTTTCCATCACCATTTTCTTCAATATCGGTTACATCTTTATTATTAAAAAAATCTATCTCTGTCCATTCTTCACCATTTGCGGTATGGAGAAGTCCACCATCCATATTGTAGCCATAACCATAATAAAAACCGGAAGATAATTTTTTCACAAAATGAGGATAAAAGTACCAATCTATCAATTCAAATTCTTGTGTTGTAACATCAAATTCATATAATCCATCACTATTGCTTCCGCAACCAAATGCACAAAAAATTCGATTATTTACATCATCAGGAACAATTGATACAGTACCAATATTAGTCGCAATCGAATAAATATTTAATGAATCTTGCTCTGTGAAATAGGCTAAACCTCCTCCATTTCCCGGTAAAGCAAATAATAAGCCAATTGATGAGTCCTTCATATCAACCACAGGTCTATCAATCGCTTGAAACAACTGTTCCCAATCTCTGATTTGGGAAAACAGTATTGAAACAAATAGGCATAAAATCACAATTAGAACAATTCTCTTTTTGGATAATAGTTCATTTAATAACATAATAACCTCCCTATTGTTAAAAATTAAACATCCTGCATTTTAAACCAAATTAAAATATTCATATACTTATCTATGAAACACTAAAGTTGCTGCTAATGTTTTGCGTGTGCGGCGGAATCAGGATGATTCCAGCCGAAAACAAACTGACCAGCCGTTTGAATCGGAAGATTCAAACAAAGAGCACTGACCAACCCTACCGACGACACGCTTGTTACAGGCATTTTATTTCAATAACAACATACGTTTCGTTATAGTTTCTGTTGGAGTTTTTATTTGATACAGATAAACTCCAGAACCAACAGATTGTCCTGAATTATCACATCCATCCCAATTTACAGAATGTTTCCCAATATTTAAATATTCATTTATCAGTGATTTAATAATTTGCCCTTTAATATTGAAAATAATAAGTTTAACTTCAGAATCATTTTGGATTGAAAACTCAATTGTTGTTGTTGGATTGAAAGGATTAGGATAATTCACTGCTGAGAAATGAGAGTTATTTATAACTTCATCAGTACTTGTTTCATAACCTAATTTTAAAAGAAATGCATCAGTTTGCA
>JAVCCF010000082.1 GCA_030765625.1 Candidatus Tenebribacter burtonii
TATTAGTATCAACAGATTTAACTATTAGCAGTTTTGTACCTGAAACATTGCTAGAAGAAACTATGTATTACTGGTATGTGGAAGCAACTGATCCTGACGAGAATTCTACATTGGGTCCGTTATGGAGCTTTACAACTTCAACTGGTGGAACTGGAACGGTAACCGACATAGACGGCAATGTATATCAGACGATAATGATAGGTGCCCAGGAATGGATTATGGAAAATCTAAAGGTTACACATTATCGCAACGGAGATGCTATTCCACATATAACAGGTAACGGAGTTTGGATAAGCACAAACAGCGGAGCATATTGCGTTTATGATGATGACCCATCAAATGCAGAGACATACGGAAACCTTTACAATTGGTATGCAGTGGATGACCCGAGAGGAATAGCACCGGAAGGCTGGCATGTGCCGACAGATGAAGAAATTATGGAGTTAGAGATGTATCTCGGAATGAGTGCAAGTCAGGCAAGCAGCACAGGTTGGCGGGGAACAAACGAAGGCAGCAAACTAGCTGGCAATGCAGATCTGTGGAATGATGGTGCATTGGAAGAAAATTCTGAATTTGGCAGCAGCGGCTTTAGCCTTCTTCCTGGCGGTAATCGCACCTCCCTTAATGGAGCTTTCACCAATTTGAGCTTCTACGGTAACTTTTGGTCTTCTACTGAGGATAATAGCAACGCTTGGTTTCGGGGACTGACTTACAATTACACCACTGACTACCGGTACTACATCAGTAAGAGATACGGGGTTCCAGTTCGCTGTGTTCGGGATTAATTTTTTTGTATATTTATCCCGACGAAGTCGGGATCATAAATTTTAAAGACCTTATGGTTTAAGGTAGATAAATTAATGAAGTGTAGATATTATCGGAGTTTTATATTTGATAAAAAGGGTTAAATGCACTTAACACACAGCTCAGCTCTCAGATTGAAAGAAAGGCAAGAAGAGCGCCGCAGCTGCCAAACATTATGGGCATTTAAATATGAGGTAAAATGAAACACGAATTGATGATAGGTAAAAAATTATTTGCTTCTAAAAAAGAAGCATTGGAATTTTATAAATCAATATTAAACTCATACAATTTTGGTGAATCGTTAAAAGGTCATCATTTTACTAGTATATTTGATTTATACGAAACCCACCCAGAATTTGATAAAAAAAAATCTAACGATATAATAGATATTAAAATAACTAAGTCGAAATATAATAATAAATGTTTTGAATTTATCTACAATGATGGTACAAAAAAATTATTTTCTTATACAAAAAGAATAAATTTACCCAAAAATGATTTCACTAAATTCAGTGAAGCCTGCAGACAAGCAATACAAGAAGATTTAATTAAAGTAAAACAAACTTATTTCAGAAATTACGCTAAAAATGGAAAAGCTAAGTGTCAAGAAACAGGCGAATTACTAAAATATGATGATTTGTGCATTGATCATAGACAACCTAATACTTTTTCAATTATACTAGATAGATTCATTGAATTAAACGATATTGATCTTACTAAAATTGAGTATTTATCAATTGAAGGTGACCCTGATGAGCTTAAAAATGTGAAATTAAAAAACAGTTTCAATATATATCATAAAAAAAAATCAACTTTACGTATTGTAAATAAATGCTTAAATTCAAAACGCTCATTTCAAGCTAGAGTTAAAAGACAAAAAAAAGACTTAACGATTGATTAAGGAATAAAGTGAATTAAAAATGGCAAAACCGAATATTGTAACAGTTAAAGATAAAATTTATTGGTCATATTCAAATTTAGCAATGGCTCATACCGCGGTTGATAAAAAGCAAAATGAATACGCACGCTTCAATTTTATGATCAGAGCTAAATTATTCAAAGGTCTTAAAAATGGATCTATGAATATTCGTACATTATTTGACGATGAGAAAATAAAACTTCAAACAGGTCAAATTTGTAATTATTGTGGATCAACAAACAAGTTATCTATTGATCATATTTTCCCACAAATATCTGGTGGAAAAGATATAAGTGATAATTTAATTTATGCTTGTAGAACTTGCAATAGTTCGAAAGGTAGAAAAGATTTAATGGAATGGATGAAATATCGGAATGAATTTCTACCTCTAATGATAATTAGAAGATATTTAAAACTTGTATATAATTATTGTTACGTGGAAGAGATTCTGGATTTAACTATTTCAGAGATTGAGAATAGGAAATTACCTTTTAAAATTGAGTTCTTACCTATTTCATTTCCTAAACCTAATAAGCTAATCTTAAATTGTTCAGAGAGAAATAAATGCCCATAACACAGCTATCCACATACCAGTTAGCTTGTATGCTGGCGTTGAATCGTACCGATTCAACATCAAGTTGGATTTGAAAATATAAACCCGCGATGGTACGTGGCATAGCCAATACATTATAGGAAATTATCTTGAACAAAAAATGGCTTTATAAAACAATGTCTTTGGAGGATAAAAAATGAGTAATATTGATTTATGGAATGTTGAAACAGAAAAGAAATTCTTCAGAGAAGCATTAAGA
>JAVCCF010000086.1 GCA_030765625.1 Candidatus Tenebribacter burtonii
CCTTTCCCGATCTCTGTGTTGGGATTATCAGATTTCTCTTCTTGTCCCCATTTAATTTCTTTTGCAACTTTATCAATACATTCCAGAAGTCCATTAGGATTCATGGGAACTCCGTATGCCAAAGTATCATTTTCTTTTATTGCATTGATTTTTCTTATCTCTACTGCATCTATGTTCAAATGATCTGCAATTCTGTTTATATGTGATTCCAAACCAAACATAAATTCGGAATACCCAAATCCGCGGTAAGCACCGCAAGGTGGAAGGTTAGTGTAAAGGCAAACAGAATCAATTGAAATATTATGAAAGCGGTATGGACCGATAGCAGAAAGACCGATTGCATTAACTACATTTGCACCATATTCAGCTGAAGCTCCTGTATCCCAATAAAGGCGGTGGTCAATTGCTGTGAAAGTTCCGTCATTTTTAACACCTAATTTCAATTTGGCAATTACTCCAAGCCGCTGAGATGTATTATAAAATTCCTGTTCACGAGACCAGATAATTTTAACAGGATTTCCTCTAACCTTTGTAGCAATTGCTGCTGCCATTATTTCCATAGATACACCTGCTTTGCCGCCAAATCCACCACCAATAGGAGGAGCAATTACCCGCACATCTTTATGAGAAAATCCAAGTGGTGCGAGACATTCTGCAAATAAATTTCTTTGAGTATGTGGGGATTGAGATGAAGCCCAGATTGTCAGTCTACCGGAAAGATCACATAATCCAACCGCTACATGAGTTTCCAACGGGCAGTGTGCATAGCGGGGAACTTTGTAAGTATCTTCCAGAATATAATCTGCTTCTTCAAATCCTTTTTTTACATCACCGCGTCTGGTTTTACGCCAGTGGGCAATATTGGTTTTCGGTTGTGGGAAAAACCAGGGAACATGTGGATATTCACCCAGATCCGGATGAATTAGAGGAGCATCTTTTTTCAGGGATTCCATTTGATCAAAAATAGCTGGTAACGGTTCGTATTTTATCTTTACAAGTTTTGCTGCCTGTTTAGCTGTTTTTATGTCTCTGGCTACAACTGCTGCAACTTGCTGTCCGATATAGTGTACAGTATCATTCGCAAAAATATAGCGGTCTTTCATGTATAACCCAAATTTGAAAGGGAAATCTTTACTTGTGAAAACACTGGTAACGCCTGGAAATTTTTCTGCTTCGGATGTATCTATACTTATTATTTTCGCATGTGCTTCTGTACTTTCTACAATAGCAGCAAAATGTAGATTCGGGCCATATTCCAGATCATCGGTATAGCGGGTTGAGCCTGCTATTTTTTCCTTTCCGTCAATTCGAACTGATGGTTTTCCAACATATTTCAGATCACTCATGGTCAACCTCCTCAGATGCTTCTTTCACTGATTCCAGGATTGGCAGGTAACCGGTACAGCGGCATAAATTTCCTGAAAGTGCCTCTTTGATCTCTTCCATTGTCGGATGAGGATTTTTATTCAGTAGTTCGGTTGTTGAAATGATCATACCAGGAGCGCAAAATCCGCATTGGAAAGCATTTTTCTCAAGCATTGTATTCTGAACTTTGCTTAATCCATCTTTGGAAATCCCTTCCACAGTAACAATTTCCTGTCCATCAGTTTCAATAGCCAGCACCAGACAGCTGCGTACACTTCTGCTATTTAAAAGCACAGCACAAGCACCACAGTCTCCTCTGTCACACCCGCATTTAGGGCTTTTTACACCTAACTTATCACGAAGAACATCAAGTAAAATTTCTTCAGGTTCCACATAAACAGATCGTAATTCATCATTTAATTTTATTGTTATTTTTTTCATTTTTTACCACCTTTCATAAGTTCGATGGATTTCTGCAGTCCACGCTTGAACATTATCTTCATCATATGAGTTCTATATTCGGCAGAAGAGCGGATATCGGTAATTGGGGAAATTTCATCAGGAATAAGTTCAGCAGCTTCTTCCAGTAATTTTTCTGTGATCTCTTTACCCTGCAGAAATTCTTCCAGCTTTTTCATTCGCTTAGGAACAGGACCGACAGCGCAATAAGCAAAACGGTAGTTCTTTGCTTCATTTACAAATATCCCAATTCCAGCTTGAGCCAGATCCTCACCTCGATAACGTCCTAATTTTTCATAGACACCCGTGTGTTTAAGAATTGGAATATTAATTCCCAACACAAGTTCATCAGGTTTTAGAATTGTCTTCTTTGGTCCAACAAACCAATCGTGAATGGAAATAGTCTTTTTCCCATTTTTACTTTCAATTATAACTTCAGCATCATATACGAGTAAGGCGGGAGCAGAATCCAAACTGGGAACTGCGGAACAGATATTTCCCACTACGGTTGCTCGATTTCTAATACCTACTGAAGCTACAGTTTCACTTGCTCTCCATAAGATTGGTAATTTATCTTTAAGCTGATCTGACTCAAGAATATCAGTAAAAGTGACTCCAGCACCAAGAAAAATATTATGATCGGAGATTTCAATTTTATTCATCTCAGCAATTCCTTTCACATCAATCACAACTTCCGGTTTTGCCAGTTCTTCTTTCAAATAAACTATCAGGTCAGTTCCTCCAGCCAGGATCTTTGCTTTACTTTGATATTCTGAAAGCAGGATGAGAGTATCATTTATATTTTCAGGCTTGTGATATTCAAAGTCGTTTATTATAGCCATTATAACTCCTTAATTATATTTATTGTAGTTTTACGATACGGAAAAGACCTCCACAGAAATTCTGCAGAGGCCAATAATTTATTATGCTTCCATGGCAATTATACGGCACATAGAAGATTCTAGTTCAATACCACGTAGTGGGAATAATCCTATCCAAACGCGTTTGTTATTTACTTTGTTAAGCTCTCCGCCCAAATTTTCGGCATGAAGTAACCCTTTTGGGAATAGATTTAGATGCATGACCTGATAATATTCATCAATTGGGAACATTTCTTCCCATGTTTTGCCATAATCTGCAATCAATTTCTCTTCAGCTTTAATGAAGGCTTTAGGGTGCCAATCACGAATAATTGTATTCATTGGATGATCTGCGCTTCCGCAATCAACTCCAATCCATTTTATTTTCATATCAAGTGCCCATTGGTGAAAATCAGGACTTGGTCCGGGATGTCTTACGAAATATCTAACTTCATCAGACTCAGGTTGATCCCAACTATATCTATGGTATCCTGTATTGATAATTAAAATATCACCTTCATGAATATCTGCTTTTTTCATCAACATTTCAGGAGAATAAAGTGAAAAATCTGAAACTTCATCAGAAATATCAACAACAACACCTTGCCCAATCCAATCGTTAATAGGCACTTCACCGATAGTTTTACCACTTGCAAAGAAATGAATTTGACCATCGATATGTGTTCCAACGTGATTACTGGTTTTTATAATCTGACCATTTGCACCTTGGCCCATATGAGCTCCGGCTAATCTCTTAAAATATTGAATTTGCAATGGCATATAACTTGGCCATGGTGGTGTGTGAATACTCAATCTTTGTGTAAGATCATACACTTTAACATTGTCCATAAACTCTAAAAATTCTTGTGGTTTCATCATTAACTCCTTTTATTTTTTTTTGGATTTTCTATAATAGAAAAACTGTCATTCTGAGAAATCTTCTATGAAAATTCTTATGAAGAATCTAGCTTTTCAATAGAATTAAATCTAAACAAGATTCTTCCAAAGAACAGAGAGAATAATATGTCAGGAAGACAATTACATGTATTCATGCAGAATTTCCTAGTTACTCAACTGTTCGGATAAACCTATTGCTGCTTTAATAAATGGCTCCATTGGTGCACTTAATACACCAGCACCAACTTGTCCAATTCCCGGATTTTTGTGAGCAACACCAGTATCAATAAATGGTGTTAATCCTTTTTCCACTACTTTTGTTACATCTATTCCAGTTGGTGTTCCACGGAAATTCAAATAAGGGATCTGATACATATTATTTTCACCAAAAGCTATTTCATACATTGCCAGAGTGTAATTAACTGCATCGTTAGCAGTCCCACCCACGAACTGAACTATGGCAGGAGAAGCTGCAATGGCAAATCCACCCAATCCTACTGTTTCAGTTATTGAACTGTCTCCAATGTCAGGATTAGCATCATCTTTTGTAAAACCGGGGAAGTAGAGAGCATCGGGTACTAATGCTTCTCCAACGAACCAAGAATCTTTAGTGCCTGCAAGCTGCAAACCAAAATCAGTTCCATTCCGAGTCATTGCAACTACGATACTACTGTTTTCAATATTTCTGGCTGCATCCAAAGTTACTTTTCCAACTGGCATAGAAAGATTTAGGAAGAAATGATCATTCCCATTAATAAAATTTAGAACTTTAGCAGTTACATCTTTATTATCACAAGTTTGAACAATTGCAGGTGCAATTGTTCTGTACAAAAGAGATGTACCAGCTCGATTACGATTATGAACTTCATCTCCCATGTGCAGTGCTTGGGCAATTATATTTTTCAGGTCAATTTTTCCGATAAATTCCACAGCATTTTTCAAAGTTGGATAAAGTTCATTTTCTATCCATTTTAGCCTTTCGATGGTTTCATTATCATAAGCCCCATAACGAAGTACTTTTCCCAAACCCTCATTCAAAGTACAATAAGCATAATTTCCATACGCTTCATTTTTAAGAACAAAAACCGGCATTGAGGCAGAAACAACTCCAGCCATAGGACCAACTGTTTCGTGTTCGTGACATGGAGCAAAATCAAATTGACCAGAAGCTCCAAGTTTTTCTGCTTCATCAAAATCTTTGGCTTTTCCTTCATAAATTATTGCACCGATCATAGCTCCTTTCATCGGACCGCTCATTCTATCCCATGTTATTGGAGGTCCGGAATGAAGAAGAAGATTTTCCTTCATACCCGGTATTACGTTTCTAGCAATATCAAGTCCTACCAAATAGGGTCTTCCATTAAGAATAATTTCCAGTACTTTTTTATTTGCTATTTCAATTTTGGTTTTGTTTTTTTGTAATATTTGCATAACACTGCTATCAATATTGGCTGGAGGATTCCATTCAACATTTATAACTTTTTCTCCTTGTTTTTCCAGGTCATCTTTAAATGAATCTAACCCAACATTTACTACTTCAATTTTCTTACCAAATAACTTTTTAAAACTCATATTTCCTCCGCTATTTATTTATTTCTTTTATTATTAGATTAACTATTTCTGCCGCAGATGCATTTGATGGCATTACTATAACTCCGGCTTCTTCTAAAGTTGTTATTGTCTTACTTCTGTTTTGTGGATCTTGTTCGGTTCCAGTTACAGAACAGATAAATGAAATACCGGGAGCGATTTTTTGTGCTTTTTTTATTACTGGAAGTATCTCATTAACAGGATCAATATGTGCACCATAACCAAGTACAAGATCAAATAAAATTATGGCAGTTTCAGTATCTTTTGCTTCCTGAATAATACGCTTATTTCGCAGATCAAAATCCATCATTGGATGCAGTCGTCCAACTGTGAATTCATCCTCACCCAGATCAACCAAAGTATGTTCTTTACTTATCCATGAATCTGCTAAGGCAAATTTTTTGTCGCCAGCTCTATTGCTGTAAATATTTTCAATATCTTTTTTTAGAATTATTTGAGTTTCATCACAAAGAGTTCCACCGCTGAATAATCCACGGATATATTTTCTTCCTGAAGAAATTTTCTTGATTTCTTTTGTTACAATTTCCCCAAAGTTATTTCTTCTTTCTTCTAAGAATTCTCTTACTTTAGAAATTTTAACGTTATCTGATATTGCACAAGCCAAGAGAGCTGCTTCTTCTAAAGTTTCTGCAGCAATTGCTCCACTTTCTTTTACAAGTTTACTATCGGTGCCAAGGAAAATACTGACAACCGGTTTAGAAATTTCATTTAATTTATCGTTGATTTTTTTTAACACAGTTGGATGAGGAGGTTTGGAGACAAGAACTATTACCTTTGTGTTTTCATCATTTTTTAAAGATTCTAAAGATGAAATAAACATCATCCCACCAACTTCTTCTTTTATATCGCGTCCGCCAGTTCCAATAGCTTGAGAAATACCAAAACCTTCTTCTGAAATGATAGAACTAACTTCCTGCAAACCTGTTCCTGATGCAGCGATAATGCCAATATTTCCATTATTAACGACATTAGAAAATGCTAATGGAACACCATTGATAATTGCTGTTCCGCAATCTGGTCCCATCATCAGCAGGTCATTTTCAAGTGCATATTTTTTTAGTTCGATCTCTACTTCCAGTGGAACATTATCAGAAAAAAGCATTACATTCAGACCTTTCTTTAAAGCTTTCATTGCTTCGGCTCCGGCATATCTTCCGGCCAACGAAATTAGAGCAAAATTTGAATCAGGTTGAACCTGAATTGCACCATCCAAACTTCTTGGATTGAATGTACCTTGATCATCTTTTTTATTTCTGATCTCACTCAACAGGTTATCCACGTTTTTAAATATTTCATCAAATCTATCTTCGTGATCAGATTTGATTACGATCAAAAGATCAGTATCATCATATTTCTCAAATTCGTCCAAGTAGAGATTAGAAGTTTTGAGAATTGATTTGTTTTCCTGAGTTGCCATCACAACAGTTGCCTCAATTACATTTTTCATACTGGTGATATTTTTTCCCACGATCATCAGACTTACGGAATCAAAATATTCACCTTTTTTAACAATACTTTTTATCATTTAGAACTCCTTTTATTGTTAGAATAAAACCTGACAGCATATCAGATCCAGATGTGTGTCCGGTATTAATAATTTTTTTTATATAAATTGAAATTTTTAATTTATCATTATCTTTCAGAGCTTTTAACAACTCATGAAAATTTTCATAGTATTTATTTAAAAAAGCATATCTGAGGAATGTGTTTGAAATCAGGTTATTACCGGTAGAGTTCAAATAACATGCTTCAATTATCTCAGTAAAGTCTTTGCTCAAAATTTCATTAAGATAATTCAGTGCATACAGGATACCACAATTAAAGTCGTCTCCACTGGGTGTTAAACCGATTCCAACACCTTTCATGTTTTTGGCAATTGTAGGAATATTTTCCAAGGAAATTTTTTGAACTGTTTTTTTTACATGAGCGAGAAGTGCTTTTTCGAAAATGGAATTAAAGAAATTTTCATTATCTGGAAATAGTAAAAATCCCAGACTCTTAGGAGAAATATAATCTGAAAGTTCATTTAAAATTAATTTAATTCTAGATAACAATACTGAGATATTATTGATATAAATATATTCTTTTGATAGTAACTCGACTGGAATGATATAAAGTGCAGTATTACCAATTGAAATTGTTGGATTAGAGATAGTAAGGATTTGCTCAGCTTGCAAAGGAAAATTATTTAAAACTATATTATTGGGACCTGCACCAATTTTAGTAGAAACCAGAGAAATTAATTCGACGTTATTTGTATAATTGTGGACGTTTTTAAATTCGGAATGCAAGATATAATTACCATTTTTTATGCTGGAACCGAAATTTAAAATTTCCATTTACACTCCAAAATAACAATATCTCTTTTCCAAAAATTTTTAGAAAAGTAAAAATCGAATTTACGTAAGAAAGATTATAATGTCAAATATTATTTAAAATTGTACAAGTTTAATTTATATATTAATTGATTAATAAAACTTCCTTAAAGTTATTCAGATTAAATAAATAAATCTCGTTCTTTAGTATTAGTCATACCAACAAAAACAATCAGGGATATTTATAATCATTAATTTTTATTTAGTTTATCGTTTCCAGTCAAATGCCTAAAGCTATTATTTAGAAAAAGTTGACATTTTCTTAAGGTTTATATTTGTTCATAAATAAATCTTCAATAAAAATAAATTATCCAATTATGATTCAGAAAGACAAAATTTAACGGAGAGAATATGCTTAGAATGATAATAAATCGAAACCTAAAGTCTAAGATTACTATTTATTTATTATTAATCTTTATCTTATTTACTTTTAACCTACTTTTTGCCCAAAATACCATGACTCAAATTGCATACCTGGAAGGTGAAATGGAGCGATCCTGGTTTGGGGGTACAATGGCAGCACTTGATTTCAATGGAGACGGCTATGATGACTTGGTAGTTTCTTCACCTCAAATCCATTGGCAAGGAAGACTGTATTTTTTTATGGGGGGTGAGGTTTTTGATGACCAGGTTGATTTTACTCTATCGGGTGTCCTTGGAAATGCTTTAGGCTCTTACCTTACCAATATTGGTGATATTAATGGAGACGGCAAGGAAGACCTGGGATATTCCATTATTGATGCTGACAGTTTATACATAAATATACTATTGGGAAATACTGAACAGGACACTATTCCTGATTTTGTAATGAGTAGATATGATATGGATTATAGGTCATTATCAATACGATCCTTAGGAGATATTAATAATAATGGTTTTGGTGATGTTGGAATAACTTGGAGACAATTTGATATACAGAATGGATTAATAGAGTATTACATTTTATGGGGTAGTAATGAAATTAATGATCCTCAACTCTTTACCGAATGTGGACATACAATAGAAGGTTTCAGTGGCGTAGGAGATGTCAATGATGACGGATATGATGATTTTTGTCTTGGTTATGGTTATACAATTTATTCTGGAAGAAATAGACTATGTTTTGGTGGAGAAATTGTCGATACATTGAACTCTGTTCTATTATGGGATGATGATGATTTAAATATGTCTCTTGGATTACCAGCTGGAGATATAAATAATGACGGCTATGCGGATTTAGCAGGTCATTTTTCCTGGGATGTGGATATTTGGTTAGGTGGGGAGACTATAAACCAGAATTTTGATCTGACACTGGAATACGGTTCTGGAGGATCTCAGGGTTTTGGTTATGACTACGGAGATTTTAATAACGATGGATATAGCGATATGGTGTTGGGTTCGCCAAATTTTGGAGTGAATGGTAATGCTTACTTATACCTTGGCAATGAAAATCCCAATAATACAGTAGATATTGAGTTTGGGCAACCTCCCGGAGTTCTGCATCAATTTGGAAGAGCAGTTGCTATTGGCAGGTTCGATGGTGACGAATATGAAGACCTGGCCATAGCAGGTCCTGCTGAGACTAATACAGGCCCAAATCCCGGTTATGTCTATGTTTTTGCCGGAAATGGAGATTTAGAAGATTTAGTGGATGTAGAAGAAAATGAAATTCCATCAGTAAAGGAAATAGCATTCAATGCTTATCCGAATCCTTTTAATCCAACCGTTTCTTTCGATATTAAGGCTGAAGGTTTTGAAAACCTTCAAATTGAGATCTTTAACGTCAAAGGGCAGAAGATTGAAACAATTCCTTTATCCTTTCCCAATCAGAGTCTCGGGACTCAGGATGACAGGATTGAATGGAATGCAGAGAAACAAGCATCAGGTATTTATCTTTGTAAATTAGTAAGTAACAAGAACATATTAAGTATAAAGAAAATAACTTTGTTGAAATAAGGAGGAGATCATGAAAAATATAAAAATGATAATTCCAATCTTTAGTCTTTTATCTTTAGTCTTGTTAAACGCCCAAAACACTATGAACCAACTCGCTTATTTAGAAGGTGAGCACCCGCGCTCTTGGTTCGGAAACACTTTGGCAGCACTTGATTTTAACGGTGATGGCTACGATGATCTGGTAGTGTCTTCTCCTTACTGGGTAGATTGGAATCAAAACATTAGTGGAAGATTATATTTTTATTTAGGAGGAGAAAATTTTGATGATCAAGCAGACTTCACTCTTACTGCAGATGTAATGACTTCAATGTTAGGAATTTATCTCACAAATATAGGCGATATAAACGGAGACGGCATGGAAGACCTTGGATATTCCTGTATCGATGCCGACAGTTTATACATTAACATATTATTAGGTAATACCGAACAGGATACAATACCGGATTTTGTGATGAGCAGGTACGAATATGATTATAATGCAAAATCTATCCGAGCACTTGGTGATATTAACAATGATGGATATGATGACATTGGAATAACCTGGCGACAGGGAATTAATTCTCAAGATGATTTTATTGAGTTTTATATTCTGTGGGGTGGTCCTGAAATTAACGAGCCACAGCTATTTTTTATTAAAGGCCATATTAACTACGGCTTTAGCGGTGTTGGAGATGTAAACAACGACGGCTTTGATGACTTTTGCGTTGGTTATTGTGATGAATATTATACCAATAATCTGTATTATGGTAGCACGGTAATCGATACAACAAACTTTGTTTGCCTTTGGGAAGCAGAATCCACAAATATGACACTTGGTTTACCGGCAGGAGATTTGAATAATGATGGTTTTGCAGATTTCGGAGGGCATTTCTCGTGGGATGTAAACATTTGGTTAGGTGATGATAATATAACACAGACTTATAATGTAACATTGTTATATGGTTCTGGAGGAGGAGGTCAGGATTTTGGTTTTGATTATGGTGATTTGAATAATGATGGTTTTAGCGATATGGTTCTGGGTTCACCAAATTGGGGATTAAATGGAGCCACTTTTCTCTATCTTGGCAATGAATCTCCAAACAATACAGTAGATATAGAGTTCGAAGAACCACCGGGTGTGCATAATCAATTTGGCAGAGCTGTTGCTATTGGCAGGTTCGATGGTGATGAATATGAAGACCTGGCCATAGCAGGTCCTGCTGAGACTAATACAGGCCCAAATCCCGGTTATGTCTATGTTTTTGCCGGAAATGGAGATTTAGAAGATTTGGTTGGAATCGAGGATCATGAAATCCCTACTCCGGGTGAAATCACTTTCAACGCCTACCCAAATCCATTTAATCCCATAGTTACTTTCGAAATCAAAGCAGAGGGTTATGAAAACCTTCAAATTGAGATTTTTAACATCAAAGGGCAGAAGATTGAAACAATTCCTTTATCCTTTCCCGAGCAGAGTCTCGGGACTCAGGATGACAAGATTGAATGGAATGCAGAGAAACAGGCATCCGGTGTTTATCTCTGTAAACTCGTTAATGTCGGGACAGGGAAAATCCTATCTGTAAAAAAAGTAACATTACTGAAGTGAAACCCTCTTTAATTCTCCCTTACGAAGGGAGATAATAAGGAAAAAGGAGAAAGTTACATTGTTAAAAGTAATGCTCCCCTTGTGAAGGGTAGATGGGTTAAAAAAAAGGAGGAAATGATGTTTGATAAAAAAGTAATTGTTAGTATAATTCTAACAGTACTAATAGTAAGTGGTCTATTCGGATTATATTCCGATGATTTTATCCTGGTTTCATATACCTATTTAGGGGGTGGATCTGATGAAATATATTTTCAATATCTTTCGGAAGCCAATTATAATTGCCTTAATGCCAATATAGGCAATGAAAGCATATCTGATCTACACACCAACACGAACGATAACAATCTTGATATCATTTTGCATGACCATATCTGGCAACCTGAAAATGGAGTAGTCGGTGTTTATAATCTCACCCGGGCAAATAGCTATTACTATGAAGCTGAATATTGGAATGAAGGACAAGTATTTACCAGTGAAGATATAGCTGAAAAATATTACTATCGGATTCATAGAGAGGATTTGAAAGGAGATAGCTTTTTTGATCAAGAAGATAATGCCTCAAACGATTGAGTATGGCGCTGCCAGGAAGGCATTGATAATGCAGGAATAGTATGCGACACTCTTTTCTGGAAGTGGAAGAAACTTGAAGACGATGAGTGGGTGGATAAACATGTGGAAAGGGAAATCATTCTACCCAAACAAAGTGGGCAATTCATTATGGACACATTATATATTGAATACGTATTAAAAGCAGATGTATCTTCTTTTCCCGATAATACCCTGCTCTGCGACCTGGATTTTTATGTATCCACCAAAGTAGGAGATCATTATGAACAAAATAGTCTTGATCTAATTAGTTGTGAACCAGATTTATATTATGATACACAGCTTACTGTCGGGGATTACAATGCTGTACAATCACCCACAGCTTACAAAACCTTTACCTTTTATGTACTTGTAAATGATATAGAAGAGAATTTAATGCATAATTATAGTACGACCCAACCGGAACTTAAAAACATTAATTTCAAAGTGGATTGGTATGGGAATGGAAACCTGTATCTGGATTATTTCAGGATCTATGATGATATCTACAGGAAATTAGAGGATGGTGTTTATGATGATATGCTTGTTACTCGTGTTAATTCGTTGAAGTCAGATGCGTCTAATCTGAAGTTCTTGTATAGTAAAGATGAACCCGCACAACCGCAATTCGATTCATACGGGTTAGTTGAGGACATTCTTGGTTCAAGTAATTGTGATAGTTTAATTACGGCTGTAAATAAAAAAGGGTGTTGGTTTAATGACGATTTTTCTACAGATACATATTTTCATCATGAGTTATTTGAAGACATGTCGGAACCACAACAAATAATGTATGATATGTATCCCATATCGAGTGACACACATTGGAATTGTTCACCTAATTCTTCTCAAGACCATATTCAAGATCGTATTCAAACTATGTTGGTTTGGTATAAAAATATAAAGAATTTATGTGAAGCTGAAAGCTTAGATTTTCTATGTGTTCCTCAAACACAAGGTGTATATTATGTAGATGCTGGTCATTTTGATAATGCAGATCGGCATTGGGGTACAATGCGACCTCCCTATAACATGCAGAAATGCCTGCAATTTTTACCTTTATGTTATGGTGCAGATGGGATTATTGATTACAAAGCCATATCTCGCTATAATTATACTTCAAGAAACGAAGAATTTGATGAACCTTGTGATGGTGACATGGATTTTGAGTTAGAAGATTCTTCGCGTGATGTATATCATAGGCTGGCTTTAATTGATGAGGAAAATTTTCCTGGTAACAATGGCAGATCACCACAGTATTATGCAATACAGGAAGCAAATCATGAAATAAGTTATATTGGTCCAATTGTGAAATCATTGGAATGGATAGATGCAGGGACAATCAATACAAATGGAAATTACCTTGATTTTGAATTTGAACCTTATTATGAAAACCTCGTATCTATAAATGTTTCCGGTGATGGTTTCTATTAAGGTTTTATGGAGTGTGGTGAATTTGTGGATAATGATGGTTACCCTTATTTTATGTTTGTTAACTGAAAGACAGATTACAGTGATGCAGTCTATATGAATCAAGGTGGATATGCTGTAGGAATCCCTAAAAATACAGATATTGCTTTCTATGATGCAGATCCCCAGGAAATTACATTCCATTTCACTAATAATATTGATGAAAATATGGTTTTGCTTGATCAATATACAGGTACTTATTATGAGATTGACGATAATACATTCCAATCTGACCCAATAGAAATCTCACCAGGTGATGGTATGTTACTTAAATTATGCCAACTACCTATCGCAGAAGTAATTAATGCAGCAAATTCTTGTACAATCGAAAATATGTACATTCCTTATGACGTGGTTGTTCAAGATGGTGGTTCACTGATCATTAATGATGCTGTAGAATTTGGACCACATGCTACTCTAACAATCGAAGATGGTGGCATCGTTATTGTTTGGGGAAATGTGCTTTTTGGTACTAACTCTATGATAATTGTTGAAGGCAATTTATATCTTAATCCACAGAATTTGTTAAATACAGTACTTTCTTCAAAAACTGGTTCATGGCAAGGTATTAAATGTTTTGAAGGTGGAAAAATTTGGGTACAAAATGAATCGATCATCGAAAATGCTGAAACAGGTATTCATTGTGAAGGTGGTGAAATGCATATAATCGAAAGTACAATTAGAGACTGTAATCGTAGCATTATTCTTCGAAATGCTTCATCACTGGAGTTTATCTCTAGTACTATTATTGTACCAGATAATGAAATGTCAGTCGGTTTATTTGTACCTTCTAATAACTTAGAAAGTGATATTCATATAACCGGCGGAACTTCACAAGATAATTCTCTAATTCAAGGAATGGGTGAAGGAAATGGTAGAGGTATTTCTATTACTTCATTTTTTAATAATGAAGAAATGAAACTATTAGTTGAAAACACTTTGTTTGATAATTTGAAAGAAGGAATACATCTTGAAGGTTCTGTAAAAACGGATGATGAGATATTAAACTGTACATTTGAGAATTGTGATACAGGAATTTATCTTAATGGTATGGGCAGCATGAAACTTATTCGGAGATGTAATTTTATTTCCAGCGGTACAGGGATCCAACTAAACTCTTTTAAAGTCCCTATCGCTTTTTGTGGTTTTGTAAGTGAAATTGCAGATTGCGGAATAGAATTAGATTATGTCTCGGGAATCCCTATAGATTTCCCAGATCCAGGAAAAGCTAGCGTTGACAGTTGTAGTTTCAGTGGAACTTTAATTGGAATTAGATGTGTTAATGCTACGCCAAGGGTAACTAATTGTTCTTTTTATGATTATGGCAATGGAATTGAGGTTTTCAATAAATCTTTGGTTGATATGGCCTGGAGTGCGAATAATACTTTTGAAAAAATCTATAATGTGAAATTTATTGATTCCGGATCAATCAATATACTAAAAGGTCATAATGATTTCTGGGAAAGACCAGAGTGGTATTCTTATGATTTTTATTTCGAATTTACCTATGAGCCACCACCATATCAATTAAATTGCAATTACAATTATTGGTCAGATAGACCATTAGATGAATTCGTTCAATATCCTGTATACATTGATATGAATTATGAACCTATTTATAATTATGAACCTTCTAAATTTATAACTGCTGATTATTATAGTATGGACGATTTACAAAATGTTCCACCAGGATGGGAAGCAGATAATCGTTATGAAGAGGCGGGAATACTAGAATCAGAAGGATATTATACAGAAGCACTGGAATTATACACAACAATTCTATCTGAACAACTGGAAGAGGAGAAAGGTTTCTGGATGAATTGTATCGATAGGACATTCAATCTTTCATTACAGTTGGATGAAAACTTAAATAATCTGATACAATTCTATGATACTTTCACTCTAAATATCCCTGAGTTTGTTCCAACTGAGGAAAGAGATGAATTATCAGACTTTGTGATAAACTATCAAAAGAAGGCTAATATTGAAATGAGAAATTATCAAGAAGCTGCTGATATCGTTATCGTACGTATAGAAGAACCAACTTCTACAGTTGATTCATTATTCGCTGTGATGGAATTGGAGAACATCTATTTTCTTGCTTCTATGGAAAACGGTAGAGCCAATGTATCTACTTCATTTCCACAACATGAACCAGAGGATTGCAAGCAATTACGAATATGGCATGATGAACACTGGGAAGTATTATCTAAATTATTAGGATTGGAAGAAAATACAGAAGAAATAGAACAAAATATTCCTTTAGTTCCGGTTTTACATAACAACTATCCAAATCCATTCAATCCAGAGACTACAATCAAATTCTCAATACCTGAAGACAGTAAAGTTAAACTCACAATTTATAACATTAAGGGTCAAAAGGTAAAGACCTTGGTAAATGATGAGTTAGAAAAAGGTATTCATGAAGTTCTATGGACAGGAAAAAATGATAATAACAAATCAGTTGCATCGGGAGTATATTTCTATAAATTCGATGTAAATGATAAAACAAGATCAGTGAAGAAATGTTTGATGCTTAAATAATATTTAAAATCCAGCCTAAGAAATTCTTAGGCTGGATTTTATTATATATTCAAATGAACTAGAATAATAAATCATTAAATTTTAAACAATCTATTTAAAATCCATTGCTTCTTTTGTGAATTTTTCTACCCAATTATTATAGACTAAGTACATATAACTTTCTTCATTATCAAATTGCAGAACATATTTAGAATCTTTATCCATTGCAATTCTAATATAATGTGACGAACCATCGAACAATTCAATTCCAATCTCCAGATTTGGAAAAGAAAGTTTTTCTTTATAATCTTCAAATTTGTTATCAACGAAGCCATTAACAGTAAGCTTTGAAAGGGTAGAAATGATATTTCGAAGTGTTTTATTATTAAGGTCTACCCCTAGACTACTTTTACCATCTGTATAATGCCAGAGAGAATCAGAAGGTGCCAGCTCGTAAGCATTTATATCACAAATAATTGAAATCTTAGAAATGTTATTCTTCTCAATTCCCAGAATAATTTTTTCTCTCCAAAAATCTGTGTTGGGAGTTATCATAGAGTTAATATTTTCTTCTAATTGATATATGTTATTCTCATCTGGTCTTCTGACCGGAGTTGTTTTGGGAGAAGAACTTTTACCGATAATTGCTTCATCAAGTATATTATTATTTTCATCGAGGAATTTTATTCGAGTACCCTGACTATTGTTAACTTTATAGGTATCAAATGAACTTTCATTTTCAGAAATCGGCAAATTGGAAGTTTTTACTTGTAATACTTTTGTAAATATTTTCTCTATCTGATATTTATTAACTGGATTCTCGATCGGATAGACCAGTATCCATTCATCATTTTTCTTGGAAAATTTTAACGTATCTTTAATATTAGATATTTCAATCGTTCTGATCTTCGCAGAATCAGCCTGGAAAAAATTAATACGTTTTTCTACATTATTATTTATCTTTGTAATGAAGAATACAATTATTAAGACAATTAGGATCGTAATGTAGATTATCTGTTTTTTACTCATAAAGCTCTCCTATATGTTTTCTTCGTTTCAGTTCTTTCCTGTAATGTAAAATTCCAAGTAAAATCAGTAAAAGAGATGGGAAAAGGATATTGACCCATCTTACAAATTTTCTAGTTCCTGATTTAACTTCTTTTAATGGAGTGAATTGTGTCTCTCTAGATCTTATCTCAATGAGGGTTCCATCGGAAACCATGTAATCAACGGCATTCAATACAAAATCTCTATTTCCTTGTACTCCAGCTCCAGCACCTTCTTTGATAAAGTCAGAATCTGAAACAAGCAAGATTTTGCCGCTCTCAGTACTTCCCAAAGCATTCTCTTCTTTTGTATGATTGATGAAATTGCTTACAAATTTCCCACTATAAATTCCCGCAACAACTTTTGGTTTATCTGTCAGCATTTTTTTTAAATCAATATTCATGAATGGTTGATACGAAATATCAAGTTGCGGCATTGTAATTTCTCCACTATTTGCTGAAGTATAGAGTAGAGGTTCAAAATAAATATCCCCATCAATGTTTGTAGTATCGATCTCCGATGCAAAAATAAGTTGTATGTAATCAAGATTCTTAACTACAATATTTTCTTTATTAATATTATTGATTATTGGAAAAAATGGATAGTTAACTGGAGTTTGCATACGGAACATTCCACGTTGCTGTTGAACTGTGACTTGACCACATTGAGCATCGATCACTAGGTTTGGTTTAATTGTAATACCATAAGCGCTGAGAAGTCGGAAAAGATTGGAATTTACTGTTGTTGCAGATAATTTTTGAATATCGGTAGCAATCTTATCTTGGAAAAGAATGATATTGCCATCTTGCATCAGATATTGATCAATATTAACAAGTTGAGATATCTCAAGAGAGTCTTCAATTCCAGAAATGATGAGTGCATCAACATTGTTCTCTACAGGTTTGGTGAGATCGATTTTAGAGATTTCATAACTTTCGGAAAGGAATTGACTGATTGTTTCAAACTTATTATTTCCTGTGTCGAAAAAGGCGATCTTCTTAAGCCCATTTGCAGTGATCTTCTTGATTTTGCTGGTTATATCATATTCTAAGCCTTGAGTGTTTTTTATCATTGGCAGAGTTTCAGTCTTGTCTTGATAATGGAACACAAGACCCATATAAACCTCTCTAATTTCCAGTTTATCATTCTGAATAACTCTCATAGAAACAGGCATTATCCCATATTGTTGAGCTTCTTTTTTTAAATCTTGCTCATCTGCTGGATCAAGAAATTCAAATTTAAGGTTACTTTTAGAATATGCTTGATATTCAGAAAGAATATCCTGAACGAAACGGCGGGAATCAGCATATTCACCCGGCATATTCTTAGAGAAATATGCTTTTATAATCAGCCTGTCTTCCAAATTCTTTACTGTAGTTCTACTGGAACTTGAAAGCGAATATATTTTTCCCCGTGAAAGGTCAAAACGTTTAAAGATAGATATTGAGATGAGGTTAACAAAAATGAGAATTGCGATAAAAATTATTAGATCAATTGTTATTTTCTTTTTCATAATAATCCTCCTATTTCCAATTCCGGTTTTCTAGAGATATTTGTGCAAGTTTAAGAAATAGCAAGATCAAACTGACAAAATATATAATATTCCTGGTATCGATTACTCCCCGGGCAATATTTGAAAAATGGTAATCAATACTTATAAATTGAAAAATTCCTACCATGAAATCAGGAACGAAGAAGAGAAAGAATTTTATTACAAAGAAGAAGAAAATTATGAAGAAACTTATTATTAGTGAAACTATTTGATTGCTGGTTATGCTGGATGCAAAAATCCCAATAGAACTATAAACTGCACCCAGAAATAATAGACCTATATAACCACAAAATATTGCTCCGAAATCGACATTGGTTCCAAGCACCATGATTGTAATAAAATGTATTAAGGTTAATAATAAACCAACTCCGATGAGGATGACTGAAGCCCAGAATTTTCCCATTATTATTTGGCTATTTTTAATTGGAAGAGTTGCAAGGAGCTCCATTGTACCATTATTCTTTTCACGAGAGATAAGTCCCATAGTTATAGCAGGGACAAAGAACAAATACAGGAGAGGAATTATCCCGAATAAGGTACGTAAGTTTGCCTGGTTATTTATAAACAATGGACTAGCAAAGAACCAACCGCTAAGTAGAAGAAAAATTACTAAAACTATATAAGCAGAAGGTGAACTAAAATAGCTTTTAATTTCCTTTTTTGTTATTGTAATTGCTAAATTCATCTTTTTCCTCCTTCAATAGTAAGATTGCGGAACACAGCTTCCAGACTGACATTTTCACGACACATTTCCAAAAGTGTCCATTCTTTTGATTTAATAAGATTGAATATCTCTTTTCTCTTATCATTATCAGAATCAAATTCAATCTCAATCTTAAATGTTGTTTTATTAAGTGGGGAAATGGAAAGGATGGTAATATCGGTTATGCCATTAGATATTTCTACTATTTCATTTTCCGGTATATCAAGTTCAAGTATAAGTTTTGTTTTATTATTGAAAGCAGATTGCAGTTCCTCAGTTGAACCATCTGCCACAATTTTGCCTTTATTTATGATAATGATACGGCTGCAAACAGCCTGAACTTCCTGCAAAATATGACTTGATATGATAAGAGTTTTTTCCTTACCCAGTTTTTTGATCAATTCACGGATCTCAACAATTTGATTTGGGTCTAAGCCGCTGGTTGGTTCATCAAGGATCAATATTTTGGGATCATGCAGAATTGCTTGGGCAAATCCTACACGCTGTTTATAACCTTTAGAAAGGGTGTTTATGGGTTTATTTACAACACCATTAAGTCCGCATTGCTCGATAACTTCTTTCATGCGTGCTTTGAAATTTGTGATATCTCTGATGTCTGCGATGAATCTTAAATATTCATAAACTGTCATATCAATATAAAGCGGGTTATGTTCCGGTAAATATCCAATGAGCTTCTTGATCTCAATCTGCTCTTCATGAATATTCATATCCTCAACTTCAATATCACCGGATGTAGGTGACAGGTAACAAGTTATCATCTTTAAAGTTGTTGTTTTTCCGGCTCCATTTGGACCGAGAAATCCAAGAATCTCTCCTTCGTTGATCTCAAAACTAATCTGATCAACTGCACGAAGAGAACCGTAATCTTTCGTTAAATTTTGCAAACGAATCATTTTAAAACTCCTTACAGCTATTATGTTGTTTGAATCTGCAAAAAATTAATATTGAGGATTTTGTCAAGTGTGTTTTGCTTGAATAGTAATTTTAATGATCCATCGTCAATTCGGCATTGAAGCCACTATTGTGAAGTATTCAGCAAAATAATATTGACACAAAAAAGGTCGGATTTAAAAAGTCATACATTATTGAGTTTGATCCTGAATAGCTCAGCGGTAGAGCGGGTGGCTGTTAACCACTAGGTCGGGGGTTCAAATCCCTCTTCAGGAGCCATCTTAAAAGCCTTCTTCGGAAGGCTTTTTTTTTCTCATTTTATCACATCACCTGAACTGGTACATACATGTAAACTCCAGTTTTTGTTTAAGTAACATAGACTGGCAATAATGTGAAAAATAAAAAATTGCATATTAGGAATAAGTATATGCTTATATGATGCCTGAAGTGACAAACTGGCAACTTTTCTTTAGTATTACATATTTTATGTTGTTCATTAGTATCAACTTGGTACACTTATTGCTTGATTCTTAATAAAATCGAGTGGGCCATTTATGTTTTTTAGGATTATTGAAAATTTATTAATTATATATTATTTGTCATATTTTGTGATTGATTGGTTATTTTTTGCCGTCTTTCTGATTAATATCAGAAAAGAGAAGATATCCATTTCCACAACAGAAGAATTTAAAAAGCATTCTGTATCTATCATCGTACCTGCATATAATGAAGAAGTTACGATTTTAGACAGCATAAAAATGCTTCTATCATTAGACTATCCAAATTATGAAGTAATCGTTGTAAATGATGGTTCTACGGATAAAACCATGCAGAAGCTATTAAATAATTTCGATTTGAGAGAGTTTAAATTTTCAAATTGTAACACTTTAACAACAAAAAGTGTAAATAAGTGTTACAAATCGAAAGATTCCAGTCTGAAAGTAATCGATAAATCAAATGGTGGAAAAGCTGATAGTATTAATGTAGGAATTAACCTTGCATCAAACAAATTTATCTGCACAATTGATGCAGATTCTATTTTAGATAAAACAGCTCTCAAACAAACAGTTCAACCGTTTATCGATGATCCGGATCTTTTTGTTTCCGGAGGTCAATTGGCAGTTGCCAATGGAGTGGCTTTGAAGAACAACTTAGTTTATAGTTCCAAACTTCCATCCAATATTTGGGTACAATGGCAGATTGTGGAATATATGAAATCTTTTCTGATCTCACGTTATAGTCTGAGCAAAATGAACGCGATCGTTGTTATGTCCGGTGCTTTCTCACTTTTTAAACGTGATGATCTACTCGCTGTTGGTGGATTTCTGACAGCTCACAATGATTCTGAATATATCGAAAGCAGTTGTGGATTGGGCAAACAAACTGTATGCGAAGATATGGAAATCGTCGTACGTTTGTGGCGATATTTCATCGCAAAAAAACAAACCGCTAAAGCCAGATTTTTACCACATCCACTTTGTTGGACAGAAGTTCCTGACAATCCCAATTTCCTCTTGCGTCAGCGCAACCGTTGGCACCGTGGATTGGCTGAAACACTTACTATCCACAAAGATATGATTTTCGAGCCTGAGTTCAAAAGAATAGGAACATTTGCACTTCCTTATTTCCTTCTTTTTGAACTCTTGGCTCCTATTGTTAAACTTTTTACACTCTTCTTTATTATCACCGCGATTATCTTGGGGAGTATCAATCAACAGTGGATTTTACTGGCACTGCTTTTTA
>JAVCCF010000141.1 GCA_030765625.1 Candidatus Tenebribacter burtonii
TGTTGAGCTTGTTCTGAATGGTAATTATACTGAAAAAGGGTTGTTCCCGCCTGAATTTCTGGGTGCCAAAAATGATTGCTTGAAAAAAATGCTGGCATATCAAAAAGATAGGAATATCATTTATAAAATTAGCAAGACTTGACTCGCAACGAAGTGAAACGAATGTGAGTCGAGAATTGCGTTGAAGAGCATTGTTCTCGCCCCAAGCTTCGCATCAGGGCAAGTCCAATGAGAAAAATTTATGGATTATTATGAAATGTAAAAAAGAAGAATTCGTAAAAGGTGAATATTTTCATATCTACAACCACGCTGTAGGAAATAATTTGTTATTTCGTAAGGATGATGATTACAAATACTTTCTTGATAAATTTTTACATAGTATATTGAAATACCCATCTACAATTGTTGTATATTGTTTGATGCCAAATCATTTCCATTTTTTCATAAGACAAGATGAGGATGAACCAATTTATCGAATATTCAATGATACTTTTACTGCTTATACTTTACATTATAATTCCATTTATCATAGAAAAGGAACTCTTTTCCAAGGACCACTTCAACATATTCACATCAAGGGTAATAGTTATTTTATTCAATTGTGTAAATACATTCATTATAACCCTAAAAAAGCCGGGCTTGTTAAAGACCTAAAACAATGGAAATTTTCTAATTATCTAGAATGGATTGGATTAAGAATATCTGATTTTTTCAGTTCTGAATTTATTAACATGTATCCAGATGATTTCAATAATTATGAGAAAACCATTTTTGAGTATGAAAAATTTATGAATGAAAGTGAATTTAATAAAATATTGTTAGATAATAATTAGTATCAAAACTTGACTCGCAATGAAGTGAAACGAATGTGAGTCGAGAATTGCGTTGAAGAGCATTGTTCTCGCCCCAAGCTTCGCATCGGGGCAAGTCCAATAAACTATTAGGATAAGGAAAATGGAAGATTCAAAAAAAAGATATATCGGAGCCACAGCGATTATGCTGGCGGCAATTATGTGGGGATTTGACGGTGTTGTTCTTACTCCACGCTTGTATAATTTAAATATTGGTTTTGTTGTTTTTATGTTGCATTTTGTACCATTTGTGTTGATGAACACATTTCTATTTAGGGAATATAGAAAGCTTAAAACGTTTACAAAAGCGGATTTTCTGCTTCTGGGTGGAATTGCATTTTTCGGCGGAGCTCTCGGCACACTGGCAATCGTTAAAGCACTTTTCCTAGTTCACTTTGATCATCTATCGGTGATAATATTGCTTCAAAAACTTCAACCAATATTTGCAATCACTTTAGCTGCAATTTTCTTGAAAGAAAAAATTAAAATTAGATTTATCTTTTGGGCTTTGCTGGCAATTATCGCCAGTTATTTTCTGACTTTCGGATTTCGTAAACCAAACATGGGTGAAGATGGTCCCTTGATACAGGCAGCATTATGGGCACTTGTAGCAGCCTTTTCATTCGGAAGTGCTACGGTTCTGGGTAAAAAAACTTTAACAAGATTACCTTACTATACAACCAATTTCTTCCGATTCGGTTTTACGACAATTCTAATGTTAATCTATGTTCTTGTAATTGGAAAACTTGGCGAGTTCCAAAACATTACGCCGGTCAACTGGTTATTCTTTCTTATAATTGCTGTAACCACAGGTTCAGGTGCTATTTTCCTATTTTATTTCGGGCTTAACAAAGTGACTGCAATGGTCTCTACTATCTGTGAGTTGTTCTTCCCAATTTCAGCAATTATATTTGATTATTTTATCAATCATCATTTATTGTCACCAATACAGTGGATAAGTGCAACAATAATGATCTTGGCAGTCGTTGAAATTAGTTATAAAAAGAAAAAAAAAAGATGAAAAGAATTTTACTTATCTTAGTTTTGTTTGGGATATCTCTTAGTATTTCAGCCGAACCAATTCCAACACAAAGAATCGAAGGTCATGTCTTTGATGATTTGAAAGATGAATATAAGCTTGCTAGTTACTTTCTTTCTCCAAATCAGAGAAAGTATTACAAAAAACTTGATGAAGCAAATAAATGGAAATATATTGTTGCTTTTTGGAAAGCGCAAGACCCAAATCCTGCAACAGAAATTAATGATTTTCTATTTGAGATCATTGCCAGAGTTGATTATTGCAATGATCATTATTCTCATTTTGACAAAGGTTGGAAAACTGATATTGGTAGGATTTATATCAAGCATGGAGAACCTTTTGAAATATTAAAATTGAATACTGGAACAAGTACAAAGTTTGCCCGAAAGGAATATCAGATATGGAAATATCGTATATCAAATTTTCAGACATACTTATTCATTGATCTACACCAAAGTAGAGATTACAGACTAATTTACAGTGATGGTGATGAAGAAGAAGGTTCATGGGCAGATTGGTCTAGTTATCTTGGTTCAGATTTTGATGAAGTATTATTACAATAAAAGGAGAGTATAAAATGAGTAAAAATGCAAAACGAGGTTGCCTTATTGCAATTGGAGTTGTGGTTTTTTTTATTATAATCACAATTTCCAGTATAATTAGAACTTACAACAATATGGTCAAATTAGATGAAGGTGTTAAAGAAAAATGGAGTCAGGTAGAAAATGTATATCAGCGTAGATATGATCTGATACCAAATCTTGTAAATACTGTGAAAGGTTATGCTGCACATGAAAAGGAGACATTTACAGCAGTTACAGAGGCTCGAGCAAAAGCGGGTGGAACGTTTAATATTTCTGAACAGGTTCTTAATGATCCTGCAATGTTCCAAAAATTCCAACAGGCTCAAAGCAGTTTGGGTGGAGCACTACAAAGACTCATGGTTGTTATGGAAAAATATCCTGATCTTAAAGCTAATCAGAATTTCCTTGCTCTGCAAGATCAATTGGAAGGAACAGAAAACCGTATAGCAGTTGAACGAAAAAGATTCAACGAAGCTGCTAGATATTACAATACTTACATCAAGATGTTCCCAAAAGTTATTATTGCTAATATGTTCGGATTCGATGAAAAACAATATTTTAAATCTACAGAAGGTGCTGAAGAAGCTCCAAAGGTAGAATTTTAGGAGAAAAGAGCTCACGGATTCAGGAATTAATTTTCTAATTAAAATCCTGAAAAAAATTATTTTACATATTTTATCCGTTCAATCCATGAACATCCGTGAGCAAAAGAAGGGGTAATAATGAAATTACGTAAAGACGATATGAAAAAAATTGGCTCTGCTGTAAAAAAAGCAGAGAGTAAAACTTCCGGAGAAATTGCCACAGCTATGATAAAAGAGAGCTACAATTATGCGATCTACGAATTGATATTTGCTGTAATAATCGGATTTTTGTATTTTGTAATAATAATGTTTTTTACTGGTAGTATCGAACAATGGTTACAAGAAAAATTCTGGGATTATTCAGTGAATTATCTTATAATGTTCTATGGATTTTCTACTTTTATAGTAATCACGCTTTTCTATTTTATAGGGAATATTTCCAGCATTGATCGGCTGATCGTTCCCAAAAAGATAAGGCAACAAAAGATTCAGGAAAGATCAATTCGTTATTTTATGGAATCCGGAGTTTACAATACAAAAGACCGAACCGGAATATTGATCTTTATTTCTATTATGGAACATCGAGTTGAACTACTGGCTGATAGTGGAATTAATGAGAAGATACCAAAAGAAAAATGGCAGAATATCGTGGATAATATTCTCGCAGGGATTAAACAAAAGCAAATTGCCAAACATCTTATTGAATCAATTGATGAATGCGGAAACTTGCTGGCAGAGCACTTCCCCATCAAAGATGATGACAAGAACGAACTAACTGATGATATTGAAATTCTGGAGAAATAAGATGAAAAAAATATTATTAATATCCATCCTGTTTATATTTACTGTAAATGCTTTATACTCTCTGGACGTTCCAAAATTAAAAGGTGCCGTAAACGATTATGCAAGCATAATCGATTCCAAAGATGAAGAAAAGCTGGAAGCTTTGCTACGAGATGTTGAAGCCAAAACTTCTTCACAAGTTGCATTGCTAACTATATCTTCATTACAAAGTGAAAATCTGGAAGATTATTCTCTGCGCGTTGCTCAGGAATGGAAATTGGGGCAAAAAGAATTTGATAATGGTGTACTCTTGCTTGTTGCATTCAATGAGAAGAAGATCCGTATCGAAGTTGGTTATGGACTTGAAGCAATTATCACCGATGCAAAAAGCGGATATATTATTCGGAATTATATTGTTCCCGATTTTAAACAGGGAAATTATACAGTTGGAATTGCAAATGGGCTATTGGCAATAAGCGGTCTTGTTACAAAAGAATTTGAAATCACAGATGAGCAGCTTGCAAAATATAATCAACAGCAAAAGAGTGGAAAACAAAAGCAGATTCCATTTGGACTTCTTGTTTTCTTATTCATGTTCATTTTTGGCGGACTGGGCAGAAGAAGAGGTGGTTTGTTTACTGCTTTGTTCCTTGGAAGCATGTTCGGTGGAGGTCGTAGTGGAGGCAGCAGTGGATTCGGTGGAGGATTCGGTGGATTCTCCGGTGGTGGCGGTAGCTTTGGCGGTGGAGGTGCTTCCGGTGGTTGGTAATAGCTTTATCTCTACTCCAACTGTTTTTTTATTCATCACTCTGTCTGCCAAACCATAGTTTACAACAACGGCTGAAGAAATATACGTACATTTACTCTGAACGAAATGCAGATAGAATATTAAGTTGATTATTTCTTATCCTTCCTCAAGGAAACAGCATACAAAACTCGTCAGAGTGAAGGTAGATTATCTCGGAGAAACCTTAACCCTGCCCGATTTTTTAAGTGAAACCAGATGGAAGATGATAGCTAAAATTATTAATGCACAAAAAACTGGGATGAGATAAGAGAGTTTGATATTGTAATCCCCCAACCCACCCATAGAACCGGCAATTATCACATTTCCCATACTAGCAAAGGAAAACACTATCCCGTTAAAAAGTCCAACTTCATGTGGAGGTAGTTTTTGAGCAGAATATTTTTGCATAAGTGGGAAAACCGGTGCCATTGCTGCTGCCAGTAACACAAAAAATATCGGGTTATTAGTAACCAAAAGCAGAGCCAGAAAACATACAACCAATACAAGACTTAATTTTACTGTGTTTAATTTCCCAATTCTATTTTCAACAAATTGTATTAATAATCTTGCAGTTGTAAAGACTATCCAATAAAAACTAAGGAACAATGAAGTTGATTCAGCGGAATAGTTAAACACATCACTAAACAAGTTGCCACTCCACGTGACTATACCCTGTTCACTTCCTGCTTGTAATGCAATAATTATTAGAACCGGTAAAATAAAACTTTTACGGATGATTCCAAATGCTTCTTTTATTTTAATATTTTCATATTTTTTATTCTCTATTAGTTTGGAGACCGCCACAAAAACTATAAAGGTGGCAAATACCAGCATCAACAAATAATAAATGTACCGGTAGTTAAAGCTGTGTGCAAGTAGGAAGCTGATGATAGCTGGAGCAATGATCCCGCCGATTCCGAAGAAAGCATGAAACACCCCGTAATTTTGGTATTTTATTTCCAGGTGAGCAAAGATCGTAGAAACATTGGTCAGCCCGAAAGCAGTATTAATCCCAACCAGCAGGATCCCGGATAAGAATATATAAATATTATTGGAAAATGCTAAGGTTGTGCTGGCAATTAAACCGATTATCAGGAAATAGAGATTGAGTCTTTTCAATCCCATCTTTGCCGAAACAGAAGTTATCAAAATATTTGTAATAAATCCAGCCAGAGTGCTAATTATGGGAATTATAGCAGATTGTGCAATTGTAAGATCATATTCTCTTTGAAAAGTTGTAATAAGTGCTGGAATAGATACTGCTGCTATAGCAATAACTATCATCTGCATCAAAACAAGTATTCTTATCTTTCTATCTTTATTCATAATATTTTTAATAATTTTAAGAACTGTATTATTGCGTCAATTTAAAAAATGCAAGACTTGAGTAGATAATCCAGTAGTGATTTTGTTAAGTCTATTCTTTCTACGGAGAACAATGTTTGACCTCCTGAATAGATTTAGGTAAAAGATTTGTCAAAACGACGATATTCATAGAACAATGTGATATTTTAATAATAATATTGCTGATCAAATTCTCCAAATAACGTGATTTGATATATCGGTTACTAATAACAAATGTAGAATTAGAATAGAAACTTCAATGTCCAATATTGTTCAGGTTTTCTTTTTTATATTCAAGAGATTCGCCATATTTGTATGCAGTTGGGATATTCGAAGATGACGAATAATTTCTCATAAGAGAATTAATTTAATAGGCTTTAATCTTCGAATAACGCGTTCTCCTGTTTCTCCAATTGATCATTAAATTTCTATAAACGGTTTCGTGTTTTAATTCTGCTACTTTAATTTCAGGAATAAACTTGTTCAATACTGTAATCTCATCAGCTTTGATATTTAATCCTTCGTGTAGTTTTTCTTTGATGAAATATTTCTTGGCTCGTTCTGGTAAAACTCTGTATAAAAGTGCAAAATCTTCAGTGCCTAATTCGAATTTTTTTACCAGATGATCTATAAATTCTTTTTCTTTTTGATGAAATTCACCATCAGCTATTACTAATAGAATAGAAGTTTCCAGAATAAGCATTTGTTCGTCACGGGATGTAATATTCTTTATAAGTTCAGCAATTGGTGTAGGTGTTTTAAATTCTCTATCAATTTCAGCTCTTTGCTCAGATGTGAAAGCTACATTCTTAAAAGCATAATTAAAAGCATCTTTTTCTTCCTGAAGAATCTTTCCATCCTGCCATGCAGCACTAATAATTACTTTTGCAACATTCAATAAGTTAGGAAGATTTTCTGGAATAACCTTATGCATCAGGTTATCTGCCAGAACTTCATTTTTGTTCAGATCTACCAGTTTACCTGTCTTTCTCCCTGCTTCATCAACTGTAACCGAAAATGAATAATCATCATTTAAGAAATATTCCCATATTTTATTTGCCATTTATCCTCCCAAAACAAAAACAAATTTTTTAGTTTCAAATAATTTAATATCCGTATATATATTGTCAAACGGTTTTATAAATTTTGTCAAAAGGTATTCATATTGATGTCTTCTTCAGTTCTGTTTTCAACATTCTGATCATTTCATCCTTTTCTTCCATCATCTTCTCATGCTTGGCAATTGTCTGATGATATTTCTTCGCCACGATTTCTTCATAAGCTAAGATGAATTTAAGCGATAGCTTTATCCGCTCGGTAAGTTGAACTAATGCCTGTTCATCTTTTTTGTTGTAGAGTGACTTATCTGATTTCTCACCTAATGCCAAAAACCATTTATGATCAGGATCGTGAATGATTGGAACAATCAGTGAGAAACTCGAGACTTCTTGCGGATCCTCATTCAGAGCACTATAATTCCTCTGAATTTTATTTTCCAGAAGTACTAAATGAACATCATCAACTTTGGAATTCTCGATCACATCGCTGCCGCGGATCTCATTATATTTATATGCTTTCATCTCTTTCTCATAAGAGATTAATGCTACTTTAGTCAGCTTCAAACGCTGCATAAGATTTTCGCAAATATATTCTTCAAACCCTTCCAGAACTCCTTCTTCAGAAATGTTATTAGTAAATGATTCTGTCTTTTCCAGAAAATCCAGCTCGCTTGTATTTAATTTTCCATCCACCAGCTTCTCAATTTTATTTCTAACTGGGTTAAAAAGAGCTATCATTCCGATAGTGATCGGGATTCCAGCAATAAATTCCGAACCAACGAATTTTCCGAATAGACCTTGTAATATCTCTCCCAGAGAATAATCTATCAGTCCAAAAATGACCACAAAAAATACACCTGTTATCGTATAGATAAGAGTACTTCTTATTTTTACACCCATAGCAGTGCCAGTCAGTAAGCTCCAGGTGAAAGAA
>JAVCCF010000165.1 GCA_030765625.1 Candidatus Tenebribacter burtonii
AAAATATTGAAAAATTGTCGGATTATTTGAATACCAACAATATTCATTGGAGTTTAACTACCAAAGTCTTATCAGGGCACAGAGGAATTTTGGAAGAGATCTTAAAATTACCAGCAATTAAGAAAATACATTCTATTGCAGATTCCAGGCTTTCTAACCTGAAAACTATTAAAAAAATTGCACCAGATATTGTGACGATGTATATCAAGCCGCCTGCAATCAAATATGTAAAAACGGTAATAGATGTGGCGGATATATCTTTGAATACTTCTTTCAGTACGATCGGTGCTTTGAATGTAGAAGCAAAGAAAAGAGGGATCGTTCATCGCATTATCATCATGATCGAAATGGGTGAATTACGAGAAGGAGTTATTCGGAAAGACTTGATGGAATTTTATCGTAAATGTTTTGAGCTTTCTAATGTCAAAGTGATTGGGCTGGGAACGAATCTGGGCTGCATGTATGGCGTGGAACCAACCTTTGATAAGCTTCTACAACTTTCTCTTTACAAACAATTGATCGAAGCAAAATTCTCAAAGACAATCGAATTTATTTCCGGTGGAAGTTCCATAACCTTACCCATGATTGCTAAGAATAAAATTCCCAAATCTGTAAATCACTTTCGCATTGGTGAAGCTATTTTTCTTGGCGATAGTCCACTCAATGGCAAGAAGTTCAAAAATCTTTCTATGGATGTTTTCGAATTTGATGCAAATATTATTGAAATGGAACATAAAGAAACAGCTCCAGATGGAGTTATAAGTGAAGGTAATGTAGGACATGCACAAGAAATGCCAGATGAAGAAATGAGTTATAAAGCTGTGTTGGATTTTGGTGTACTGGATGTAAATACGGATGATATAACTCCCAAGGATAAGGATATACAATTTATTGGAACTACCTCAGATATGACAGTTTATGATTTGGGAACTAAAAGAAAAAAAAAATTCAAGGTTGGCAGCCAGATAAAGTTTAAACCAAACTATATGGCTGTAGCAAGATTGATGAATTCAAAATTTGTAACAAAAAGGATTGTAAATAATACAAAAAGTAAAAGTAAAATATAATCGAATATGAAACCTGTATACGCAACAATAATGGGTGGAATTACAATGAGATTAATCTATATATATCATTCAATACAAAAGCCAATATCACAAATTCCACAGTTAAAAGCAAAAAGTTAAACTTTCAGAGAACTATTTTCTTAACACAAACAAACGGAAAAAGATAGCAAGAATTATCAACACGTAGTTTCCAATGAACACCAGTGGTTTTGACCAGTGCATTCCATTAACTTTATAGGTAGATAGCGGAGTAAGAAACTGAACCGGAAATGAGTTATTGTTATGAGTAGGAATATCCATGAGAATATGCAGGGGAGCAGCCAGTAAAAACCAGGGAGTTAGATTTAGATAGAAATGATAATAGATAAAAAGCGGAAGTAGAATAATACCCCAGACCAGCAGGGAATGTGTCCATTTGTATAAATTTATTACCCAGCGATTTTCTGGTTTATTGTACCACTCCATCATTTCCAGTCGAGTTTTAAAACCAGGCTGCATCTTGCCTTTAACAGCTTGAACTATGAGGCTGGTGGCGAAAACAGTAACATCAGGAGCAATTCCAAAAACAACTTTAGCAATTGAGGGTGGACCCGGCAATAAAACCAGTGACCATAAAGAGTGAGCCATTATATCCATTTTATATTCCTGTATTAATTCTTTTTTTTGATCTTTTCTTCTTGCTTTTCTTATATTTTTTCTCTGTCTCTGTGCCTTTTAGTTCTCTGTTTTGTCTTTTCTATTTTCTCAATGCAGCTTTAGAGAATCTACTTTCAGGAATATTCACATCGAATTGAATATCATCAATAATAAATTCAGTACCTTTCCCTTTTTTCAAGATGTCCTTAAAGATCATTCTTTTAGGATACCAGCGTCCTTCAATTTTCATAACTTCCAGGATCTCTGTTGTTTTAAGCAGTTTTCCGCTTTTACCGTAGCGTTCTTCCTTCAGAGGGATCAATTTTTCTTTATCTATCCACACCTTTTTTGTGTGATATGGTGCATCCTCGACAATGGCGGTTAATTCCAGTTTCCAGCAGTTTACATCATTAAAGATCTCTTCTCCGGTAGTAACGGCAGAATAAACCTCTGTAAGCTCGTTTTCTTCCATCATATCTTCATACGAGATATCGGAACCCATCATAGATTGACGCAGCATGTGCCCGGAAATTTGAATTATTCTATCAGCAGAGGGATTGTAGATCCACAATTTGTCTTTCAACTTCAGCATTTTAGTACCTGCATCTCTGGGTGGAGCCAGGTATTCTGAAAATGATCTGTCATCTCCTTCAGTCCAGGATCTCAGTTTCATTGTTCTGCTGCTTCGTCTGCCATGTACAATCATTTGTGACGTTGAGATCATGTTCTTGGCATACATGTTTTCATCAATTTGTTTAAGTAGTTTATTCCCATCAGGCAATTCTGCAAAAACAAGTGTGCAAAATAAAATTAGTATGAATATCAATAACTTTTTCATGTTTCCAGCTCCTTGAATAATTGTGCAGTATTTCTTCTATAAATACCAACTCCGGAGATCATGGCACCGATAACGGAGGCAATAACTCCCGGTATAAAACCAATATAATAACTTACAGGAGTCACTTGAGCTCTCATAGTAGCACCCATGATCATTTGTGAATCTTTCATCATTGAGCCAATGTTAATGCCATGATATTGCAGGAGATAAGAAAATACTAATCCGATAGAAGTCCCGATGATAGTCGCAGCAATTCCGATCAGAATTGATTCATAGATCAAAGAGCGATAAATGTGTCCCTTACTCTCTCCAATAGCCAGCCGTACTCCCACCTCACCATAAAGTCGTATCCCTTTCATCAAACCGGAATTCCACAAAACCAGTGACATTATGAAAATGAACACGAAAATAAATGAGGTCATATAACCTTCCAGGGTAGCAATAAGGTACTCCATTTGTCCCTGTGTTCTCAAAGGAATCATAATTTCAGAAAATTCATCATCTTCATCAAAGTAAGTTTCATTAAATGCTGTAGAGATCTCAAAAGTTTTAGTTTCGTTATATGTTGGTAAGAAACCAAGGATTTCACTGGCAGAATTCTCCATATCTAAAAACGATCGAACATCAGAAATATCCACTATTATTGCCCCGCGATCCATTGCCTGGACACCGAAGAGTATCATTCCGCTTACAGTAAAATTATCCATTGCCATTGAACCGTACATGGTACTGCCAATAATGGTGACGACATCATGGATATTGATATCAAGTTTATCTGCTATTTCCTGGCTGATCAGGATCTCACCATTTTTGGTTGGCAGACTGCCGGCAGTAAGAGCTTCTTCCAGGTTCAGAAGGTCATGTTCGAAAGAGTCAGTGAAAAGATCAACACCAAAACCGATCACTTCACCCTGGCTTAACGTTTCTCCCTTTTCATCCGGCAGGTCCAGCAGCCCACCGAAATAGATGCGTGGCTGCCAATGCACGTCTGGATATTCGCTGGAGAGTGTTTCAATTTTATCATCCACATTCATTAATCCCAGGTCGTAAGGTTTCTGATCGATCAACTCGTTGTATGCATTTGTAACTATTTTTACATGACCCGTTTTGAAACGGGCAGATTCATAGATGAGCATTACAGAAAATCCACTCATCCAGCTGTACACAAGGACGGTCAACATTACACCAGATGCAATGATAAGAATAGGGAAGAAGCTTCTGGTACGATCCCGCAGGAGTCCTTTTGCTAAGAATTTAAACATATCATTCTCCTCATTTCGTCATCTTTCCGCGTAGTGCATCTGTCGGTTTGAGTTTGGCAATCTTTCTTGTGGGGAGAAAACTAACGATAGTAATTGTAACAAGTACCAGAATAACAGTTCCCAAAACAAGTTTCCATCCATAAACAGGATAAAGGGCGTCATCTAATCCGCTCAAACCCCACTCTTTAGCATTAGCTCCCAATTGCATTCCAACTTTCTGGAAATGATTCAGCAATGGAATTCCATATACTGCACCCATCAAAATTGCCAGTACAGCGTGCAGAACACCTTCCAGCGTAAACATTTGAATGATTTTTGAACGTGTCATGCCAAGAGCCATCAGAGTTCCCATCTCTTTGCGGCGATGGAAAATGGAAAGTATCTGAGTGTCGAATATAGCCAGAACAGCCAGAAAAAGCAGGAGAACATACATAATTGATGATCCAATGGTTTTAGTTTTGATCAGGTTCGTAAGATCAAGCAGAAGAAAAGCAAGATCTTTGTGCTGCCAGCCTGAGAATTCCATTTTATACAATTCATCTTTAACCGGGATAATAGTTGCTTCACCGGGTAAATTCAGCATCTCCTGCAAAGCATCCAGCGCAATCCAGATCTGGTTATTTTCTACAGAGATAACTGTTGTAAAAAATATATGTGCTACTTTAATATCACGTGCATCATATACACCATTTTTATCGCGCCAGCGCAGTACAATAAAGTCTCCTTCTTTAATATTCATATTGTCGGCAAATCCCGATCCAATGATACAATTGATCTCACCATTAGGATCTGTTAGATATTTTGTTGGAAGTTCAATCAAATCCTGTTTTGGATCGATACCTTTAAGTACAATATTTCGCATTCTTCCTTCCGGATAAATAGTAGCTGGAGAGATGAGGATCGAAATTGCTTCACCTTTTGAAATCAGTTTCTGCAGTTCTTCGGGGATAGGGCCATGACTATCTTCCAGAGTATATGGATCATACGGATCATAGCTTTCCTGCCAGTATTGCCCACCGGCTATATACCAGTTTTTCATTTCACGTGAAGCATCGTCCTGCCAACCGACAAAAAATCCCTGCAAAGCGATAATAGCAAAATAGGAGAGTGAAAGTATGAAAATATTCAACCAGGTGCGCAGTCCGGCTCCAATAATATTTTTATAAGCAAGTTTGAAAATCATGATCAACCTCCATTGATAATTTCATCATTGAAAACCTTGCCATCGAGAAGTGTGATCTTACGTTTTAAATAGGAAATTACTTTTGCATCATGAGTAGAAAAAATGAATGTAGTACCGAGTTTTTTATTCAGGGTTTCCATTGTTTTGAGGATATGATGTGAGTTTTCTGCATCCAGGTTGGCAGTTGGCTCATCTGCCAGTACAATATCAGGTTTCTTTACAATCGCTCTGGCAATAGCTACACGCTGACATTCTCCCCCGGAAAGCTGGGCAGGACGAGATTTCACTTTGTCTGAAAGACCTACCCACTTAAGAGCATCCAGAACAGCTTGTTTTCGTTTATCTGATGACATTCCCAAAAGAAGAAGCGGGAATTCTACATTCTCAAAAACAGTGTAAACCGGTAGGAGATTATAAGTCTGGAAGATAAAGCCAATGTGTTGACTCCTAAGTTTTGCCGCATTTTTGGAAGATAAGTTACGAATATGATTTCCCATAA
>JAVCCF010000084.1 GCA_030765625.1 Candidatus Tenebribacter burtonii
ATCTGGTAATCTTAAAATTCCAAAATTACCTAAAAGTAAAAATAAAACTCCAATTCCGGTAACGATCTCTCCAAATAGTTCCATATTAAATTCCTTTTTCCATAAATCTGGCAATGGCAACTAATCCTACAAAAGCAAGAAGTGAGTAAACTAATGAAATATCAAGATAGATATAACGATCGAATATTAAAGCTAAAAGTACAAACAAGGCAACAATTGTTGTGGTAATCGTATCAACGGCAACAGCCCTGTCAGAAGGAGTGGGACCAAGCAACATGCGTATCAGGCTTAGAAAAATTCCTAATACTATTATAAACAAAAAAATTATTGATAATGTTACACTCATGCAAATACCACCTTTAGATATTTTTCAAATTTTTCTCCAATGATCTTTGTTGCTTCCATCTCATCCTCAGTACGAACATAGATCCAATGAATAAGAAGTTCATCTTCCTCAATATCAAGTGTAAATGTTCCGGGTGTTAATGTAATTGAATTTGCGAGTATTGTTTTAGCAATATCTTGTTTTAATTTGGTCTTTATAACTACAATGCCCGGCTTTATCGGCAGGGATGGATGAAGTACTCTATAGGCAACATCGAAATTTGCTTTTACGATCTCTATAAGGAGAACAATAATATACATAATAAAATATATAATTTTCTTTATAGTAACTTTAGGAAGTCCTAACTCAAGATAGTTTTTATGAAGATATAAAGCCAGGATCAAACTGATGAAAATGCCAACACAAAGTTCCTGCCAATGAAAAGATGTTGTGAGAAAAAGCCAGATTACAAAGAGGATAAAAAATAAATAAATGAAATTCTTTAGATCAAAATTTTTAACATGTGTCTTTTCTTTCATTAATATCCACCTTTAAATATTATTCTAAAAATCCACTATAGTACACTAATAAATAATTCTAAAAAAAAACATTTGTAAGATGTTAAAATGATATTAAAGATGTCAACATTTATTATTTGGTTATTAGAATAAACAGATATACGAATATACAAAATATACGATATGGTTATTTAAAAAAATTATTCCTCAATCAGTTTTATAAGATCAATTGCAAATTTGTTAACTACTTGATAGCATACTTCGTTGCCTTTTCTTTTGCTGATGGCAATGCCTGCTTCCTTGATAACTCTTAAATGTTGGGAAACAGTTGATTGCGGGATCTGCATTTTTTTTTGACAATTTGATACATTGCATTCATCGTGATATAAACCAATTACGATTTTTAATCTATCCGGATGGGAGAGAGCTTTCAGTATTTTACTAATTTTTTCTATGTCTTTCATTATTAAAAAACCCCTATCAATAATTATGCATTATTCCATATTTTTTTTTAATAAGTCTTTTTTTTGTACTTTCCAATTTGTCAAATATATTTTCTTAATAGATCTCTCCAGACCTTATTTTTCTATTGACTTTGAATAAGAAGTTAGCAGCAGCTTTTTATTTCAACAGCAAACACTTCTTTACTGCCTCAGTTTTTTTATTAATTTTCAACTGATAATAATAAATTCCTGAACTTACAGAATTTCCAAAATTATCATCTCCATTCCAAATAACTGAATACTCTCCTGCTATTATTTGATCGTTTAATAGTGATCTTAGTCTCTGACCTTTGATGTTGTAAATTGAAAGTTCAACTTTAGAATCATTATGGATAGAAAATTCAATTGTTGTGAATGGATTGAATGGATTAGGATAGTTTCTCAATTGGAAATTTAGAATTGATAACTGTGAGTTATCTATATTCACACCTTGCCATTCATAAGCACCTATATCTACAAATTCATTATAAATTCTAGGATTTCCGGCAAGGTCAAGCTCGGGCAACACTATGCCTTCAGGCAAATCTAATGTTCCAACATTTATACATGGAGAACCTGTAAGCAATGAAAAATCTGTTAATGAATCTGCGAAAAGAGGAAGAGCATCGATATTATTTTCATAAAATGGAGGTTGCATTATTTCAGGATGGCCGGATATTCCATCAATCCCATTCTGGATATTACAGAATTTTAAATAGGTTTCACATGTTGTTGATCCAATATGTATTTGGTTCCCTGGTATTTCGTCAGTATTATTATAATAAAATATAGAATTGTAAATATCAACTCCGTCATCAATTATAGTTAGATAGCCACCACCATTGTAAACTGCATGATTCCTGACAATATTAGAGTTAATGATCTCGGCTGATGAATGGTTTGTTAAATAAAATGCTCCACCAAAATCTGATTCATTATAACTAAACAGGCAATTAATAAATCTTGAATTGGTGAATTCCATATATATTGCACCACCAAAATCAGAATTATTGTTACTAAATTCGCAATTAATAAAAAAACTGCCATAATTACTAATGAAACATGCACCACCTAAACAAGATGTATTTTCTTCAAATATTGATGAATAAACATAGCAAATACTATTATCACTATAATAGCCACCACCACGCATTCCTGATGAATTATTACGAAATATGCAATCTCTTATTTCAGAACTTCCATAAAAATCTTGAACAAGCATCCCACCTCCATTACCTTGAGTAGAATTAAATTCAAATAAACAATTTGTGATCATTGGGTGATTATAATTTATTAATGCTCCTCCAGCATTATTCTCCGATTCATTATTATATACGTGAACATTATCTAAAACTATATTGCAATGATTTGAATATATTCCACCACCAGAATCAGAAGCATAATTATTACATATCTCAGTATTCCGTATTGTTGGATGAGCATAATTGATATATATTCCACCTCCAAATATGGCTGAACAATTAAATATTTTGGAATTCTCGATTAAAAGATCTGAATACCCTAATATTGAGATACCACCCCCATTTTGACCCAAACAGTTTTTAATCTCTGCATAGTGGACATAACTACTATCACTTGATGAATCACAGAATATAATTCCTTTCCAAGTTTCATTTACTTGATATGCTTCAAATTGAACTTTTGATCCTTCAGTTCCCAAGACAAATAAAGAACCATTGACCTCAAATTGATAGTTACCATTGAATTTTACAGCTACACCATTTTCAATAATCAAAGTGTCACCGGAAAGAATTCTGATGTCATTATTAATAATGTATTCAGGTTGATCCCATATCCCGCTAACATCTTCACGAATGCTAAATAATAAAACAGGGAAAATTGATAATATTAGTATTATTATTTTGCAAACAAGTTTTATTCTATCACTCATAGATTTAATCCTCTTTTACTTATTTTCAGCTATTTTAATAGAAGCATTTTATTATTTGCCACAGGTTTATTATCAACACACAATTGATAGAAATAAATTCCTGAAGCAACCGGTTTATTGCTCTCGTCAGTTCCGTTCCAGGTTACATTATATTTTGTTTCCCTTCGTCCTTCGATAAACTCAGGATGACACAAGCTAAGGGAAATAATTTTTACTTTTTGACCTTTGATATTGAAAATGGATAACTCCACATTGCCTACGGTAGGAATTGAGAATGATATAGTTGTACTCGGATTAAAAGGATTTGGATAATTAGTTAAATTGAAATCATGAACTGACGGAATAATCGTATTCTCTTCAACATCCACTATTTCAAACATTGGAATTGCTATTTGAGTGAATTCACCATCAATTACTTCTATCTGATATTCAATTACATCCTCGTAAAATACTCGCTCTGCATAAACATCATAAACACCGGCAGGTAGTTTGTATTCAAAGTTGCCAATACTATCTGTAAAAGTAAATTCACCAGGTTGGTTGTTGATTTTTAACAGTACATAATCTACCGGATCTCCGTTTGTAGGATTGTAGGTATATCCCTCGATACCGCCAAAAGCAGGTGAACCAAACTCGTAAGGACCGATATCGATAATTGCAGTTCCATTATTGTCTCCATCCCAGACTCTTATGTTGTAATCCATATCAAAGGGATAATAATAACCCAGAGTATCGAAACCTGCATCTATTGCTAGGCTGCCTTCAATGAGATGAAAATCTCCATTCTCAATATCTTCGAACAAATTCTGCACTTGCAATGAATCTACCCAGATGTTACCACCACCATCAATACATCCTTCAGGAAGTTCAAAATCAAGAATACAATTCCGAAAAACAGGATAACCATTAACTGATGGAGTGTGAAGGAATATCTCATCATTACCAATAATTACTTCATTTTCGATAACACTAATATCTGTTAGAAAAGAACATATAGCATGATTGTTAGAAATGATATTATTAGAGAATTGGGTTGCTCCGCTTCCTGATAATCCCACTCCACAATTATTGACTATATTATTTGTGATAACATCAACATTACCAGATATTGCCGGATTTGAAACCGGCTCTGGTTTATTAACAATAATATTATTAATAATTTTACTTAAATATGAATGACTTAAAATTAATCTACAATTTTCAAAATAATTGTCCGATACTTCTACATAAGCATCATCGATATCAATACCCTTTCCACCATCAGTAGCAAAATGATTTTTTTTTATATATAAAGAATCCATACCGTTTGAGCCTGAAACAATACCTGTTGAACAGTTTCCTATTGCATTATTGTAGAAGTAACTTATGCCATCGGTTAAGGATAAATATATTGCTTTGCGATTTAAGGCAACCGACTCAATACTATTATCTACAAAATAAACAGATTTGCATGAATAAATTGCTGTGCCATTCTTAAAAATATTACCCGCTATTAATGGGTTTTCAATATCATTACTGGAAATATAAAATGCTGAAATAAAATCATTACCGGAAACGCTAATTATATTTGGATGAGGATATTCAATATAATCATAATAGTTATTCGTAATCTGAATTGCTGTAACATTGTTTCGAATATAAATTGCAGTATCATTATCAATAAAATCACATTTGTCTATCATAGCAGAGCCATTCCACATAGAAATAGCTCCATGTGGTTGTTCCCAAAGGGAAAATCCGGTAAAGGCAGAAAACTCAAAGACACAATATTTAAAACTGCTTCTATCTGCACCTTCAGGTAAATAGATCGTGCCCCAATGATAATATTCTACATCTTGCATTCTGGTAAATATAATGCTATCCTGTTCTGTACCTTCAGCAATTATTCTACCTTCACATCGTATGAATTTTGCTATAGGTTCTTCACCACTGTGAAAGTAAAATTGATCATCTCCCATATCATCGTAATAATCTGCATTGAATTTTACAATTGTTCCTGGTAGGATTGTTAAAGTAACATCAGCTTCTACATAGACACCGGAAGTAACCAGATATGGATTGTTTTCGGGTGACCATGTTGTATCTTCGGTGAGGTGACCACCAACTTCAATTGCGGAAACAATTGAGAAAAAAGCAAACATTAAAACTATTATGAGACAAAACTTCTTCATTCAACTCCTTTTATGGTGTATAATGTTTTGCAGCTACCATGGTGAGAGAAGCGATTAGTGGAGGTGCTTGTTAGTGGCATATTTTTTTTTATTCTACCTGTTTAATTTATTCTATTAGAACTGAATAATAATTTTATTATGAAGACTATGATTCTATTCATCAATCCCCAATATTTTTAAAGCAAAAGCATATTCTTCTGCTCGATTTTCATGCCAATCACCTGAACCAAGATGCCCACCAACCATTGCTGTTTTTAATATATTTATACTTTCACCTTGCTTTAACTCTCTCATTTTTGCGGTATATTTAGCTGTTTCCCAATAATTCACACGAGCATCATTAAAACTAGCCCTTAAAAACATACTTGGATATTCCATTTTTTTTATATTTTCATATGGACAATAAG
>JAVCCF010000015.1 GCA_030765625.1 Candidatus Tenebribacter burtonii
CGGAAACTCACAAATAAACAACCCTTGACTTTATATTTGTTCGTCTTTTATCATCTTGCTAATCACATCAGGATTTGAAAAACAAATCCAATGCTCATGGCAAGATGACGTGGCACGCCGCCATTAGGGGAAGTATTTAGTATGTTGATGTTATTAATTTTGAGAGAGAATAAATGAAAAAGTTGTTAATTGTCATTATTATAATGATGTCATTTGTGCAAATAATTAGTAAGGAACCAACATTAAACGATTCCATAAACACAAAATCAATTAATGATGAAAGTCTTATAAATAAAATCTGGGCTCAATACTCATATGATTTAAATGAAACAAACAGATTGAATATTATGAGTTTCTCATTCAAAGTAAATCAAAATTATATTATCGAAAATAATTGTTTGAACGTCGTTTGGACGAAAAAAGATAATTTTAATAGTGGTAAAACTAACTTCTCAATTATGCCATTTTTTGATATTGGTTTGATGTCCTTACAAGCTGGATTCAATAAACAAAGTATCAGAAAAAACCTGCTTTTTTTCCCAAGTTTTTTAATCAATGCTTCACATTATTTTATTCTACGTAAAAATCCTGATAAATTAAGTACTCATCGTCATATTTTGCCTTCAATTTTTGTTAAAAATAAAACTGATTTGTTTATATTTCAGAAAGTAAACTGGATGCAATTTTCTCCGGGAGTAGGAGTCCGAGTTTATTTTGGAGATGGTTTAATGTATTGGACTTTTGATGCTGGTTATGAAAAAGAAATTAAATTAACATTCGAAAGTAAGACTGAATTAGATAATTCATTATTTTTTTCAATTGGGATATATACGCATTTTGAATAGAAAAATAAATTTTGAGAGACTTCCCCTAACAAGCGTGTCGTCGGTTTGGTCTCGCAGTGTTTTTTGCTTGAACCTTCCGGTTCAAGGTTTGGGCTGTTTGTCTTCGGCTGGAATCATTCTGATTCCGCCGCACACGCATAACATTATGCCTATTTTTAGTAGTAAAAAAGTTAAGTTCTTGACTAAAGTCAAAAATGTATTTTAAGTAATATAGTTGGAGAAAAATTGGATACTGGTTCTAAAATTGTAAATTTGAAATTTTAATAGGGAGATTTAAAATTATGGCAAGAAACGCAACAAATAAATTATTACACAAAGCTAAGAAATCAAAAAGTGATGAATTCTACACACAATTTATTGATATTCAAAAAGAGGTTGAAGCTTATCTGGAATATAATCTTAATACATTCCGAGATAAGGTCGTTTATTGCAACTGTGATGACCCATTTGAAAGTAATTTTTTCCGCTATTTCGTTTTAAATTTTGATAGAATTGGTTTAAGACAGCTTATTACAACAAGTTACAAACCATCACCTGTTGCTAACACACAATTAGAATTGTTTGGAGACAATGAAGCTCAAACACAAACGAAAGGCCGTCCAAAGATAACAGCAAACAAGTTTATTATTAACTCCGTTGGTGACATTGATGGAGATGGAGAATTTAACTTGAAAGATGTAGCATTACAGTTAAAACAAAATAAGCAAAATGAATGGGAACCATTAGACGGAGATGGTGATTTTCGTAGTGATGAATCTATAACATTGTTAAAACAAGCCGACTATGTAATAACTAATCCGCCATTTAGTCTGTTTCGAGAATATTTAAAGCAACTTGTAGACTATGATAAAAAATTCCTAATAATCGCAAATATCAACGCCATCACCTACAAAGAAGTTTTCCCTTTGATTAAAGAGAATAAAATCTGGTTAGGTACAGGCATGGGGCGGTGGATTTCTGGTTTTATTGTACCTAAATCATATAAGTTGTATGGCTCAGAAGCTCGAATTGACGAAGATGGAAATAGAATTGTTGCTACTAACAATTGCCTCTGGTTTACTAATATAGACCACGGCAAGAGACATCAGCCACTACCACTTATGACAATGGATGATAACAAAAAGTTTAATAAAAAGGTCCAAAAGAACAAAACCAGTTACAAAAAATATGATAATTACGATGCGATTGAGGTTCCTTTCACCAATGCAATTCCGAGTGATTATGATGGAGTGATGGGAGTGCCAATTACATTTTTGGATAAATACACTCCAGAACAATTTGAGATTATAGGCAATGGGCAAACTATGGCTGATGAGTTAGGCATAAAACCAATTGGACAAAAATTCGTTGATGATTATTACAATCAAGGAAATAAAGGACAAATAAACGCTAAATGGAACAATCTTGTTCTTCATGTTGGGGAGAAAGTTTATGTTCCATATCAACGAATTTTAATCAAACATAAGGAAAAATAATATGAAAACAACATTAAGAATTGATATTACAGTTAAAGATATATGTGAAGGCTTTATTTACAATGAGCTTGAAGGAAAAGGACTATTTGGGCTTTCAGGGAAGCTAACTATACAACCAGAGTACCAAAGAAATTATATTTATGCTCTTGATGGTGGTAAAAGGGAAATCGCTGTTATTGATTCCATATTAAAAGGCTATCCTATTGGATTAATTTATTTTAATAAAGTTAGTGATGATAATCTTGAAGTTTTAGACGGTCAACAACGCATCACAAGCTTTGGTCGATTCGTCACAAATAAATTTGCTATAAAAGATGAAAACGGTTTTGAACAATATTTTGATGGTATTTCTACTGATAAAAAGAATAAAATCTTACAAACGAAACTTACTATTTATGAATGCGAGGGGACAGAAAGTGAGATTAAGGAATGGTTTAAAACTATAAATATTGCTGGAGTTCCGTTAAATAATCAGGAATTGTTAAATGCTATATACTCTGGACAGTTTATTACTTTGGCAAAAGAGGAATTTAGTAATAGTCAAAATGCAAATATCCAAAAATGGAGTGCTTATATTAAAGGCAGTGCTAACCGACAAGATTTTTTAGAACGAGCATTTGACTGGGTAAGCAAATGTAATATTAGTAACTATATGAGCCGTCATCGCCATGACACTAACATTAATGAATTAAAAACTTATTTCAATTCTGTTATTGACTGGGTTTCAAATGTGTTTATAGAAGTTGAAACTGAAATGAAAGGACTTGAATGGGGACGTCTTTATGAAGAGCATCACAAAAAATCGTATAATCCTAAAAAAGTGTCTGAGCAGGTAAAAGAACTTTACGGTGACCCTTACATTAAAAATCGAAAAGGTGTGTTTGAATATATACTTGGTGGTTCAACCGATACAAAGCTTTTAGAAGTTCGTGTGTTTGATGAAGCAATAAAAAAAACAGTTTATAAAAAACAAACTTCAGAGGCAGAAAAAAAGAACATTTCTAATTGTCCTTTATGTGCTATCGGACACGACTCTAACAAGACCAAAATTTGGAAACACAAAGAAATGGATGCAGACCATGTGACAGCATGGAGTAAAGGCGGAGCAACAGACATTAAAAATTGCCAGATGTTATGTAAAACACACAATAGAGCTAAAGGAAATCGGTAGTTTGATAAAAAAATAGGCATAACAAGCGTGTCTGCGGTAAGGCTAGTCAGTGCTCTTTGTTTGAATCTTCCGATTCAAACGGCTGGTAGGTTTGTTTTCGGCTGGAATCATTCTGATTCCGCCGCACACGCCAAACATTAGCAGCAACTTAAAAAAACTAGAGGTAAAATGAAAAAGTTAATTTTTATAATTATAATTTTAGTTATTTGTATCCCACTTATCTCTCAAACAACAATTCCAGCAGGAAACGTTTCTGGTAATTGGACTATTTCAGGTTCTCCATATCTAATAGAAGGAGAAATTACAATTCCGAATGAAGAAACCTTAATTATTGACCCTGGTTGTATAATCGAATTTCAGGATCATTACAAATTCAATGTTCAAGGAAGATTGCTGTCAATAGGTACTGAGCAAGATTCGATCAAATTCACTGCAGCTGATACAACAGGATTTTATCCCTACAATACACCTGAAGGGGGATGGGATGGATTGCATTTTGAACAAATACAAACATTGAATGATTCTTCAGTCATTAAATACTCAATATTTGAATATGGAAATGCAATAGGTTCATGGCGTGAAAATTGCGGTGGTGCAATACATTGTTACGGTTTGTGTAACTTATATTTAGAGAGTTGTTTATTTATAAATAACGCTTCCGAAAATTATGGAGGTGCAATTTATACTGAGGATTCAATTGTAATAATATATAATTGCATGTTCAAAAATAATTATGCCTTTCATGGAGGTGCAGTTTATTATAGATCATCAGAATATGGCTTATTTAATAATATCTTTACAGAGAACTTTGCAGCTCAAAGAGGTGGAGCCCTATATTTAAACAATTCATCATGCTTTGTTAAAAATAATATCTTCTCAAATAATTACACTAATAATGGTGGAGCTATATATTTCTATGGCAATGAGTATGCTATTATAGTGAATAATATTATTTGCAACAATAGTGCAAATTATGGAGGCGGTTGTTTATTCTTTGCAAATTCTGGAATAAAATTTATTAATAATACTATTATAAATAATTTCGGACATATTTGTGGAGGACTAGATTTTGAATTTTATGATAATACTGAAATATATAATTCGTTGATTTATAATAATGAAAATTACTATGGAAAACATCAAATTCTTGTGTATTATGGGAATACGAATCCTTCATTTTATAATTGTAATATTCAAGGAGGATACGACGGATTCTCCTTTTATGATGAATCAAACTATATTGGTGATTATCTAGATAACATTGATTATCCACCAATGTTCACAGATCCAACTTTAGGTGCAGGAGTTAATTACAATGGTTTGGAAGCAGATTGGTCTTTACAATCTGGTTCTGTTTGTATAAATCATGGAATTGCCGATACAACAGGATTAAACTTACCAGATATTGATTTTGCAGGGAATCCCCGCATATTCATTGGAAATGATCCCAGAATCGATATTGGAGCTTATGAATTTCAAGGAGAACCAGACCAGATCTCAGGAATTATGATAAATCCTGATTGGCTTGATTTTGGTATTCACACAGTTAATACATTTTCTGAAGTTAAGAACATAACGATAAGAAATATTGGTTTTTCAAATTTGGAAATCAGCAACATAACTGCCCCAGCAGGATTCCTTTTAAAAAGAAATAATTATCCACAATTTGGTTCATTTATTACTCCTTTTTCCATAGAACCTGATAGTACTGAGATCATTAATATCATTTTTCAACCGTTAGCAGCAGGATATTTCGAAGAGAATATTGTTATTTATTCAAATGACTCTAATTTTCCTGTTTCAAATATAAATGTAAGTGGGACTGGAGATATCTGGCCTACATATGGAGGTATAATTGAAAATGATACATTTTGGGATTCTGATACTGTCAAGATTGTTGAATCTGTTATTGTTGATAGCGGAGTTACAGTATGTGTAGAACCTGGCACAACTGTACAAGTGTATGAGAATTGTAGTATACTGATACAAGGTAGTATAGTAGCTGAAGGTACAATTGAGGATTCAATTATTTTTACTAGTGTCCCAAATGAGTATATAGATTATTGGGGAGGTTTGAAGTTTGTGCAAACACCAGTTGTTAATGATTCTTCAAAATTCAACTATTGTGTATTTTCAAATAGTAAATCAAGTTCTGGGGGAGCACTATATATTCAAGAATATTCTAAATTGTATTTTATGAATTGTACCTTCAAGGATAATATTGCTGAACAAGACAATGGTAATGGTTATGGAGGTGGAATGACTTTATCATATTCATCACCTTTAATTACTAATTGTATTTTTGAAACTAATGTTGCATCAGGAAGATGGGACTATTCAGGAAGTGGAGGTGGAATAGCTATATTTCATTCGTCGCCAATTATTTCGAATTGTATTTTTAGAAATAATATCGCTATAGGTGATAATAGCAATCGTGGAGGAGGAATTTATTGTGTTAGTTATTCCAATGCCATAATTTCTGGAACTGTTATATCAAACAACTCTGCGGAAAATAATTATTGGAGCGATTGGTTTGGAGGTGGAGTATATTGTATGCAATCAACGCTCAAAATAGAATCTTCTCTTATAGCTAACAATTTTAGTGGAGGTGGAGTTATCTTAGATTGGTGGTCAAACTCAACAGTAGTTAATTCTACAATTGTAAATAATTCTGAAATTGGATTGAGTTGTAACAGCTCTCCCAATATAATTAATAATATTATTTGGTCTAATGAGAATCAAGTTAATATAGTACATAATTTCGCAGATCCAAATTTCTATTATTGTAATATCCAAGGTGGATTTGAAGCTTTTATTGGTGATGGAGTGAATACTTATAGTGGTGATTATGAGAATAACATTAATGAAGATCCTCTATTTCTACAAACTGGGAATCATCCTTATCAATTAACTGAACTTTCTCCCTGCATTGACACAGGCATACCTGATACAACAGGATTGGATTTGCCACCTTGGGATATCGTTGGCAATGAACGTATCTGGGATGGTGATGGTGATGGAATTGCAATTATTGATATGGGAACTTACGAATACGGAGCTCCACCTTATGTGGATGTGAATGATAATATAATTGTTCAAGCTACTGAAATCTTATTACAGCAAAATTACCCCAACCCATTCAATCCAACTACAACAATTAATTTTTCAATCCCAAAAAATTCAAAAATTGATTTATCAATATTTAACATCAAAGGGCAAAAAGTTAAAACTTTAGCTAATAGTGAATTAACAAAAGGTACTCATTCAATTATTTGGAATAGTGATGATGATTACAATAAACCTGTTAGTTCAGGCGTTTATTTGTATAAATTAAACGTAGATGGTAAAACAGAAGCTGTTAAGAAATGTTTGTTGTTAAAATAAGAAGAGATGCTGCTAACACACAGCTCCACGCCTAAAGCGTGGCAGCTGCCAAACATTAGCAGCAACTAAGAAAAGGAGGAATTTTGAAAAATCTAATATTATTAATTATTTTACTTCTTGTTTTGAATTTATCAGCAACAATAATAAATATTCCTGAAGATCAACCTAGGTTACAAGAAAGTGTCATTAGTGGGGTCGATCTAATTACTTCGACAAACTTTGAAATAAGGGATTCTCGAATCTATTGGAATTTCGAAGATGATAATGGTGGTTTCAACAGCAACAATCCGACTGGCTGGCAATGGGGAATTCCATCCAGTGGTCCTTTTAATGCTTATTCGGGAGATAAACTATGGGGTACCGTTTTAGCTAATGATTATCCTAATGGCGCGAATTTTACTTTAGATTCTCCGGAGTATTATTTAATTACATCATTTGACCCAATATTATTTTTTTGGCATTGGTATGATACTGAATCAGGCTATGATGGTGGTAATGTGAAAGTTTCATCCGATGGAGGTATAAGCTGGTCTGTGCTCGAGCCTGTAAATGGTTATTCAGGAACCGCAAACACCTCTAATCCTCTGAGTGGTGAACCGATATTCACAGGTCATGATCATTGTTTATGGGAATATGAAGAATTTGATCTTTCTTCTTATACCGGTCAAAATCTCATCTTTAGATGGCATTTTGGGTCAGACAATACGACTACATATCCTGGCTGGTATATCGATGATGTTGGCACAACCGGATATTCTTCTGGTGTTCTTTTGGGAACTGTAATTGAATTCGGAACAGGAATCCCAATTGAAGGTGCAACTATTTCTATTGTCGGCACAGGATTAAGTTCTGTTACACAAGCTGATGGAACTTATGAAATTGTTGGAACCTTGCCTGGTGTATTTGATATTTCTTGCGTTTCGCCATTATATCTTGATACAGAAGAACTGAATTTTAGTATAACAAACGTTGTTACTACACTCGATTTTTCACTGCTTTGGTCTGAAATTGATGTGAGTGTTACAGAACTTATATGTTACCTGCCTCCCGATACAACAGGAACGCTCTCGTTCTTCATCACCAATAATGGACCGGGTGATCTTGTGTATAGTATGTCTGTCGAATATACGGATGAACTTACAAGACCAGAAAACTGGCTTTGGGTTAGTAATAATCCCGGAACAATTCCTGGTAATGGTGGAACTGTTATAATGCCAGTTCTCTTTAATTCAGCAGATCTTAATGTTGGTGATGTGCTTACAGCAAATATACTGATCCATAATAATTCCAATTACGGTGGTGATTATGTGATCCCTGTAACATTGATCGTGGGATATGTTAATGCAGAACACCATGTATCACCTTTTGTTACCCAACTTAAAAATAATTATCCAAATCCATTTAACCCGGTTACAAATATTGTTTACTCAATTAAAGAAGTAGGAAATGTAACTATAGAAATTTACAATTTAAGAGGGCAACTGGTTAAAACACTTATAAATGAGACAAAAAAAACAGGTAAACATATTACCAGTTGGGATGGTACAGATAATTCCAACAAACCTGTTTCGAGTGGAGTATATTTCTATAAAATGTACTCAGGAAAATTCACTTCTACAAAGAAAATGATTCTGATGAAATGAAGAAGATGCTGCTAACAAAAGCCTCCACATTCAGATTGAGAGAAGAGCAAGAAGAACGTGGCAGGCTCTAAACATTACAGGCAATTGAGGAAAATTACGTTCGGTGTAGAAGTTACTTTGGTTTGAGGTTGATTTTCTAAAAACTGGACAGTTATTGGAAACTGACAAAAGTCGGAAAATAAGTTTGTATAACGAAAAGGATAACGGAATTTGCGGTGGAAGTTAATAATAAGCAAATTTTTTGCCAATTCGCCGGAAACTACGACCTGTACGTTCAGTGAAAGCTCCAACTCAAAGTTTTGAAGTTAATTAGAGGTTATAAATCGTGGGTATCCCAACAGGAATTCAGAGGTGCAATTGTCATAAAATCTGCAAGTGCTTTTCCCCTGTTGATTTGGCAAATTCCATTCCATTTTCTTAGTGGTCTGGTGGAAAAGAAACTGCCTGTAACAAGCGTGTCTGCGGGTAGGCTGGGTGGTTTGTTTCTTCTGAATCGTACCGATTCAGGGTTTAGGTTGTTTGTTTTCGGCTGGAATCATTCTGATTCCGCCGCACACGCGAAACATTA
>JAVCCF010000120.1 GCA_030765625.1 Candidatus Tenebribacter burtonii
ATAGGAAATGATGTTGTTTCCTCAAAAGTGATGGGGTCTATAAAAACAAGTTCTGTAAAAAAGTGACTATTATTAATCATCTCAAGTTCATGATAAGCTAGATAATCACCATAAGTTCTTAAAATATCATGTTTATAATTTTCAGGAAAGATTATGCTATCGACTAAAAATGGTTCATGAGGATCAGAAACATCAATTTTGTATAATGTACTATTAATTTCAGTTTGATATGAAGTAAGTGAAGGAACAGACACAAATATATTTGATCCAATTTTCTCTATATCGTCCACTTGCCCTTCAAGTGGAATTAAACTAATCCTAGTTAGTTCACCGCTGACTTCATTTACTTCATTGATTTCGAAACCATAAATGCTTATTGCGTATAAATAATTATCCTCAATTAATAAACGATGAAACTGACCATAATCACCACTTTCTGCAAATTCATTTATTTTCTCAAATTCAAATGTTAAAGATGATAGTATTATTGGTATTAATAATAGAGTAATCATTGATATTTTCATTTTCAACTCCATTTCTTTAAGTTGCCACTAATGTTCTGCGTGTGCAGCGGGATCGGAACGATCACGCCTGGAAACGAACTAACCAAAGTTTGAATCGGAACGATTCAGACGAAGCAAACAGACCAGCCTACCCGCTGACACGCTTGTTAGACGGCGTTTACACATTTACATTATCAATCATTTATTTGATAATCAGTCAAATATCTTTCCTCTGTAGAATCAAGATAACCAATGAAATTACCATTTTCATCAATACATGTTAGTTGCTTGAATTCAATTAAGCGTTGTACTAATCCTTCTGGTGATACAAAATCATAAAACTCAACATCTTCGTTAAAACTTGATTCAGGATATGTCAATTGAATTTTCCAGCAATTAAATCCACCAGCTGGTACATCAATTTCTTCCCATCCAATAATTGTTTTATCAATTCTGATATCGTAACTTCTATAAATCCATTGATTATCTTCTTCTAAGGGATATTCTAAAGTTTTTACAAGATCATAATAAATGCTATCATCTTTTGAAAATTGATTATAAATTTTAGCTTTTTCAACATAATTAAAGATATCTTTTACATTATTGAATATCTTATTGTTAAATTTGATGTAGATATAGTTATTATTCGTTTTGGGTGATATGTTGCTAACATTAGTATGACCATAGCAAAATAGACCGTCATCATTATTATTATAGTATCTATTTCCAGTAAATATGTTGCCACTTTCATTCATTATTGATGCAAAGTTATACACTTCGAGACTATCAAAAATCACTTCATTTGCAATAATTTCAACGGACCCGGTATGATAAAGGATTGTATCATTAAGTCCATTATATGTTGCTAATGAATCAAAATCTAAAGTAAATGTAGTTTCATATTCCCAACTGTTTCCGACTGTTAATGGATAAACAAAATCCATATTTGGTTTATCATTGTCACTATCACAACCAATAATGCAAATAACAGCTAAAATAATTATTGATAATACCCACACATTTTTTTTACTTCTCATTAAATCCTCCCAGTTTTATTTTTTACAACATCTTTTAATATTATTTTAATGCCGCCGTTAAACAACATGGAGCGAAGCGGAATGTTGATTAATATTTGGCAGCTGCCACGCTCTTCTCGCTCTTCTTCTTGCTTTGATGTGGAGCTGCTTGTTAGCAGCTATAAATCATTTTAACAACAAACACTTTTTCACTACTTCAGTTTTACCATTCACCGATAATCTGTAAAAATAGATACCGGAAGCTACTTTTTTGTCCGCATTATCTTCACTATTCCACATTATTGAGTGTTGACCTTCAGCAATTTCATCGTTAACAAGTTGTTTTACTTTTTGTCCTTTCAGGTTGTAAATTGCTATATCTACCTCAGATTCTTCTGGAATTGAAAATGAAATGGTTGTCGTTGGATTGAAAGGATTGGGATAAGCTCTGATTGAGTAAGGGAAATCGAGAAGATTAATTTCATCATCGATAGACCCGACAAAATCTGAAAGGTCAATTTTCTGGATGTAGTGATTTCTTTCGTATTCACCTTCCATGAATTTGACACCGGTAGTTAATATCAAATAAGCATTTTCACCAGAGAATTCAATATCACTAATGCATTCCATGTATAGTCTATCCATCAAGACTTCTTCAAACTCGGAAATTAGTTGATCTCCAACTTCATCATATAACGTATAAGAAAATTGGGTATCAGAGCTTTGAAAATAGCTTGAAATAAAAAAGAAAATTTTTTCACTTTTATGATAAGTGGATAATGATTGAATATTGGGATTGTAAGATGTAAAATTGAAGCTGTTTTCTTCAATAAAAATACGATCATAATCATATTGATGAATATTGACTGTTCCTAGAGAGTTAAAACCTGTGAGAAAGAAATAATCTTCTTCAAAGAATGGTGTGAAAGATAAGTAATCAGATTGATCTATTACCCAGGGATTTATCCACATCAGATTACTATCATTAAAATAATGCAATCTTTCCTCGATAGGATTACCACTTCTGGTTTTTACAAAATAATTATCTTCTTCTCCTGAGATTTGTAAAAAATTGTTATCATATGTTAATACTGTTTCATCATTGAACGTTCCATCTTCATATATTTTTACATATTTAATTTGATCTCCATTTTTATAAAATAGATTATTCCCTTTCACCAAAATACTTCTAAAAAAGTTTACAAAACCAACATCTAACACAACTGCATTATCCCAAACTAACCCGTTTTCATCAAAATAGTTGATTTCGATTATCCTGTCAGTCCAGTTTTCTAAATATGTGGCAGTATAGAATAAATAACCATTATAGAAAGGAGCTATTCCATAATCAACATGATATCCATCTGTAAGCGTAAACTGCTCTGTAATGTTCCAATATTGGTTACCTGAATAGTTGTAAGCGTTTATCAAAACAGTGTCTTCGGAACCTTCAGCGCAGCTAATATCATAACAGTAGATTACATTATCGGATAGGATAAAGTTATTTTCATTTTCTATCAGAACAATTCCATTTTCATCAAATTGCGGTTCTCCAGCTTCGTTATAAAGTTGCGTCATGATTGAATTTTGAACACCGGAACACCAATAGGCAGCAAGACCTTCAGGTCGGTTTTTTAATTTAGGTTCAATCATTTCAGCTTCGATTTCCCGAATCATATTTAGCTGGGATGTATCATTCTGGTATCTTAAAGTTGAAACTGATTTTGTTTCTTGATATACATTACCTATAAAACAGAAACCATCGTTTATGTGATATGCATTATTAAACCAGGGATTGTAAACACCATCTGGAATATAATAGATTGGGTTACTTGCACCAGATTCATCAATAACTAACAAGTAATTTTGATATTCATTATTTTCGTATCCCGAAACACAGATGAAATCTTGATCCTGATCATAAGCTTTTATATATGCTGAACTTATAGTTGCAACAATCTCTTCAGTTAAGATGTTTCCGTTGTAATCACATTTTAGTAATTTTATCTGATTATCATTTTCCCGGCTTAAACAATGAAAACTATTTTCACCTTCGAATATATACTGAAAATTATATTGTCCAAGTGAGCAAAGGATTATTGGATTATCTCCTGAAAGCGAATTACCTTCCAGATCAAATTGCCACATTTTCAATTCATTATCATTGTTATCATTGTATATCATATAGAAATTATCGTTCATGAATTTTCCGTAACATTGATTTGTAGTGAAATAGGGCTCAGAGATAGAGATCAAACTACCAGTGTTATCAAAAATAACGCAATAAAGTTCATCTGAACAACTGAGAAAAGCATACAATCTATTATTTATGAATGTTTTATAAATAATATTAAAATCCGATGATTGATTTGGGAGCTCAAGTAAATTCACGTCATCCCAGATTGCATTTCCCAAATCATCATAGTAGATACCGAATAAATGACTGACAAAATTTACATCATCTATTCTAAGATTAATAATTCCACCATTTTCTAAAGGTAGGAAATCGTTATAATAATCAACGAATTCAATTTGCCATAAGATTGTGCCTGAATCGGTAATTTTATATAGTTTTCTTCCGTAAATTTCATCTGAATAGACATCGATAAAACAGCGGTTATTCGTTGACTTAATTATCCCTTTTTCACTCATGAATTCTACACTTTCATCTATTGTCAGTGGATCAGCCCAAATTGGAACACCAGAGTTATCTGTTTTCTGTAGTTTTATTTTTCGCATTCCTTCTTCAAGTTCAACCCAGGTAATTAGGATATTATCTGCATCAGTTTTTATAGAATGAGAATTAGAAATAAAATTTCCTTCATATAATGGAGAACCATTTTCCCAACAAACATTGGCCGATAACATTGTTACAACGAAAACCACCAAACTAAGTATTGTTTTTTTTACCATTTTTCCTCCAAAATTATTTTCATCACTTTTAATAGCTGCTAACGGCGGCGTGCCACGTCATCTTGCCATGAGCATTGGATTTGTTTTTCAAATCCTGATGTGATTAGCAAGATGATAAAAGACGAGCAAATATAAAGTCAAGGGTTGTTTATTTGTGAGTTTCCG
>JAVCCF010000180.1 GCA_030765625.1 Candidatus Tenebribacter burtonii
CGGAAACTCACAAATAAACAACCCTTGACTTTATATTTGCTCGTCTTTTATCATCTTGCTAATCACATCAGGATTTGAAAAACAAATCCAATGCTCATGGCAAGATGACGTGGCACGCCGCCATTAGGGGCATCAAAATAGGAGGATGTAATTGTCATTATTTCAAAAAATAGTAGTTAAGAAATATCTGAAAAATTTATCTTCAGACTTAATAGATGAAAACTATAAAAAATATACAAAGTATTTTAATAATTTCAGTAGAACTGAAAGGATTAGAACTCTCAAAGAAGAACAATATCAAGAAGGATTTTTACGAGAATTATTTGTTGATTGCTTAAATTACACAATAAATCCAAACGAAAATTTCAATCTAACAACTGAATTCAAAAATAAAACAAACGCAGAAAAAGCAGATGGAGCAATTCTGAAAAATGGAAATCCAATTGCTGTAATTGAATTAAAATCGACTAAAACAAAAGATTTAAGGACAATTGAAAAACAGGCTTTCAATTATAAAGTTCATCAATCAAATTGCAAATATGTAATAACCTCAAATTTCGAAAAAATCCGTTTGTATATTGATGATGCTCCAAAATTTGAAGAATTCAATTTATTCCAACTTTCTAAAGAAAAATTCAAATTTCTTTATTTATGTCTCAGTAAAGATAGTATTTTTTCAGATAAACCTTCGTTAATGAAAGAGAAATCAAATCAGCACGAGGAACAAATTTCAAAGAAACTGTATAACGATTACTCTGATTTCAGAAACAAAATTTTCCGAAACTTAACAAAAAACAATCCTCAATTTGATAAACTGCTCTTATTCAAAAAATCCCAAAAATTATTAGATCGATTTCTGTTTATTTTCTTCGCAGAAGATAAAGGGTTAATCCCTGCAAATATGGTCTCTCAAATTATCGAAGATTATAAAAAATTAAAAGGAATGGACCATTACACTCCTCTGTTTAGTGAGTTTAAAAGATTTTTTAAGTACATTAATGAAGGTAACCCAAAATATAATATTAGTGCTTACAATGGTGGTTTATTTCAATTTGATGATATTCTGGATAATGTTATAATTGATGATGAAATATTAATTAAAGACTCACTTAAACTCTCAAATTATGACTTCGACTCTGAAATTGATGTAAACATTCTAGGTCACATATTTGAGCATAGCTTAACAGAGATTGAAAAAATAAATGCTGAATTAAGCGGAAATAATTTAGACAAAAAACAAACTAGAAGAAAAAAAGAAGGTGTTTTTTATACTCCAAGTTACATCACAAAATATATCGTTGAAAATACAATCCGCTTGCTTTGTGAAGAAAAGAAAAAAGAACTGAAATTATTTAACCTAGAAGTCGATGAAACATATTTTAGAAAATCTAAGAATACTACTTCAAAAAAAGGTGTGTTGCTTTTCGACCAACTTGAACGATACAAAGAATGGCTTTTGTCTCTCAAAATTATTGATCCAGCTTGCGGAAGCGGAGCATTTCTTAATCAAGCTTTGAATTTTTTAATTGATGAGCATAATTTTATTATTGATCTCGAAACAGATTTAAGAAAAGATCAACTTTCAGCTTTTGACATTGATACAGCAGTTTTAGAAAATAATCTTTATGGTGTAGATATCAATGAGGAATCAGTTGAAATTGCTAAACTTTCACTTTGGTTGAAAACGGCTAAAAGAGGAAGAAAGTTAACTGATTTGAGTAAGCATATAAAATGCGGAAATTCTTTAATTGATGATCCTGAAATTGAAAAGGGAAAAGCTTTTAATTGGAATGAAGAATTTCCTGAAATTATGCATAAAGGTGGATTTGATGTTGTAATCGGAAATCCACCGTATGTTCGAGCTGAAGTTATTGCTAACAAAAAATATTTGCTTTCTAATTATCAATGTGCAAATGGGAATGCTGATTTATATGTATATTTTTACGAAAAAGGGATTACATTACTAAAAAATAATGGCATCCTTTCATACATTGCACCAAATAAATGGATTCGATCAAATTACGGAATACAATTACGAAATTATATTTCAAATTACTATTTTTCTGAATTTATAGATTTTGGGGAATTGAAAATTTTTAATGGAGTTGGAACATTTCCAAGTATAGCTACTATAATAAAAAAAAAACCGGACAGTTTTTTACGATTTAAAGAAATTATGGAACTCGATGAAATAAAAAAAAGAGATTTACATTGTTTTGAATTTTCGAAAATTTCTCACAATAATTTATCTAATAATAATTGGAATTTAAGTAGTAATGAAATAAATTCCTTAATATCTAAACTAGAATCGAAATATAAACCTTTGTCTAATAGTGTTGGTAACAAGTTTTTTGCAGGTATTAAATCAGGTTTAAATAAACTATTTATTTATTCAGAAAATGAAGTAAAAAAAATAACTAACAATGACCCTAAAGAATTACTTCTATTCAGGAAAATATGTTTTGGAAGAGAGCTTGAAAAATACCATCTTATAATTACAGAACAAAAATACCTGTTTTTCCCATACACGTTTGTAAATAATATTAATACTTTAATAAAATTAGAAGATTATGAAAACACCTTCAAATATTTTAGCCATTATAAATCACAATTATCTTCAAGATCCATTATAAAAGAAGGAATTGTTAAAGGTACTCATAAATGGTATGAATTACAGCAGATAAACAAATATGTTAATTATGATGAAGAAAAAATTATTTATCCAGACATCTCAATTCAAAATAGATTTGTTCTTGATGTTGAGAAATATATTCCAGATATGACTTGTTTCTTCATACCATCAAATAATAAAGCATATTTACCAATATTTAATTCTACTCTTTTTAAGTTTTTAGCTTCAAATTATTGTCCTATACTTGGTAACATAAAAAAAGGTGGAAGAATACGTTTCAAATCAACATATGTGTCAAAAATCCCATTTCCAAAATCATTCCATATAGATAACAAACAAATATACGTTGAAAAGGCAGATATTATGCTTTCTTTAAATAAACAAAAGCAAGTAAAGATTAACAACTTCCTACATCGTATGAAAGCAAATTTTGAGCTTGAAAATTTCAGCAATAAAATGAAAACATTTTTTGATTTTGATTTTAAAATTTTAATTTCTGAATTGAAAAAGAAAAAAGTAAAACTTACTCTACCACAGCAAGATGAATGGGAAGAATATTTTAATAATTACAAAAATGAAATTAACAAATTACAAAAGAAAATTGCTTATAACAGCAAAGAAATAGATCAAATGGTTTATGAACTTTACTGCTTAACAAAAAAGGAAATAGAGATTGTTGAAAAATGGAAATGAAGCCCCTAACACACAGCTCCACTCTCAGATTGAGAGAAAAGCAAGAAGAGCGTGGCAGCTGCCATCCATTAAACAACATTCCGCTTCGCTCCATGTTGTTTAACGGCGGCGTGCCCCTAGAAAAGACTCGCAACCGTATCGAAGTGGAACAATGGTTAACAATGCGTCCACGGAAACTCACAAATAAACAAC
>JAVCCF010000136.1 GCA_030765625.1 Candidatus Tenebribacter burtonii
AAGTCATCAAGTTCTGAAATTTGATCTAACTCTAAATTTTCTACAACTTTATCATATACTTTAAAAGCTTTTGACATGTTAATGAAAACATTCTCTTCCTTAGGTTTCATTTTGAGTTTTTCACCTTCCAGATATTTCTGAAATCTAGCAGGTGTAAATGTTGCCTTCCCTAAATATATATTTTGTTTCTTACTGGATATTGTTATCCAATCACCCTCATTTATTCTTACTCCTTCTTCATTCACCAGTTTACTATTTTCGAATTGAATTCCAAATTTCTCCAAATCTAAAAAGGCAGGAACACCATAACCTCTGCAAGCAGTAACAACATGAATTGCCGCAGGTGTCAAACTGACAATTGCATCCATTTCACCCATTACTATTGTATCTGTCGGAACAAAACTCTCTTTACAAAAACATACTTTTTCACCAAGTTTTTTTGCTTCTAATGCAGTTGCAGCCGAAAAATATGCTTTGGCAGAAACCGCCGTACGAGGCAAAACAGAAATTCCCTTTCCAAAAAATTTAAGAGTCTCTAAAGATGCTCTTTCAATTCTCTCAGAAAATATCTGATTGAGATGATATGGTCTTATCAATTCTATTAAACGTTTTGAACTTATAATCTTTTGTTGAAACAGATCCACGGCTGAAAGCAATATCGCTCGTCCTGTTAATTCAGAATTATTTAATTGTAATATAGCAAAAAGATTTGAAACGCCATCTGACTCAGCGGCAAATTCAATTGTAACTGGTGATTGCTGTGTAGTTTCTAATTGTGTTAATAATGGTTCAAAATGATATATTGCTGGAAATTCACTTTTTAGAGAATCTCGATCAAAAAACTCATTATCTTCCGCTTTTACTAAACCCGTCATGATCTCTTCTCCAAAGATATTTGGAACACTTTCTATCTGAATTCCCAAACCGGTTCTGGAGTGTCGGCTATATAAAACTCCCGGGTATGACTGTTCATTACGAATTGTCCAAACCATTTTCTGGAAAATGAGAGAAGGATATCTTTTTACATCCCGGAAAAAAGTAAGAAGAAGATCCTGATTTTGTTCATAATAATCATAAGCGCGTTTAACGAAAAATAATACCTGGTATAATGCATCTGTGAGCAGTCTTTTATCACGTGCGGCAATTCGATCATATAAAATTTCTATTTGCACTGCCGCATCAGAATCTTCCTGAGAGATCGGATCAGAAAATTTACTTGAAAGATGATAATCAATCGTCTGCAGATTATTCAGATATATTTTATTGGCAACTGTCTTTCCATATATTTTACTCAAAGCGATATATGATTTCCTGGTTACTCCGGCATTTAAAAATGTCGGCATTACGCCTGGAATGTAAGAAGGCATTGCACTTCGGATAGCAAAGATCAACGGATCTTCCTCAGAATCTAATTGTTGTTTAGTCATTTGTTCCAGATTTCTGATTGTTTCAGTAACATATTTTTTTCTTTCATCGCTGCTTAACAGATCTGATTTTGAAGTAAGAATACAAAAATCGGGAACAGGATATCCAGTTTGGATAAGTTTGAGTAACATCGTACCTTTATGACTTATCAATTCTTCCGTATAATCTTTCTTGCTAATAGACGGTATGACATATTCATTCTCATAAAAAGATAATTTACTCAGATATTTTTTAATATTTGTTATATATTTTTTTACTATTTCATCAGCTTGTTTTTGTTTAACTTCATCACCATTTTTACCAGCAAGTAATAATTCCAATAATTTCAGATTATTAACTTTATTATTCTTGCAAAAATATATACTTTCCAGTAGAGATAGTTTTAGCATTCCCCTGGTTTCATCTGTACATTCATATTTTACTTCAACAGGCAGAAATCCCGGTTGATTAACACACATATCACAATCATTATATTCAACCAAACAACTTATAATATTAAAATTTGGATAATTTCCTCTAAAACTAAATTCTTTTACCATAAATCATTAATTCCTCATAAATTTATTTTCACCTCTCGTTACAAAGTTTGCCTTCGTAATGCTAAGAGTAACTCATTTTCTGCAATCATTTCTCCTGAAATTTTAAGTAATGTTTAATGAGATTTGTGTCCAGATTTTTTATATTAATGATATAAAATTATCTGTTTGACATTAAATGAACTCTCTTTAAGTTTCGAATCATTATAAATATTCATCTATTTCGAGGAGATTTAATGACAGAATTATATAAGTATCTTGAAGATTTGAAAACGATTGGAACAGATGGAACAGAGCATAATTATCGAACACCTTTTGAAAATTTATTGAATGAAATAAAACCAAACAATTATATAAAAATTATTCATGAACCAAGAAGAAAAGAAGGATTTGGTGCGCCGGATTTCTTAGTTGAGAAAAGTGGTGCTATCATTGGATATATAGAAACAAAACAAATTGGTGAAAACCTGGACAAAACCTTAAAAACAGCACAACTAAAACGGTATCTATCAATTTCTGATAATCTCATTTTAACAAATTATCACGACTTCATTTTGATAAAAGATAACGAAATATTAGAGAGAGCAACTCTATGCTATTCTACAGATATTGAAAAAGCCGGATCAAAATTAGATGAAGCAAATATCAAAAACGTTTTAAGATTATTTGAAAAATTTTTCTTTTCCGAACCATTAAAAATAAGTAATTCAAAAAAGTTAGCAACAAGTTTAGCAATCAGAGGAAGAACCTTAAAAGAATTTATAATCGAAATATTCAAGCAAGATAACGATGACAACTTTACGATAAGATTGAAAGGTCTGCATAACACATTCAAAACATCCCTCGTTGAAGATTTAGAAGTTAAAGAATTCTCAGATGCTTTTACACAAACAGTTATTTACGGATATTTCCTGGCACATCTTCAAACAGATGGAGATATAGATCTCGAAGATGGAGCAAAGTTAATTCCACATTCCTTTGAGGTAATAAAAGAGTTTTTTAACATTATTAATTACGATGATATGCCCACTCATATTCATTGGATTTTCAAAGAGATTGTAAACCTCATAAATAATACAGATATGCCACGCATAAAGAAGAATCTCTCTTTTGAAACAAGTAAAGATCCATATCTCTATTTTTACGAAGATTTCTTGGGAGAATTCGATGCAAAGAAAAGAAAATCTAGAGGAGTTTATTATACTCCGGAAGAAGTTGTAAGCTTTATTACCCGTTCAATAAACAAAATCCTGATCGAAAAATTCAACAAACAAGACGGTTTTATAGATTCATCAGTTACAGTTCTAGATTTTGCCATTGGTACAGGAACTTTCCTGGTTATGATATTTAACCTTATTTTTGAAAAGATAGATAAAAATGACGGAAGATTTACCAAAATAATTCAAGATCATATACTGAAGAATTTTTATGGTTTTGAATACCTCGTTGCACCTTATGCCGTTTGTCATCTTAAACTTTCTCAGCTTCTAAAAGATAAAGGTTATGATCTAAAGAAAGATGAGAGATTCAATGTTTACCTGGCAGACACACTTGATGATGCAGAACCACAAATAGATCTTCATATGCCGGTTATTTCGAGAGAAGGGGAAAAAGCTCTTAAGATTAAAAAAGAAAAAGATATTTTAGTAATTACTGGAAATCCACCTTATAACAGTAAATCCAGAAATAACAAAGATTGGATAACAGAGTTAAACAAAATTTATAAACCCAAAGATGAAAAAAATGTTCAACCATTAAATGACGATTATATTAAATTCATTCGTTATGCACACTGGAAAATTGAACAAAATGGAAAAGGTGTTTTCGGGTTCATCTCTAATAACTCTTTTATTAACGGACTCATTCACCGTAAAATGCGGAACGAACTTCTCAAATGTTTCGATGAAATTTATATTTTGAACCTGCACGGAAACAGTCGTATTGGTGAAAATGCACCTGATGGTGGAATTGACCAGAATGTTTTCGATATTATGCAGGGTGTTTCCATTAATATCTTTGTGAAGAATGAAACTGAAGATCAAAATGAACAATGTAAGATTTATTATTCTGATTGTTTTGGAAAAAGAGAACAAAAATATGAATTTCTGCTCGCTAATGATATTAATTCAGTTGAATGGAAATTGATAGATTATAATGATTTCAATGATGAATTTAATAAAACACGCTGGGCTGCAAAACGATTTGAAGATAATTTAAGTTTCTTTACACAAATGAATGATGTTGATTTGATCAAAGATTATGGAAACTTCTGGGGAATTACTGAAATTTTTGAAAATTATAAAAGTGGAATCCAAACTGGTAATGATAATTTATTTATAAAATTTGATTTTCAAAAAGCATCGAAAATATATGATGATATGAGTAAATTAGATGTTGATGATTTTAAGATAAAATATGAATTTAACCCATCAGATGGCTGGGGATTTGAATCAAAATATAAAAATCTTGAATATTTAAAATTAACTGATGTATATTACAGACCTTTTGATATCAGGAATATAATTTATTCTTATGCTTTAAGAAGAAATTCAAATGAAATAATGCAACATTTTCTAAAAGAAGATAATGTTGGTTTATGTTTTATAAGAAATGATTATGGTGCTGAATCATTCAATTTTTTTTCAGTAACTGATAAGCTAATTGACATTCATACAATAGGTGGGCAATCATATATTGCACCACTCTATCTTTATAATGAAATAGAAGATGATGATCTTTTCGCAAAAGAAACACATTTGAATAAACAGGTGAACTTTACAAATGAGTTTGTAAAATTCATTAATGAAAAGTATTCTTTTAAACCAACACCCGAAGAAATTATAGGTTATATTTATGCAGTGCTTCATTCTCCAACTTATAGAGAAAAGTATTTAGAATTATTAAAAATAGATTTCCCCCGCGTTCCTTTTATAGATAATGAAGAGCAGTTTAAGAAACTGGCAGAATTGGGAACTGAATTAATAGAACATCATTTATTGAAGAAGACTTATCCAGATAATCCGATAAAACTCATAGGAAAAGCGGATCAAGTTAATGTTGAGACAATTAATTACATTGAAGAGAAAATCCAAATTAATCCAAATCTATATTTTTATCCCGTTAAACCGGAAGTCTGGGATTTCTATATTGGTGGTTACAAAGTTCTGGAACATTGGTTGAAGTCACGCAAAGGTAGAGAACTCAGTTACCAGGAGATCGAGCATTTTATCAAAGTTTGTAATGTGATAGAAAAAACGGTAATGCTGATGAATGATATTGATAAATTGGGATTAAAATTGTAGAAAACAAAATGATTCATAATCGTAAACGCAATCGTATGGCAAATTATGATTATTCCACACCTGGTTATTATTTTGTGACCATTTGTACAAAGGGAATGTTAGAATATTTCGGTTGTATACATAATTGCAAAATGGAATTGAATGGTGCAGGACGGATTGTTCAAGATAGGATAAAATGGTTGGAAAATCATTTTGAATATATTAAAATAATCAAATCCATTGTAATGCCAAATCATGTTCATATTATAATTAAAATTATTGATAATGTAGGGACAGGTCGTGACCTGTCCGGTTTAAAAAATAGGACGGATATTGACCTGTCCGGTTTGAAAAATAGGACAGGTCACGACCTGTCCCTACATAAATCCATACGTAAAATTAAATCAATATCCGAATTGATTGGTTCATTTAAAACAACATCATCCAAATTAATTCATCAATATGGAAAAAATGATTTTTACTGGCAGCGTTCATTTTATGATCATATTATTCGTAATGAAGAGGAATTGATCAGGATATCAGATTACATTGATAAAAACCCTTTAAAATGGAATCAGGATGAATATTTATGTCCAGATTTTTATGCTTGACGTAAAAATAAAACTTCTATATATTTTTTTTTAATATAGGATTAATAATAAAGATAAGGAGAAAATTATGGAATTAAACAAAATGTTCGAATCTATTTACAGAAAAATTCAAAAAGCTGCTGATGTTAAATTTGTATTTGGAGAGATGATCGAGACTAAAGAAAAATCCATTATCCCTGTAAGTGCTATACGATATAGTATTGGTGGTGGAAGTGGTCATGGACCTGATCTATCAAAAATAAAGAGTATTGCCGGTAAAGAGACAGACGAAGCTCCAAAAGAGAATAGACCTGGTGGTGAAGGGGTTGGCGGCAAATTTTCAAATGATCCTTTAGGTGTATTTGAAATTACGGGAGATAAAACAAAATTTATACCAGTGATACCCGTAAAAGCAATTATGATTGCTTTTAGTATCTGGATAATAACGAGAGTTTTCAGAAAGAAAAAGAAATAAGCAGCTATATCGTTTTACTGTTAATAATTGAATATTGCCAGTTGCAGGAAATTGTGGATATCTTGATCTGCAACAAAATCGAAAGGAATAGAAATGAATGAACTAAAAACACAACAGAAAATTAAGCGATATAAAAATGGCAACTTTGAAATAATGACTGATCCGGTTGTGAAGGAAGTATCTTTCAGAATTTTTGTAAATTATAAACGGCTTGTTTCTATTGCTTGTATGCCGGAAAATTTACAGGAACTGGCTATTGGCTTTTTGTTTTCGGAAGGTCTGCTTTTAAATATGAAAGAGTTAATATCCTCTAAAATTAATAATGATGAACTTTATATAGATTTCCAGCTGCAAATTCCTGAAGATAGGATCACAAGTTTTTTTGAGACAGGAGAAAAAACATCAGGTTGTGGCTCATCATTGTCATCTGCTATATCGGGAGAGCGAAATAATTTCCCCAAAATAAAGTTAAAAGCTGAAGATATTTTAAATCAAATGCAGCAATTTCAGCAAGATTCATTACTTTTTAAACAAACCGGCGGGGTTCATAGTGCAGGAATAATTCAGGGGAATAAATTAATTTTCTCAGCCAATGATATCGGCAGACACAATGCAGTAGATAAAGTAGTTGGGATGGCAGTGAGGAATAACGTAAAATTGAGTGATTCATATCTAATTTGCAGCGGTCGGATCTCATCTGAGATCGTGAAGAAATGTATCCGTCTTGATATTCCACTTATAGTATCTCAATCTGCCGCAACATCTGAAGCTATTCGTTTAGGTTGGGAATATAAGACCTATATAATTGGATTTGCCAGAGGTAAAAGGTTTAATTTATATACTGGTTTTGATGAGGAAATTTTTTAAACGATCTTTTTGAGATCTGCATATGTATTTATATTGAAAAAACTATCAATATGCTTTGCGTCCAGATTAAGATAACCAGCATTTACTTTATTATAGAAACTTCTAACTGAATATCTTCTTTCTACAAGGCATTTTTCTAAAAATGGTAAATTCGTTTTGGAATAGATTGCATGTAATGGTTCAATTCCTTCTCTATGTCTTGGAACTAAGATATCACAAGTTGTACTTCTATAAGTTGCTACCTGTTGAAGAATTATACTGGTTTTAAGATTAGGCATATCACAGGCAAATACAAATATTGAATCGGTTGAAGCATGTTTCATAGCTGCATGTATCCCACCAAGGGGACCACAGTTTTTATATTCATCTTCTACGATGATCAGATCTGGGAATTTTCTTCTAAGCTCATCTTTGCTTGTAACTATAATGATATTCTCGAAAATATTTCCTAGCAGTTGTACCTGTTTATCAATAAGATGATCTCCTTTTATTCTGATCAGGGATTTTTCTTTTTGAATTCTGGAGTTTTTACCACCTGCCAGAATTACCGCCGTGATATCGTTTATTTTCGTCTTGGTTTTCATAGTTTAAATAATTCAACAAACAGACATAACCCGCCGAAGCGGGTTATGTCGCTATTTAATAATTACTTAGATGCACACTTTCTAAAAACAAACCAGTAAATAGTTCCAACGAAACCAGCGCCACCAACAATATTTCCTATGGTAACCGGAATCATATTATGAAAGAAACCACCCCAAGTGATACTATGTGCAGGATCTAAAAACATTCCGATGGGAATAAAATACATATTGGCAACACTGTGTTCAAAACCTGAAGCAACGAATGCCATGATCGGGAAGAAAATTCCGAATATCTTACCTGTGATATCATGAGAAGCAATTGCCAGCCAAACTGCCAAGCAAACCAGCCAATTACACATAATGGCACGGAAAAATGCCGGCATGAAATCCAAACCGACTTTCGCTTGAGCAATGGCAACAGCTTTATCGGCTACTGCTCCGCTAACCAGACCAGAAGCATACATGAACCAGACTAGTAACATAGAACCAATAAAATTGGCGATAAAAACGATAGCCCATTTTCCTAACATCTGTCCAACTTTTGCTTTTCCTGCCAGAACAGACATGACCATCAGGTTGTTGCCGGTGAAGAGTTCCGCTCCCGCAATAACAACTAACATAAGTCCAACGCTGAAGACTGATCCGAAGACCAGAGTGGAAATTCCTTTGTCAAAAGTGATCATTGCTCCCATTCTAGTGGCGAGCTCAGCTCCGAATGCAATAAAAGCACCTGCCAGGATTCCCAGAAGGATCACATTCCAAGTGTTCAATTTACATTTTGATACACCTACTTTACTGATTACTGTTTCGGCAATACTTGCCGGGGCATTGAAATTTGCCATAATTCTCTCCTTTTCTTTAATTTATTTTTTGAACCTTAGCAGCACATACTTTATATTCTGGAATTTTTGCGATAGGATCAATAGCTGAATTGGTAAGACGATTTGCAGGTGATTCTTTATAATGGAATGGAATATAAATTACACCTGTTGAAATTCTTTTTGTCACAAATGCAGGAGCAGTTATCTCTCCCCTTCGGGTTGAAATTTCCACGACTTCACTATTGCTAATCCCCATTCTTTCTGCATCATCAACAGATATCATTACCATTGGACCAGCAAGGTTATTCAAACCTTCTGTCTTTCTACTCATAGTTCCAGTATGGAATTGTTGTAATACTCGACCTGTGGTCAAGATCAATGGATATTCTTCATCAGGAAGTTCATCCGGTTCTTTAAAAGGAATTGGCCTTAAGAGACCTTTCCCTCGGGCAAATTTGCCTTTGTGAAGATAAGGAGTTCCCGGATGTTCTTCGTTAGGGCATGGCCATTGTAAGCCAAATCTTCCCACTCTTTCCCAAGTAATTCCAGCATATTGTGGTGTAAGTTCATTAATCTCTTTTGTTATGTCACGAACACTCTTATAATTCCAATCAGAACCCATGGCATTTGCAATAAGTTGAATGATCTCCCAATCGGTAATTACACCTTTTGGAGGTTCAATTATTTTATTAATTCGTTGAACTCTACGTTCGGTATTTGTGAAGTGTCCATCTTTTTCAGCAAAAGCAGCAGCCGGCAAGATCACATCTGCATATTCTGCAGTTTCAGTAATGAACATATCCTGAACAACCATGAAATCAACTCTTTCCATTGCTTTAATAATATGATTTTGATCTGGATCGGAAAGATAGGGATTTTCTCCCATTACATATAGACCTTTTAAAGTACCATCATACATAGCATCAAAGATTTCTGTAACAGTAATTCCAACCTTGTTATCGAGTTTACAATTCCAGGCTTTTTCAAATTTTGCTTGAGCTTTTTCATCTACAACCTTCTGGTAACCAGGATATACATTGGGAAGTCCACCCATATCACAGGCACCCTGCACATTAGACTGCCCACGAAGCGGATTAACACCACCACCTTCTACTCCCAGGTTTCCACAGATCATTTGCAGATTTGCAGTTGACCATACATTATCTGTACCTGTGGTATGCTGAGTAATTCCCATAGCATAATACAGAGAAGCAGTTTTTGCTTTTCCAAACAACTCAGAGATCTGGCGTAATGTTTCAGCTGGGATGTTTGAAAGTTTTTCTACGTTTTCAGGAGAATATTTATCTTTCATTACTTCAGCTTTAAACTCGTCAAAACCTTCTAAACGATTCTTAATATATTCTTTATCTTCCCAACCGTTTTTCAAAATTTCATGCATCATACAGTTCAATACAGCAACATCAGAACCAGGACGGTGAGCAGCATAAATTTCAGCATAATCTGCCATCACGATCTTCTTCGGATCGATAACGATCAATTTTGATTTTCCTTCACGAACTGCCTGCTTAATACGAGCAGAAATAACAGGATGAGCTGCAGAAGTATCAGAACCAATGATCAGGATCACATCTGCTTTTTTTATTCCAGCGATATCATTTGTCATAGCACCACTGCCTAATGAAGCGGCCAGACCGGCCACAGTAGAGCTATGTCAGAGACGGGCACAATGATCGACGTTATTTGTACCCACCTCCCTTCTAATGAATTTCTGGAAAGCAAAGTTCTCTTCGTTTGTCACTTTGGCAGAAGCCAAACCGGCAATGGCATCACTGCCGAATTCTTTCTTTATTTCAGAAAACTTGCTGGCAACTAGTGCAATTGCTTCATCCCATTCAGCTTCCCTGAATTTTCCATTTTCTTTTATAAGAGGAGTTGTAAGTCTCTCTTCACTATTAACAAAGTCAAAGCCAAAACGGCCTTTTACACAAAGCATACCATTATTGGTAGGTGAATCTTCCACACCATTTACACGAATAATTTTACCGTTTTTACGATCTACATGAACTTCCAATCTGCAGCCAACACCGCAATAAGGACAAACTGTCTCCACTTTCTCAAATTCCCAGTTTCTACCGCTGCCAATTGATCTTTTATCAATAATACATCCGACAGGACAGATCTGCATACATTCACCGCACTGAACGCAGGTGGAAGTACCCATAGGGAGATCGTTATCAAAGACTATCTTAGTATCAAATCCTCGATTTCCAAAATTAATAACTTCATTTACAACCGTTTTGTTACAAGCTTCAACACATCGTCCACAACTGATACATCTTGAACGATCAACCCGAATGAACTCACTGGAATCATCAACTTCATAATCATTATCATAAAGCTGAAAACTAGGTCTTTCAATTCCCAGATAGTATGCAGCATCCTGTAATTCACAATTTCCATTTTGTTCGCATGAAAGGCAATCATGCTGTCCAGATGACAAAGCCAGATCTACAACCATTCTTTGCGCCTGAAGAACTTTTTCGGATTTTGAACTAACAACCATCCCATCTCTTACAGGTAGATTACATGATGTTTTGAGACCGGGTATTCCTTCTACTTCTACTACGCATGCACGGCATTTCGCAGCTTTCCCGGTTTTCTCATGGTAACATAAATGCGGAATATAAATCCCGTTTCTCAAAGCTAATTGTAAAACAGTTTCTTCTGGTTTTGCTTCATAAGCTTTTCCATTAAGATAAACTATCATTTAGCTATCCTCCATATTTCTTTTATTTTTCATATCTCTTTTACTTCATTCTTTTTAAAAAATCATCTCTAAAATTATCAATAGCACTTTTTATCGGCATGTATGGTGACTGGCCTAAAGCACAGAATGATGTTTTGTTCATTACTTCTGAAACTTTGATCATCATATCCAGATCAGCTTCTTTACCTTTACCTTTTCTTATTTTATCAATAAGTTTATATAATACTGGATTACCATTTGAACAGGGATTACATTTTCCGCAAGATTCATGACGGAAGAAACGAATAATTGACCACAGAATGTCAACAATATCTACATCTTCGTTCATAACAAGGATAGCTCCTGAGCCAAGAACTGCAGAATATTCTTTAAGGCTATTGAAATCCATTTTCACATCCAGCATTTCATTAGGAAGGAATACACCGGCAGCTCCACCAACTAATGCAGCTTTAAACTGCTTACCATCTTTCATTCCTCCACCGTATTCATCAATAATAGTTCTTAGGCTGGTTCCCATTTCAGTTTCACATAATCCTGGAAGTTTCAAATCACCCATCATGGTATATACTTTTGTTCCACGACATCCTTCAACACCGATTGTATTATACCAATCAGCTCCATTCTTGATTATAGCAGGTACATTAGCAATGGTTTCTACATTGTTAACAACTGTAGGTTTATGCCAGGCTCCTTCAACTCCGGGGAATGGTGGTTTATAGCGTGGTGTTCCGCGATTACCTTCCATCGATTCGATAAGTGCTGTTTCTTCACCACAGACATAAGCACCGGCTCCAATTTTAATTTCTATTTCATGATCAAAACCACTGCTGAAAATGTTTTTTCCTAATATTCCATATTCGTTAGCTTGCTTGATTGCGACTTCCAGACGATGAATACAAAGTTTATATTCACCCCGAATATAAATATAAGATTTAGTAGCACCAACAGCATAAGCAGCGATCATTATCCCTTCTAATAATTTATGAGGATCGCCCTCCATAATTAGACGATCTTTGAATGTTCCGGGCTCACCTTCATCTGCATTTACCACAACATATTTTTGTTTTGCTTCAATAGGAGCAGTAAAACTCCATTTGACTCCTGCCGGAAATCCTGCACCACCACGTCCACGTAATCCAGAAGCTTTCACTTCATCAACTACTTCTGAAGGTTTCATTTGGGTTAATACTTTTTCCCAGGCTTCATAACCGCCAACACCAATATATTCTTCAATATTTTCAGGATCAATAATACCGGAATTTTCCAGAACAACACGATTCTTATAATTGAAATTATATTTTTTTGTTATGGTAGAATTCAAAACCAATCTGGAAACAACTCTTCCCTTTAGAAAATGTTCTTCCACTATATCATTGATATCTTCTTCTTTCAAGTTGGCATAAGTGATCTGTTCAGGATAAACAGTCATACTTACACCTGTACCGAAATAGCCCAGACCACCTGTTTCAAGTACATTAATTTCCTCTGACAAGTTGTTCTTATCTAATTTAGCACGCAAAAGTGATTCAATTTTCTTTACACCTGCTTTTAAACTATTATCATCAATGGCGATCAATACATGGCTTCGATAAAATTTCATTTCTAAGCCCTCCTTTTAATGTCATTAATGATCTTAATTAATTTTTCATCAGTAAGATCACCATAAACATCTTCATTGATCATCATAGCCGGAGCATTCCCGCATATACCTAAGCAGGCACAAAGCTCAACCGTAAAAAATCCATCTTCTGTTGTTTCACCAACTTTTACGTTTAGTATTTCACATAATTGCATTAATATCTTTTCTGAACCTTTCAAAAAACATGGTGGTGATTCACAGAGACGAATAACATTTTTCCCACGAGGTTTCGTACTGTACATAGTATAAAAAGTAAGTACTCCATAAATGTGGCTAATAGGAATTCTAAGAAATTCGCTTACTTTTTGTACAGCATCTTCAGAAACATAATTCTGAGGATCAGAATCCTGAATATCATGTAAAATGTAGATTAAATTCTCTTTATCAGGAGAATATTTTTCAAAAATCTTTTCGTACATGAAAACTCCTTTTATTTTATTTAATTTAATTTTATTTAGCCGTAAATACTATCAGAATCATCTATAGGTTTATAACCTACACCCGCGATCTTACTAATAGCGGAAACAGGACAAACTTCCATACAGTTCCCACATTTAATACAATCTTCTTGGGTAATAAAATACTTTTCATCTCTACTACCAAGAATACAGCTCACTGGACATTTTCTTGAACACAATCCGCAGCCAATACATTTATCTTTATTAATGAAAAAGTGCATTAACGGTAAGCAAACTTTGGTTTTACAACTTTTGTCATTAATATGTGATTCATATTCATGTCGGAAATAGCGTATTGTACTGAGAACAGGATTTGGGGCAGTTTGACCCAGACCACAAAGAGACAATTCACAAATATTTTTGCCTAATCGCTCCAGTTCTTCAATATCACCTTGTTTCCCATTCCCTGAAGTGATACGCTCCATGATCTTATACATCTGTTTTAAACCAACACGGCAGGGAATACATTTTCCACAAGATTCTTCCATAGTGAATTCCAAAAAGAATTTTGCTATATTTACCATACAGTTATCTTCGTTCATCACGATAACTCCGCCGGAACCAACCATAGCACCAGCAGCTTTTAAAGATTCATAATCAATCTTTGTATCAAGATGATCTTCAGTTAAGCATCCACCGGAAGGACCTCCCAGCTGAACTGCCTTAAACCTCTTTCCATTTGGAATACCGCCACCAACTTCAAAGATCAGTTCACGTAATGTAACACCCATAGGTACTTCTACTAATCCGGTATTCTTCACATCACCAGTGAGAGCAAATACTTTAGTTCCCTTACTGGTTTCTGTTCCCATTCCGGCAAACCAGTCTGGACCTTTA
>JAVCCF010000004.1 GCA_030765625.1 Candidatus Tenebribacter burtonii
ATCTCAACAATATTCTTAACCACTGAATCCTGAAAATTTAAAAAGAATACAAAATTATTAGAAGTCAATTCATGAAAAAAGAAGAAAAAGAGATTACAGACAAAAAATATTATGTTGGATATTATTACCAAAACACAGGTTTGTTATCTGGGTATGAGTAAAGGTAATTTGCCATATGTATTACCAATCAATTTTGGATTTCATGACAACACGATTTATTTTCATTGTGCTCTCAAAGGTGAGAAGATAGAAATCTTAAAAGACAATCCAAATATCTGCCTTGTTTTTAATATTGATAATAAGTTGATAAATAATGTTCCTCAGGATGATTGGTCAATATACTATAAAAGTGTAATTGTTTATGGAAAGATTCAATTTATCAAAGATATTACCGAAAAGCAAGAAGCAATTAATATTATGTTTCGTCATTATGAAGGAATCAATTATACGCTTCCGAAAACTGTCTTGGAACGGACAATGTTTATGAAAGTAAAGATAGAGAAAATGACAGGGAAACAAAATATCTTGCATGATTAAACGCTAAACCATTTTTTGATTCAATTAAATATGGATATTGATAAATGAAAGTTATTGTAATAATACTATTGATCATAAGTTTGTTTGGTTGTGCAAAAGAACAAGCAACAACCCAGTATGCTGGAGTTGCATTTACTGTTGACCATGCTTTGTTATCTCAAGAATATATTTCTTCGGAAACGAGCATCAGTTTCAATCCTCCAAAGAACTGGAAACAAGTCAGTTCACAGCTTATGATTTCAATCAAAGAAAATACCCAAATAATGAGAGATTCTTCTAACATAATAATTGAGCCAGTAAATGTTTTTTTGGATAATGAACGGTCTTTTACCTGTTTTCTCTCAATTATTGACAATGAACTTTCTGATGATAGTATAATTAATAAATACATAGCAGAATTTAAGTTGAAAAATCAGGATTTGAAAATTAATGAAGGCTTATTTGCACATAATGATCTAGATTTCCATCAGTTGTCATTCTCAAAAGATGACATTGTTACAATTAAATTGATTGCAGAAAATAGCATGAATAAAACTTTTATGATAGATTATATCTTACCACTAAAGTTTTATGAAGAGGAATTAAGATCAATTGAATCATCTATTGGAACAATAAAAAGTTTCAAATAAAAAAGGAGGAAAAGTTAATGAGAAAACTCGTACTATTCATCACACTTATTGCAGTTATCGCTCTGGTTGGATGTTCAGCTAATATCCATCAGGTTGGTAATGGTGCTCAGGGCAATCAAGTTGTAGAAACTCGTCAGTGGTATATATTATTCGGCCTTGCCCCATTGAATGTAGTAGATACAAACCAGATGGCTGATGAAGCTGTAGATTATGAGATTAAAACTGAAACTAGTGTTATGGATTTCATTTTTAATATGTTCACAAGTTATGTAACAGTTACATCTAGAACTGTTACTGTTACAAAATAGTTTAATTGTAAGTTTTAATTATAGACTCTTCTTTAAATAGGAGAGTCTATTTTTTTATAATGAAACATTCAGATACCAGCATCATTTTTGTAAACGATCATAATCATGTACTTCTATTATTAAGAGATGATAAACTAGGTCTTCCCTATCGTAATATGTGGGATGTTCCTGGTGGACATATAGAACCGGGTGAAACTCCTGAGCAATGCATCATTCGTGAAATGAAAGAGGAAATGAATTTAGAATTTTATGATTTAAAATTGTTTTGCCAAAAAGAATTTGATGACAGAATAGAATATACATTTTGGAAAAGAGAAAATCTGAATATCGCAGAGATAGAGTTAATGGAAGGACAAAGATTAAGATGGTTCACACGAGAGGAAGCAGCTGCAACAGAGCTTGCGTATGGATTTAATGAGATAGTTGAAAAATTTTATCAAATAATCAATAATATTTAAATAGTATTTGACGGCTTTATATTCTTAAATATTTTTTTGAATTGTAATTTTTCTTCCTGTTTATACTAAACTTGGAGGTGAAGTATGAAAAAGATGTCTTTGTTTACACTGTTTATCACTATTCCCTTTATCCTGATCGGTCAAGCTGATTGGACTTTATTAAATTCCGGCATAACTCAAGACTTGAATTCGATTGATTTCTTTGATGAGAACATTGGTTTAATAGTTGGAGATAATGGGCTAATCTTAAGAACGATTGACAGCGGAGATACATGGAACATTATAACTTCCGGAGTTTCAAATAATCTCAATGGAGTTTCTTATGCAAATGCTGATACTGCAATTGTAGTCGGTGGTGGTCCTACTATTTTACGCTCGGTCAACGGCGGAATAAGTTGGGAAGTTGTAACTGTTGCAATATACGGCAATCTACTCTCAGTTGATATCAATATCAGTGGAAATGGCATAGCCGGAGGCACCGATCAAACAATTCTGAAAACAGACGATGCCGGAGCTACCTGGTCTATTATCCAGACAGGATATATGGGTGGTGGTTGGCAAGATGCACAAATGGTGGATGGATCTATCGGTTTTGTCTATGGTTCAAATTCGATCTTTCAACCTTTTGTTGGGAAAACAATAAATTCCGGTACAAGTTTCAGTTTTTACAATTTCTATTTTGAGCTGGGAGCCGTAAGTTATGAAGGTAAACTCTATGATGGATATTTCTTTGATGAGTCTAATGGAATTACAGCCGGCAAGAGATGGGATGATTATGGCTGTATTTCATCCACATCAGATCTTAATAACTGGACAACACAACATTTCACAATACCCTTTTACGGAATTGACTTCTCTTCGGAGACTAATGGTTATGTGGTTGGGGGCGAAGGGACTATCATGCATACTGTTGATGGCGGCACTATTTGGGAAGCTGAAGATTCGGGTGTTTTCTCTCAATTAAATTCAGTTCTTTTCGTAAATGAAACCTTGGGGTTTGTTACCGGAGATGGCGGTGCGATTTTAAGAAAAGGAGAATCTGCTCTTCCCCCTCCTACAGGTTTAATTGCAATAATTATCGATTATAATTCAATTATTCGTCTTGAATGGGAATCGGAAACCCGACTAATTCAAAGAGATCTACTTGGATATAATGTTTATTTCGAAGGTACTTTACTCGGATTTTTTACATCTGGACCTTGTGATTTTTATGGTCCTTTTGCAGCAGGAGATTACTATTTTGAAGTAACAGCAGTTTATGATGAAGGGGAATCGGAGCCGGCAACAGTTACAGCAACAGTTGTACTTAATCCTCCAATAAATGTAACAACACAATCGATCCCTCCAAATATAGTGATCAACTGGGATCCCCCGGCAAGAGGTATCGACAGCTATAATGTTTATCGTGATGGTTTATTAATTGCAGATGGTGTAACAGAACTGGAATATATCGATGTCGCCGTTCCTACGGGAACATATATTTACAATGTGTCTGCTCTCTATGACGGTGGTTGGGAATCGGAATTATCTGAAGATGATCCGGTATTTCATGTTGATAACGATGATATTGTTGAGCCAACTGTGACCGAACTTAGAGGAAACTACCCCAATCCATTTAATCCTGAAACAACTATTTCGTTTAACGTAACAAAAACATCCTCGCTGGTTACTTTAGAGATATTTAATCTGAAGGGTCAGCAAATTAAGCAGCTTGTCAGTGATCAGCTTTCAACTGGTCAGCATTCTATTGCTTGGAACGGAAGGGATGAAAACAATAAACAAGTTACAAGTGGAATTTATTTCTATAAACTTAAAACAGAAAATTATGAAAAGACGAAGAAAATGATTTTGATGAAGTAGTGCTATTAGGAGATAAGCGTCTTAATTTTGAATAGGACGTTTATCTCGATTTATACAGGAGATATTCATCTAAAACTCTTAATTTTATTGAACCAGTTTAGATTCTGCTTGCTGTATGAATAGAAAAAAAGAACAATTGAATCACAAAAAAAAGTTTTTCTTGACATTAATATTTTTAAATTGGTTATTGTCCCCGTGGGGAACAACAATATCAGGAGTGGAGGTTCGGGTGAGTAACCAAGATATTATAGAGAGTTTAAAACAAATTGGATTTTCGGATTCAGCTTCGAAAATTTATTTACTGCTTTTGCAAAAAAGTAATTGTACTGCCTCAGAGATATCAAAAATTACAGGCATATCTCGATCCAAGACATATGAGCACTTATCCAGATTGGTTAATGCGGGTATGTGTACTGAAATATTGGGAAGTGTAAAAAAATATGCGCTATCGAATCCGACAATAGCTTTCAAAGACATGCAGCGGAAACTAAAATTGAATTATGAAAAAGATAAAACAATTATTTCAGATCTTTCGAAAATCTTCTTACCTCTATATAATGCTCCAAATGAAAATACTCATCCATTAGATTATATTCAAGTGATAAGAGAGAAAAAAAGCATTATAAAAAAATTTGAAACCTTGGAGAAGATGGCGGAAAAAGAGATATTGTCGTTAGTCAAAGCTCCGCTGGCAATGGATTTAACTGAACCCCATAACCTAACGGAATATAATTCTTTAAAAAAAGGGGTAACTATCAAAACAATCTATAATACTGAAGATATGAATATTCCCCTGCTTGTAAAAAGCATTGAAACATTTGAAAGGGAAGGCGAACAGGTGAGAGTTGTCGACAAATTTCCAATTCCATTCAAGCTATACATTTTTGATGAGAGAATCGTCATGTTTTCCCTGGAAGATAAAATTGTCTCAAATTCTAATCTGACCGCTTTGATTATAGAACATCTTGATTTAGCTAAAGGATTGAAGGAAGTATTCAATATATATTGGAATAACTCGATAATCTGGGAGGAATTCAAGAGAAAAATAAATGTTTAGGATATTGAAAAATGAAATATGGGAAAGTAATGAAAATCGTATCGGATATAGTGTTTGGAAAATGATTTCGATCCGTGAAATATCAAATAATTGAGATGAGAAACTTGAAAACCGTTATTATCGCAAATAGGTTGGAAAAGATGCGTTTAATATCGTAATTGAATATTGAATCAAAAAAAAGTTAATAATAATCAATAAAAGGAGAAAATCATGAAAAAAATCGTTTTACTATCTATTGTTTTAAGCCTATTTATTGTTTCCGGAATTACAGCTCAGGAACCCGGTGATCTTATCTGGAGCAATTCCTACGGCGGAATGGTTAAAGAGTGTGGATATTCGATGACAAAAACAACGGATGGCGGCTACATTATGGGAGGATATACAAACTCTTTTGGCGCGGGGGATTATGATGTATATCTGGTAAAGGTTGATGCTACTGGAGATACACTTTGGACCAAAGCCTATGGCGGAACTGATGTTGATAAAGGTAGTTCAATACAACAATGTTTAGACGGAGGTTATATACTTGCAGGAGAAACAAAATCTTTTGGTGCGGGGGGTTATGATTTCTATTTGATTAAGACGGATGCAAATGGTGATACCCTTTGGACAAACACATTTGGCGGGACTGGTACAGATAAAGCGCGGTCGATTTCTGAGACGTCTGATGGCGGTTTCATTGTAACGGGAGAAACAAGGTCTTTCGGCGCGGGTGGAAAGGATGTCTATCTAATCAGAACCGATGCCAATGGAGATTCGCTTTGGACCAAAACCTTCGGAGCAGTTGATAGTGAAGAAGGTAATTCGGTAAAACAGACAATCGATGGAGGTTATGTTATTGCAGGATTCACTGAATCTTTTGGTGCGGGAGGAAGGGATGCTTACCTGATAAAAACTAATGCTGATGGTGATACCCTTTGGACAAACACATTTGGCGGAACAAATGATGACAGATCCTACTGTGTGCAGCAATGCGATGATGGCGGATACGCGATTTCCGGAGACACAAAATCTTCCGGCGCAGGCCTTAGTGATTTTTATCTCATTAAAACAGATGCGAACGGACAAACTGTATGGTCAAATACTTATGGTGGAATTTCGATCGATATTGGTTATGCCTTGCAACAGACACCGGATGGAGGCTACATAATAGCAGGATCTACCCAATCTTTTGATGTAGCTCTTTTTGATATATATCTGGTTAGAACTGATGCAGTTGGAGACACGGTTTGGACAGGAACTTACGGTTCGTTTGATTATGAACATGGCCGTTCTGTGGAATTGACCTCCGATGGTAATTATGTAGTTGCAGGATGGACATTTTCTTATGGCCCGGGAACTTCTGCTTTCTGGCTTTTAAAAATCGCCGGACTAGGTGATTTATTCTTCCCGCCGGAAAACCTGTTTGTGGATGCCGGTACAGGACTTGCTACCTGGGAATCTCCCGTTGCCCGAGACTTAATTGGTTATAATGTTTACCTCGATGATGTTTTCATCGAATTTACTACAGATTTATTCTGGCAATATACCGATCTTGATGTAGGAATAACTTACATGGCGGGTGTATCTACCGTATATGATGATCCGGGAGAATCAGAAATCATCGAATATGAATTCAGTTATATTCCGATATTCAATCCGCCGGAGAACCTGGATTTGGATGAAACTACAGGACTTGCCACCTGGGAAACTCCTTTGGAAAGAGACTTGCTGGGCTATAATGTTTATCTGGATGGCACATTTACTAACTTCACAACAGATTTATTCTGGCAATATACTGATCTGGTAGCAGGAACAACCTACCTGTCGGGAGTATCAGCAGCATATGATGATGGAGTGTCAGTGATTATAGAATATGAATTTATTTATAATCCCCCCACATTCGATCCTCCGGATAATGTTTTTGTAGATCCTGATTTGGGCCTGCTTACCTGGGAAGCACCGGAAGGTCAATTGTTCGAATTGATTCAGCATAACGGCGTTCCAGCTGATGGTTATTTCCAATCATTTGATTATGGTTATGGTGTGGTTTATGATCTTACCGGCTATACAGATGTAACCCTTGAGATGCTTGACTTCCGTCATTCCTCCTGGGAAACATACGGCATCTGGGATTACGCGCTTCACATTGTAGATTGGGATACCCAAACAGAAATTGCCGTTGTCACCGATCTTCAAACCACCGGCGATGATATCTGGGAAGAAAATATCTCCCTCGGTTCTGTTTCCGAAACCAGTCTTGTAGGAGTATTCATGGAGCCGATGGGTTATTTTGCAACAGATGCCTATCCCTGCATAGACTGTGATGGTGGAGGGCCTGATGGTTTATCTTTCTACGGTCCCCTGGCAAATTATTCTGCCATGTCTCTCTCTACTATTGGAGATTTCCTGATGGATCTGTGGATCCTGGCAGAGGAAACAGATGAGATTTTCAAAGCTAAGAAATTTGAAGCTAATTTCGGCATTGCTGCTTCTCGCACAGGTTCTGCAATCCCGAACCTGGATTTCATCACGCTTAACCAAACATCAAGTTCAAGAGATCTCATTGGCTACAATGTATATCTCGATGATATGGGAACTGTACTTGCCAGTGTTGGTTTCGATGTATTTGAATATCAATATACTGGTTTGATAAATGGCCAATCCTATATTGCCGGTGTTTCTGCTGTATATGATGAAGAAGAATCTGAAATTGTAGAAATTCCATTCACCTATAGCGGAACGAGTGCGGGAAATATTGTTGTGGCCACTACAATGCTCGATAATAATTATCCTAACCCGTTTAATCCGATTACAACTATTGCTTATTCGATCATAGAAGCTGGCTACGTAACTCTCCAAGTTTACAATGTAAAAGGCCAACTGATCAAAACACTGGTTAGTGATGTGAGAGAAACAGGCAATTTTTCAATTACCTGGAATGGTACGGATAATTCAAGCAAGCCTGTTTCAAGCGGAATTTACTTCTACAAAATGAAAACAGGAAATTATGAACAATCTAAGAAAATGATCTTACTCAAGTAATTGAATAATTAAAAAGTGACAGCCACCGGAGATGTCCGGTGGCTGTCCAGTATATAGAATTTCTAAGATGTTTTTGAAGATTATAACATGTTCTATTAAAACAGTTAATAAGATACTCAGAAGCATTTCAGAATTACAATGAGGAGTAGAATAATGAAAAAGATGTTTACTTTATTACTTAGTTTAGTTGCATGTTACATGTTTGGTCAAACTATTGTCTTTGAAGATAATTTTGAAAGCGGATTGACTCAATGGGTTTTGGCAGCAACTCCCGCAGGGAACAACACCTGGGATACTGTTACATCTCAATACAATTCCCCCACCCATTCACTCACAGAAAGCCCGGCCGGGGATTATGCAGCCAACACTACCTATACTGCCACCATCGCTTCTCCGCTGGATTTTTCTACAGCTTTGCAGGCTGAATTGAATTTCTGGATGAAATACGATATCGAAGGCGGTTTATTCGACTTTTTGTATATCGATGCTTCACCGAACAATGGAGCAAGCTGGGTTAATCTTGCAACATATTATGGAGTAGGCTCCGACTGGACTGAATACGATATGTCATTAGGTGGTTTAGTTGGAAACTCCCAGGTTCTCATCAGGTGGCAGCTCGTTACTGATCCCGGCGTCCAAATGAACGGCATTTACCTGGATGACGTTGTGATAACAACTTCCGACACCGATAATACTCCACCTTTAATTCTCTATGACGGTCCGGAATTTTATGAAGGCATAGATGTAGATTTCGAATTCGAAGCCGAATTGATCGATATTTCAGGAATTGCTTCTGCTGATGTTGTTTACACTATAGATGGCGGAACTGAGATCACGCTTCCTGCTACAGGAAACAACGGAAATTTTTATTATTTCACCATCCCTTTTACAAATTATGGTGATCAGATCGACTTCAAAATAGTTGCTGTAGATTCATCTCCACAATCTAACGAAGGAGAGACAAGCATCAGTTCCTACATAAATGGGCATCACCTTATCTACGATAATGCACAAGTGGACTTTTTTATTCCCTTCGAAGCCGGAGAGGGCGCTGCTGTGAAAATGAATAATCCTGCTGGAACCGACTATAACCTTTACTTTGCCCTCATCCGAAATTATATAGACGCTACCCTCAGTAATGCCAATATGGAATTTCACGTTTGGGATGACAATAACGGCGTTCCTGGAAATGATCTGATCACACCATTCATGGTTACACCGGAAGCTACCTTGGAAAACAGCACCCTGATGACACGCATCGATCTGCGTCCCTTTGCAGCGCAGTTAACAGATATCCAGGATGATTTTTATATTGGATTCACTGTACCGGTAGATATCGTTCATTGTACACTAACCTCACCCGGTGCCTTCAATAACTCCTTGCTCTGGGATGGAACTAACTGGACACAATATGATGGCGATCTTCACTTTCGATCGGTTGTTGAATTGATCGAAGGGATTGTTCCAGGTACTATTGAAGGCAGTATAACCGATACTGATACGGGAATCCCGATCGAAGGTGCCATTGTAACTGCCGATTCTTATTCTGCAACGACCAATGCCAGTGGAGAATATTCAATAGATGTTGATCCTGGTACATATACCGTAACTTGTGAATTTGGTGGCTATGAAACTTATGAACAGACGGATGTTGAAGTGAATTCCGGTGAAGTAATTGTGATAGATATTTTCCTGCAGCATTTGTATAATCCACCGGGAAATCTTACATATCATCAATTCACTTCTCCAAATGTGCTACTGCAATGGCAGATTCCTGTAGGTCCCGGATTAACGAATTATAATGTTTATCGTAATGGTACTTTGATTATCACGGTTCCCACGACTAATTATTTTGATACAAATGTGCCACCAGGCGTATATATCTACTATGTGACTGCAATGTATGGAAGTTATGAATCCCTTCCTTCCAATGAAGTAGAGGTTACGGTAACCGGTTCCGGAACCGATCCGGAGAATATTCCTTTTGTAACAAACCTTGAAGGAAACTATCCCAACCCGTTCAATCCAACCACAACAATAAAATATTCTCTTATAGAGAATTCAAAGGTTGAGCTAACTATTTATAATCTAAAAGGTCAAAAAGTTAAACAGCTTATCAAAAATCAGCTTTCAACTGGACAGCATTCTGTTGTTTGGAACGGAAGGGATGAAAACAATAAACAAGTTGCAAGTGGTGTTTATTTCTATAAACTTAAAACAGAAAATTATGAGAAAATTAAAAAGATGATTTTAATTAAATAGAAAAAATAGGAAAAGAACTGCGACTTATCATCGTATTTGTTATAATAAAAGCCCGATCTAAGACCGGGCTTTTATCTTGTGTTACATTAGCAAGTTCAACTTGCTAACGAGAAACTAATTTAAAACAATTTATAACTTAATCCTAAACCAAGAGTCTCTTTGAACTGAATCTCATCTATTGATTCACCATCTGCATCTAAATCCATTTCATTATAAATAAGCTGAACATAAAGTTTCAAATTGATCAAGCTAGTTAAACTAATATCAACATTGTGTTGCCAGTTCATACGAACAGTTTCCCAGTTTTCGTTGTAAGCTGGATTAGTTTCATCATCTGAAAGTGAGTAGAACAATGGTTTATAGAGATTCAAATTTGTGGAATATTTGATCATATTTTCTTTGAATGGTTTTGTGTAAATCCCAACAAATTCTAAACCACCATCACTTGTATTATCATCTAAATTGCTATCGAAATACCGCTTGAAAGCACCACCAATACGTGTACTCAATTCCTGAGTATCATCCTTGATAAAAACCTTAGCAATACCAAAAGTTTCTGTTGTAGTATTGGGATTAAAGATTTTTGTCTCTTCCTCGCTTTCATCAAGAAATTGTGATTCATCACGGAAACTGGCAAAAGGATCTACAAACGCACCAAGTGTAAAACGGAACATCGATTCAAAATCAATTAAATCTGTAGATTTGTCTGGTTTTGCCCAATATTTTTCTCCATCAACTTCTATTTGAGTATGAGTTTGACCAAAAGCAAGTTTAAGAGTATTCTTATTATGCACTTTTGCTGTTAATTGTTTTTCAGCTAAGAAATTTGAATTGAATACCCAGGAAATCGAACCTTTCTCTTCACCGTCCCAATTATCGCTGTATGCATTTTGGTTCATTGTGATTGAAATATCTGCAGATGTGTTCCAATCTTCTGCAAATAATCCTGTTGCTACTACGATTACGATCAATACTAAAATTATCTTTTTCATTTTTTCTCCAATTATTTTTTTTGTAGTAGTTAAAAAACAAACCTCAATGATAATGCTCCACCATCACCCCAGAATTCAGTATTTCCACTTAAATTAAAGGCAGGCTTCCAGTCTAAACCAATATTGAAAGGAAGTTCTTCAAAGTTATATTCAATACCAATAATTCCATCAATACCTACAACAGTATAGTCTTTATCGTCATCTGCCCAACCAACATCCTTTCCACTCCAAAAACCGATGTGAG
>JAVCCF010000154.1 GCA_030765625.1 Candidatus Tenebribacter burtonii
CTCTCCCAGAGAATAATCTATCAGTCCAAAAATGACCACAAAAAATACACCTGTTATCGTATAGATAAGAGTACTTCTTATTTTTACACCCATAGCAGTGCCAGTCAGTAAGCTCCAGGTGAAAGAACCCAGGAACCAGAGGAATCCGAGGAAAACACCAAGAATTGGTATCAACACAATTATTGCGATCAAAATTCCTAATATCTCTGAATAAGATTTGATCAGCATTGAGAGTCCTGTGAGACTTGAAATTCCGGCAAATAAAGCTATAACAACAGCTATGGCAAATATTAATATGATCGAGATCATGGAAACGCCAATTCCACTGAAAGCTCCCCACAATCTTCTCAGTTCAATTGAGCGTGTTTTTTTGTATTCCTTTCTGAGCAGGAGAAATCCTTTTAACATCCACCAGGCAGACCAGATATGTATAAAATCAAAGCTCTCCTTAATAATTATGCTTAAAATGTAACCGATTACAAAAATAATTGTGGAAACAAGATACAACTTTTTAATGTTCTTCTTCGCTTCTGCTTTGAGTACCATGAAATGATAAAAGAGGATTCCCCAAAATGGTGATAAAAGAATTGCCCAGATATATAAAAGAGGTTTTGTTAAAATTGAAGATGGAGAGGGTGTAATCAGGAAAAGAACAAAATACACAATAAGGATGTTTTCTTTAGCAGAGCTGTATTTAAGTAATAAGAATGCGTTGAAAAAGGCAAAAACCATCAAGGCAAGATTACCTGCAATACTGATGATACCTATTCTATTCAATTCAGAATCTGTTTTAATATATCTATGTTCAGATACATCTGTTAATGTGTCTTTTAATACGACTTCTACGGAATCTCCATCTACTTTTTGATAATCTGAATTAACGTTAATCTGAATTCCCCTGGAAGATTCGGATCTAAATAAATCGAGATTACCTGTTCCAGATTCAGTTTCATCTTCTGTTTCTGCGCTAGAAGGTTTTATCTCAAAAGTATTCAATAAAGAATCATCAGTTGTTTCGACTACTAAACCGTTCTCTTGTTTAACGGGAAGTGTTTTCATCGTGGCGTCTTCTGAAATTTCCAATACTAAATCTGTTAAACTCATGGAAGATTCGGATCTAAATAAATCGAGATTGCCTGTTCCAGATTCAGTTCCGTCTTCTGTTTCTGCGCTAGAAGGTTTTATCTCAAAAGTATCTATTTTTGTTATGATCTTATTTTCAAAAATATTCAATAAAGAATCATCAGTTGTTTCGATTACTAAACCGTTCTCTTGTTTAAAAGGAAGTGTTTTCATCATGGCGTCTTCTGAAATTTCCAATATTAAGTCTGCTAAACTTAATGCCAATAAAATAAAAAACAAAATCCAGGCACATTTCTTTAAAATTTTGTAAAGATTATCTGATAACATCATCCTCCCTCAAAGACGAGAAACAAATAAGCAACAGTTATTTAAATGTCAATTCTAAAAAAAGATAAAATCAATATTTTTCTAAGATCACTAATATTGCAAGTAATTCAATTTAAGTATTTTAAATGCATTGACTCTAAAACAGGTAGATTTTTAAAGACTCAGAGAAGAAAATTAGAAAATGAGGAAAAATGAGGAAAATTAAAAATATTGCTATCATCGCTCATGTTGATCATGGTAAAACCACTCTGGTAGATGGAGCTTTAAAACATTCCGGAGTATTTCGGGATAATCAAAATGTAGCTGATCGCGTGATGGATAGTAATGATCTGGAAAAGGAACGTGGAATAACGATATTTTCTAAAAATGCATCGCTTACCTATAAAGATTATAAGATAAATTTTGTAGATACACCGGGTCATGCTGATTTTGGCGGTGAAGTGCAGCGCATTATGAAAATGGTTGATTCCGTACTTTTATTGGTAGATGCTTTTGAAGGACCAATGCCGCAAACAAAGTACGTATTAAAAAAATCTTTGGAATTAGGTTTGAACCCGATAGTAATTATAAATAAAATAGACCGACTTAATGCTAGACCTGCTGATGTATTGGAAATGGTTTTCGATCTGTTTGTGGAACTTAATGCGAATGATGCTCAATTAGATTTCCCGATTCTTTATGCTTCCGGTAGAGATGGCTATGCCAAGTATGAACTGGAAGATGAAAATATTGATTTGATCCCTTTGTTCGAAACGATCATCCACAAAGTAAAAGATTCAGAAGGTGATGAAAATAAACCATTTCAAATGTTGATCTCTGCCATTGAATATGATAACTATTTAGGAAAGATCGGTACAGGAAAGATCACTAATGGACAAGTGAAGCAGGGTGAAGAAGTTGTGCTGCTTAAGCGTGATGGAAAGAGACTGCTCTACAGGATCTCCAAGATCTTCCAATATGTAGGACTTCAAAAGAAAGAGATAAAAACGGCTTATGCCGGAGATATTGTCTCTTTAGCTGGAATGGAAAAAGTTGACGTGGGTGAAACCGCAGCCTGTAAAGTTGATCCCAAGCCGTTACCCATAATTGAGATCGATGCCCCGACCCTATCTATGACTTTCAGGGTGAATAATTCTCCTTTTGCCGGTAATGAAGGGAAATATGTTACTTCCAGAAATATCTGGGATAGATTGCAGAAAGAATTGCAAACCAATGTAAGTATAGAGGTTGAGCATACAGAAAATAGAGATGAGTTTACTGTTAAAGGTCGTGGGGAACTTCAACTGGCAATTCTTATTGAGAATATGCGTCGTGAAGGATTTGAATTCCAGGTTTCCAGACCTAAAGTAATTTATCGCCAGTTAGATGGTAAACGTACTGAACCGATTGAGCTGGCAGTAATAGATGTTGCTGATGAATTTGTGGGAACAGTTATCGAAATGCTTGGTGTGCGTAAGGGTGAAATGATGGATATGGTAATTGGCAGTGACGGCTATACACGTTTAGAGTTTAAAGTTCCCGCTCGTGGATTAATCGGTTTCAGAAATGAATTTCTCACCACAACTCGTGGAACTGGTATCATTAATCACAGCTTTTATGAGTATGAATTTTACAAGGGTGATATGGAAAGAAAAACACGTGGTGTGTTGATAGCTATGGAGAGAGGTACATCTACTGCATATTCATTATTTAATTTTCAAGCGCGTGGTATTTTATTTATTGGTCCTGTTGTGGAAGTTTATGCCGGAATGATAGTTGGAGAACATTCACGTGAGAATGATCTGGTTTTAAATGTGGTTAGAGGTAAGAAACTCACAAATGTTCGTGCTTCCGGCTCTGATGATGCCATCAAACTGGCTCCACCTAGACAGTTCAGTTTAGAACAAGCCATGGAATATATTAATGACGATGAACTTTTGGAGATAACACCTAAAAACATAAGAATGCGTAAGAAAATGCTTGGTGAAGTTGAAAGAAAAAGAGAATTGAATAGATTAAGTAAATTAAAACAGAAATAATAAATATAAGAAAGAGCCCTGCTGACAGGGCTCTTTCTCTTTTTATATTTTTTTATAATTAGCTACCTCTATTCAATGAATATATAATGTTCTACAGATTCAGATCCGGATAAGATAGTATAATTATTCCCTTCAATAGGACTTGGCGTGTGATAGAATATTCCAAAGGTATCAACACGCCAGATCAAGATTGTTCCGGGTTCAATCGGAGGTCCCTGGTATTGAACTGAGAAGTCCTGACGATCTAAAGGTGTATTTTGCCATATAAGTTCTCTATTTTCATCAAAAATAAGTAATCTATGCTGTATCGCTTCATCA
>JAVCCF010000127.1 GCA_030765625.1 Candidatus Tenebribacter burtonii
TTCCATTTTGACCAATGATGTAAATAGAAACAGGGTTTAAAAGTTTTTCTACTAAAATCACATTTTTAATAGTAAATAAATAAAGTTTACTAAATGTTCACAATGCAACAATACTATCTATGTTGTAATCTTTATATAAACACAAAATCTGGTTATATGTCTCTCCCGTTGGAATGCTTTGTTTCTCCTTATGATATTTCTAACTACAAAAATGTGTGATTTTTCTAACTTATCAATCTCACACCTTTGCCCGATAATCCCTTCTGGGTTTTCTCTACCACTTAAAACTTAAACTTTGGTGGTTTATACTTTGGCATCTTAATAGAGAATGGTGAAGTTGGTTTTGGTTGTTTATTTATGTAATCTCTTAATTTTGCTTGTGCCTGATTAGTTACCTTACTATGACATATTTTACATAGTAGAACTAAATTCTTTCTTACAGTTCTTGCTTTACTTCTATCACCATCAATATGATGATATTCAAATCCATAACTTGTATAAGGTAAACCACAAATTGCACATTTACTATGATAATCTTCAATACATCTTTTTTGTTGTGGTTTTGTAGGACTTTGTCGTTTTATTTTCTTTTCTTCAAAAGCAAGGAATTTTTTAATTGAGTGTTCCCACTCATTTTTCTTCTTATATCTTGATAAATCACCACGATATAATTTATTCCAACTTGGGTTTAATACCCCGGAGCTCTGCTCCGGTTTGTTTATATTGTAGTTAGCCATCAAGTGTTTGATGGAAGTAAAATATGCTTCTCATTGTAGCTATCGTATTCGATATCATATGGTGTTTGTTCTCAAGTATCGAAAGAATCTCATTTCAGATGAGATTTTTGAACATATGAAAAAGATACTGTCAGGTATATCTGAGAGGTATTATCTGAATTTTCATGCTATTGGAACTGATAGAAATCATCTTCATCTTCTTGTCGAGGCTGCACCAAGATATTCGCCATCTCGAATTATGCAGATTTGTAAAAGTATTACGGCAAAACAACTCTTCAAATGTTTCCCAGAGCTAGAGGAAGAGCTTTGGGGAGGTCATTTTTGGTCAGAAGGAGGACATATTGATACTGTGGGAGATGGTTATGGTGTAAAAGAGATGGAAGAATATATTCTAGCTCAAGGATCTTCGAAGAAGCAGATGAAATTGTATCAATTTTCAATATCTGAACAACCCGAGTTTTCTACCGAAGATGACCTTCAGGTCATCGAAGGTTAGAATCGCCGTCTAGAAAATCTGCGTAATGCCCCGGAGCTCTGCTCCGATTGGGATAGCAGATTTTAGGCGATTCTGTTTACTTACATAAGTTTTTAATTTCGTTTCACTAATTTTAGACATAGAGTTCTTCACTTCCGTTTCATTCCCTAAATTTCTTTCTTAATTGTGTAATTGAAGTTACATCGTAATCTTTCAATACTGAATTTACAGTTTTATCTCTCCGGCATCCAATTTTCTTCCATAAATCTGGTGCAACATTTGATAGTAAAGCATCCCCTCTGGTTTTTCTTATCCTTCCATCATCTCTTCTATCTCTTTCAAATTTCCTTTCATAAACATATGGCATAACATTTACCTTCCCTGATGATTCTTAATAAGTTATTACACTTAAAGGTATGCATAACAGATTGTTAACTACATCTTTCAAATCTACAATTTCATAACCATTTAACCCTTATATCATTACCAATAAATCTCATAATCTTCTACAATGTTGTCAGGGTCTCTCTTATAATAATATCTACTTGACCTGACAACAACACAATCTGCCCAATAATCATCTCCAACTTTCAAGTTAACCTTTTGGTCTGATTGAGGTTCTATGTAAAGAATTCCCTTATCTGTTGTGTTAAATGCTATTAAAGCATGTCCTTCTCCACCACTCAAGTCAACAAAAACAATTGCACATCTCATTTCTTCGATTTCAGAGTTGTTATTAACCTCTAAAGTATAATGAGCACAATTAAATGTCTCCTCATTATATTTTTTACGGTCTGTTTTATCTTTGCTAACAAAAGTCATTGCTTCTGAATATGAAGGATTATGTAACTCATAGATTCCATCCGATTTTCTCATTTCTAATTCAGATATTGTTATGTTTAAACTATATCTAGTGCTGATTAGTTCATTCTTTGAATTATATATCTGTGAATTTAAATTTGTTAATTCTTCTTCTCGACCATCTAGTTCACTTTGAAGATTTTGTTTTTCCTGAAATAGTTCAGATGTTGATAGATAAATAGGATACATCAGAACAATTGATATAGTTAAAATCAGTAAAAAACAAATTCCAAACACAATTCCAATTTTCTTTTCATTATCCATATTTTCTACCCTACCAAAATATCAAAATCTCCAGAATAGTATCGTCGCTTGTAGCATAATATGGTTCATCTTGGACACAATCCACATATGATTTGTTAATTACAGGAAATACTCGGTAATCGGTAATTGATTCAAAATAAGTCATTCCTTCATCTATGGTGTCAAACCCTACCAAAGGATAAACCCCGTCAATAATATCTACTTCTACATACGCACATCGCAAACCTTGTTTCTTTGCATTTTCAATCATTAATCTATCATTTTCACTGTTATCTTCGTCAACGAATTCTAATACTTCACTTAGAAATGGATTATGCAACTTATACTCATTTCCTGTTGTATAGTTTGATAATTCTGAATTATTCTCATTTAAATAATATTGATATTGCACCAATTGTGATTCAAGACCAGATAACTTATCGTTTGATGAATTTATATTTGTTAATGTCTCATCTAATCCATCTCTCAATACCTGAATTTCCTGTTTCACATCTGAAAGGTTACTATCCATTATATAATAACCAAATGCTGTGACAGAAAATAAAATAATCAGAGCAATTATTGAAAATACAGCAATTTTTTTCGGAGATTTCAGTTTCCTAACTTTAGTCTTTTTTATCTTTTTTACATCCTGTTGTTCTCGCTCCAACCAATCTCTAAGACTTACATCACTAGGAACAGACCCTCTATCAACGTAATCTTTAGCAGGCCATTTCGAAGGTGAAAAATGTGTACAGCTATGATTTTCAGGAAGTCTATGGTCTGCACAAAAATATTCTCCACAATACCGACATTTCCATGGAATGGGAGAATCCAGTTCTTTGAAACAATAAGCGCAGTGTCTTTTTATGGTTCTCACCCAAATCTACAGTTCCAAACCGCCTTTTCAATCTTCTAATTTCTTCTTCATCTTTTCATATTCTTTATCAGTAATTTCGCCTTTAACAAATCTCATTCTCAAAATATCTATTGCCTCATTTTCTTCTTGTTTTAATTCAGTTTTTATTGGTTTTGTATTCGGTTCTGTTTTTTCCCTTTTTAATTCCTTATTGTATGGCATAAAAATACCAGCGATACAAATTATAAACCCAACCACTCCAATTATACCACCTAACATCACTTGTGATTGCCCACTATTATATCTTGAATACGCATCGGGATGTAATTTGATTAATTCACCCCAAGGGATATCGCCAGTATTTAATCTATCAAATTCCCCTGTCATATTGCTTCCATTAAAAAACAGAAACATTCCAAATACCAATAAAATTAATCCAATAACTAATATCCCGCCTCGCATATCCTATTCCTCCAGAATTTTCTTCATCTTTTCATATTCTTTCTCGGTGATTTCGCCCTTGGCATATCTTATATTTAAAGTTTTTATCGCATCATCATCTGGTTTTTGTTCATTATCAATATTTTTTTCAGTAGTTTCCTTATCATCCATTTCAGTCACTGTTTTGATAATTTCTTTTTGATTAAAGTATATAAATATTATTAGGGAAACCAAAGAAATTATTACAATTACTGTTATTATTAATTTGGGCATCTCATTTACCTCATCATTTCCGCTATCTCCATAATAATTAGTTGGTTGCCAAGGCATCCAATTTGAAAATTCAGCAATAACATTTGAAGAAAACAGCAACATCAATAATGACATTCCAATTACAATAAGGTGTTTTTTCATCTTTATTCCTCTAATTTCTTCTTCATCTTTTCAAATTCTCTCTCGGTGATTTCGCCACTGACGTATCTTCTTTTCAATGTTGTTATTAATTCTTCAATTGAACCTGATTCTTCATAAGTTTTATCATCTGGATAGTAATATTTTGAAAATGCAAATAATATAAAAAGCAATATTGCAGAAATAATCAAGAGATAAGAACCTAATTCAAAATTAAAATAAATACTTGTCACAGAACTCGATGTTATAGAACCTTGTTGAACTATGCTATTGGGCATCCCAAATTCGATAAATAAATAGAACAATAATACAACAATAACAGAAAATACTCCTGAAAGAAACAGTTTGAATTCATATTCTACATTATCTTTTTTTAATACATCATACAATCCATCAATTGATAAAATTAAGGAAAAGATAACTATAGGCAATAAAATTGTTAAAAATATAATAAATAATTCATTACCTTCACCACCGACTAATGATTCATATGTATCGTCAAATGCCAAAGAAAAATATGGGATAATAGTGGAAATATTATCAGGCATTTGACTAGAAAAAACATTAATCTTAAAACCCCAACTATAGTAATCAACAAAATTAATTTTTTGACTTGAATCTTCCATTGTTAGATTTGCCAATGGCGTTATAAATGAAAATACAATCAATAAAATTGATATAACTATAGTAAGCCTTAATATAAACTCAATACTTTTATCGTTCACTTAATCCCTCCGTTTCTAAAGAACTTTTTATTCATTACATCCACTCAA
>JAVCCF010000071.1 GCA_030765625.1 Candidatus Tenebribacter burtonii
ATCACTGCTATAATCACTGAAAAAGGGATCATAAAAAAACCATTTAAAGCTAATATATTAAAACTAAAATAGAGGAATTTATGTTAATAGAAAAAATAAGAAAAGAGATAGCAATTTTAGGAAGAGAGATCGCAGCTTGCGGATTTAACCTGGGAACCTGGGGGAATATATCAGCAAGAATTAATGATAACAGTTTTGCAATTACTCCTTCGGGGATTGCATATGAATTGATAACCGCTGAGGATATCGCAATTGTTGATCTGACTGGAAAAATAATCGAAGCAAACAAGAAACCATCCATCGAACTTCCTCTCCATTCTGCGATCTATAAAGCCAAGTCAAACATCAATGCGATCATTCACACTCACAGCGTTTGCTGTACAGCTTTTGCCATTGCCAGAAAACCAATTCCAGCAGTTTGTGAAGATATGGTTCAAATTGTGGGAGGACAGGTTAATGTTGCAGAATATTTCCTTCCGGGATCAAAAGAATTAGCTGAATCTGCGGTAATTGCTCTTGGGAATAAAAACGCATGTATATTAGCCAACCATGGCTTACTTGCAGTTGCAGATAATTTAAATGAAGCATACAAAATTGCGCAGATAGTGGAAAAATCTGCTCAAGCAGTGATATATGCCAATTCTCTGGGTGGAGTTGTAGAACTCTCTCAAAGTGATATAGATTTTATGCGGAATTTCTATTTGAATAAGTATGGGCAAAGGTAAGAAGATTATGAGATTATGGTCTCTTCATCCAAAATACTTAGACGGAAAAGGACTTGTTGCTCTATGGCGTGAAGCGTTATTGGCAAAAACAGTATTAGAAGGTAAAACTAAAGGTTATCAAAACCATCCTCAACTAAATCGTTTTAAGGCTTCATCAAAACCAATTAGTGCTATCAATTACTATCTCAAGTTGATTTGGTTAGAAGCTGATAACAGAAATTATAGTTTTGATAAAAGGAAATTTGCTGAAATAACTGATGTTGAACAAATTAATGTAACTATCGAACAAATCAACTATGAAAGAAAGCATTTACTTTATAAATTGAAAACAAGAGATGAGAAAAAATACGATGAGATTATTAAAATATTTAATTTTGAAACTCATCCATTATTTAATCTAATTGAAGGAGAAATTGAACTATGGGAAAAAGTTTAACTTTTTTATTAGCACTGATATTATTAACAATTCCATGTTATGGCAAAAATTCAAAAATTGATAAGACTGTTGTAAATGAGTTTGATATTAGCAAATATTTAGGTACATGGTATGAGATATCTCGTTATAATCACAAATTTGAACGTGGTTTGGTTGGTGTAACAGCTACATATTCCTTGCGTGAAGATGGAAAAATAAAAGTTGTAAATAGAGACTATGAAGAAACATTAGATGGAAAAATGTCAGAAGCGATTGGGAAAGCCAAAATTCCAAACCCAAATATACCAGCGAAATTAAAGGTCTCATTCTTTTTGTTCTTCTATGCTGATTATTTTGTACTTGAATTAGATGAAAATTATCAGTGGGCAGTTATCGGCAGTAAATCTGACAAATACTTATGGATACTTTCTCGCACTTCGCAAATGGATAAAACCCTGTACGATGAATTACTTAATAAACTGATCGTTAGAGGATATGATGTGAATGAATTGATAAGAATTGAGCAAGAATAGGATTAAAAGCACTAATAGTAGTCAGGATCTAACTGATCTTCATATTCGTTTTATAGTGGTGACTATGTCTGAATTTAAAAATTTATCATAATCCCTAATACAGCATAGTGGAATAGTGAAAATGTGTAAACTTCATCATTATCTGCCCCACCTTCTAGAAGACGATACCCAGTTTTAATTTTAATCTTATCAGATACTTGATAGACAATCGCAGCAAGCACATCTTCGGCTCTGCCCTGTGGTGCTGCCAGGGCATCTCCATCCATCAATAAAGAAAATTTATCATGAAAATTCCAGACTAACCTAAAATGCAGAATTGGTACAAAACCAACATTCTCTTTACTGCTGCTTATACCATTTCCACTCACCCGAATTATTGCATCACGAATTTTTGCAGTAAATCCAGCCCCGATCTGTAGTTTTTCCTTTCTAAGAAAATCATAACGATAAACTAATCGATAAGAGTTGAATTGATATTTAACATCTAAAGCTGTTCCTTGAGCATAAATTTCATTTTGATAAATGAGATCACGATCTAAACTACCCCCTGACTTGATGGTCAAAGGTGCAAATAATACACCTAAATGATGCTTTGAGTTGAAATCATAGAAAAGTCGCAGACGATAAAAGGGAGTTGCCTTGGTATCTAATTCTTCAGAAAGAGAAAATCTAGTTCCAGTATCTCCCGGGATCGCCACATCGTTATAACCACTGAATATCACTCCTGATTCCAAATCAATTTCTATTTTAGCTGCTAAAGAAATCGTTATCAGTAATAGCAAAAAAACGAAACTACAAGCTAAGTTATTTTTCATCATCGTTACCTCCAAAGTTCTAATACTAAACTCTATATATATTAATATCTGTCAAAATTATTTTTTTAAATAATTTGTTTAAATATAGCTTTTTAATATATTATTTTCTGTAGTGTAATTTTTTTTGTAAAATGTTTGTTGAAAAGATTGATAGAATTTAAAGGAATATTTTTGTTGAAACAAATTAAGGCATTAATTATTTTTATTTTGCTGATATTATCAGCTTGCAAGGGATATGATATGAAAACAGTAAAAAATGTAGACATTGAAAGATTCATGGGTGACTGGTATGTTATTGGAATAATTCCGAATTTTATAGAAAAGCATGCTACTAACGGCATTGAATCTTATGAATTACTGGATGAAAGTAGAATCAAGATCGACTATCGTTTCACCGATACCCGAACTGGAAAAGTAAAACACATGCAACCCAAAGCATGGATCCATAATAAGGAATCAAATTCTGAATGGAGAGTACAATTCCTCTGGCCTGTCAAATTTCCTTATTTAATCATTGATCTACCTGAAGATTACAGTTATACAGTTATTGGAGTTCCTAATAAGAAATTTGTATGGATCATGAGTAGGAAACCGCAAATTCCTGATGAGACATACAAACAAATCCTAAATAACTTGGATCAGATCGGTTATAACACGGCTAAGATAAAAAAAATGCCACAGAACTGGGAATAGCTGTATGAAGATAAAATATCTCGATGGGAATAGACTGTATAATGCCATAAAGGCTGGAAGTGAAGCTGTAATAGAAAACCAGGCTTATCTAAATAAAATTAATGTATTCCCAGTTCCAGATGCTGATACCGGTACAAATATGGCGTCTACAATGCGTTCCATTTTGGAAACCAGCAATGTGCATAATTCCTTTAATAAAACAATCCTATCAGTTGCTGACTCAGCTCTCATTGGTGCCAGGGGAAATTCAGGTATTATCTTTGCACAATTTATTCATGGTCTTAGCCAAGAATTAAAAAATCAGCAAAAAGTTACTACTGAAACATTTGCCAGATCAGTCAATAACGCTATCAAATATGTTTATAATTCTATTCTCGATCCGGTTGAAGGTACAATTATAACCGTAATGCGGGATTGGGCTGAAGCAATTCATAATAACAGTAAAAAAACAAAAGATTTCGTTAGTTTACTCAGTAATGCTTTAAAAGATGCCAAACTTTCCTTGCAGAATACACCTAAACAACTTAAAGTTCTAGCTGATGCAGGTGTTGTTGACGCAGGTGCTAATGGATTTGTTAATTTTCTGGAAGGAATTTCAAATTTTATCCACCAGGGAAAACTACGCAGAATTCAGCAAAGCGAATATAATACGATAGCAGTTGATCACATCATAGAACATGCCTTTGATCCAGATAATCTCAGATATTGTTCAGAAGCTATTATCACTAATTCTCGACTTGATTTGAAAACACTTCAGCAAGAATTGAAACAGTTTGGTGATTCTATGATCGCTGCTGGTTCTCCAGAAAAGATCCATCTGCATATTCACACCAATCATCCGAATCAACTGTTTCACAGAGTATCGGAAATTGGCAATATCAGCAAAATTAAAGTGGATGACATGCTGATGCAGTACAGGGTTAGTCATGAACGCAAATATCCAATAGCACTGATCACTGATTCTGCTTGCGACCTTCCCCAGAATATTATTGAGAAATACCAGATCCTGCAAATTCCCTTTAATATAAATTTTGGAGATACACCCTACCTTGATAAACTAACAATTAGTACAGACAGATTCTATAAAAAGCTGCAAACTGATGTGATTCATCCGAAAAGCTCGCAACCCAGCCTTAAGACTGTTCAAAATCTATATTCATTTCTCTCTGCACATTATAAGAAGATCATGGCAATTCATATCTCTGATAAACTTTCCGGACTCTACAAGATTTCGAAACAGATGGAGGATAATTTCCGGGAAAACGAAATTACTGTATTCAACTCCAAACAATTAACAGTTTCAGAAGGTTTAGTTGTATTGAGAACAGCAATGGCTATTGAAGCAGGAATGACTTTTGAGGATCTAAATACAAAAGTAGCTGACTGGATCGAGAAAACTGATATCTTTGTAGATGTGGATACCTTAAAATACATGGTTCGTGGTGGTCGAGTTTCTCCTTTGAAAGGAATGATCGCAACGGTATTGAATCTGAAACCAATTGTAACTTTAGATGAAGATGGTAAAGCCACCGCTGCCGGAAAATCTTTCAGCCGCAGGGGAAACATGAAAAAAATATTAGAACTTTTATATAAAAAAACTGAAAATAGTAAAATCTGGAACTATGCTATCGTTCATGCAGATGCTGAAAGCAGAGCCCAGATCTATGCTGAGAAGCTGACAAATATCATTGGAAAAGAACCTGCATACATCATGGAACTTTCACCTGTTGTGGGTGTTCACAATGGTATAGGAGCAGTTGGTATTGGCATAATGGAGGAATAAATGGAAAAGATAATACTTTGCAGTATTGTAGAAGTATTTTTATATATGAATTTAATATTTGTTTTAGCAGTAATGAAAAAAAATAATGGTATTGTGGATATAGCCTGGGGCTTGGGATTCATCATGATTGCCCTATTGAATTTCTTCTACATCCCTGGTTTCACCGCACGTCAGCTTTTGGTTACACTTCTTATTGTATTGTGGGGAATTCGACTGGCTCATTATGTTAATTGCCGTAATAAAAACAAGCCTGAGGATTTTCGTTACGCAAACTGGCGACGTGAATGGGGAAAATATTGGATGATACGCACTTATTTCCAAGTATTTATGTTCCAGGGTCTTTTCATGTTGATTGTTGTTTCACCCGTATTCATTTTACATTATGATACTGGAGGAAAACTCGGTTTGCTGGAAATAATTGGTGCAGCTGTCTGGATAATTGGATACCTATTTGAGTCTATTGGAGACCTGCAAATGATGAATTTTAAGAAAGATCCTGCTAATAAGGGAAAAATTATCACAAGTGGTGTTTGGAAATATACACGTCATCCTAATTATTTTGGTGAATCTGCCATGTGGTGGGGAATTTTCTTGATCGTTGTTAACATTGCCAACGGCTTATGGGGAATTATCAGCCCGGCAACAATAACCTTCCTGTTACTATTTGTTTCGGGAATTCCGCTTCTGGAAAAAAAATATAAAGATAATCCTGAATTTCAGGAATATGCACGTAAAACAAGTATCTTCATTCCGTGGTTTCCCAAGAAATGAAACAGTTAATCATAATTCTAATCATGATAAGTGTTGCTACACTTTGGTCAGAAGATATATTTAAGGCTAGAGTTTACCGGCTTGATTCCAATAACCAAGAATTGCTTTTTGACCATTACAACACTGTTCAACAGGAAGGTGAGAAAACTATTCTCACTCACTTCTATTCGCGACCTGACAGCAGTATCGCAACAATAGATGAGGTGATTTTGGAGAATGGAGAATTCATTAGCTCCAGATCGCAATTCCTGGAAGTAGATGAAATTGGTTCCGTAACCCGAAACAGCGATAAAATGATTATGCGCTTTGAAAAGGAAGGAAAGGTTAAAGAGAAAGAACTGAATTATCCAACAGACCTCTTGGTTGGACCTATGTTCAATGATCACATTATCGAAAATTGGGAAGCATTGAATTCCGGTGAAAAAATCTACTTTAAATTACCTGCACCAAATATTCAAAAGGTTGCTACATTTACATTTCAAGAAGTCAAGAATTCAGGATATGAAAAACCTGATCATATAGTTTTCAAACTCAATGCAGCCAGTTTCTTCTTGAAATTAGTCGTTCGCCCTAGTTATTTTGTTTATGAAATTGTAACTAAAAGACTGATGGAAATTTATGGAACGACAATTCTGCGAACAAAACAAAATGGCAAATGGCAAAATTCAACTGATGTAAATATGTACTACGAATATGAAGGGAAAAAATGAATAAATTTCCTCGTCCTAAAGTTGTTGTTAGTAAATGCATTGAATTCGCTTCCTGTCGCTATAATGGTTCAACGATTGCCAGCCCTATAGTTCTACAACTACAGAATTACGTTGATTTTATACCTGTTTGCCCTGAGGTAGAAATAGGATTGGGAATTCCAAGAGAAGCGGTGAGACTGGTTATGACAAATAGCAAAATTAAACTGCTGAATTCCAGTGATAGTGAAGATTATTCAACAGCGATGCAGGATTTTTCTGATAATTTCTTAAAAACGCAAAAAAAAATAAATGGCTTCATACTGAAAAGTAGATCACCCTCTTGCGGGATCAAAGAGGTGAAACTTTATCCTGGGATCGGTAGAGTTCAAACGATCAGCAGTAAATCAAAAGGAATATTTGGAAATGCTGTATTAGATAAATTTGGCTATCTTGCTGTGGAAGATGAAGGTAGACTTACAAACCTTCATCTGCGTGAGCAATTTCTTACTAAATTATACACTTTCACAGATTTTGAACATCTACCCGAAAATATGGGAGAACTAGTTAATTTTCATGCTAAGAATAAATATCTCTTTATGTCTTACAATCAGGCAAAACTTAAACTCGCAGGTAAAATTGTAGCTAATCATGATAAACTTTCTACTTCTATGGTATATGATCAATACAGACAAATCCTTTATCAGATATTTAATAACAGTTCCCGCATTAGTTCAAATATTAATGTTCTTCTCCACATTTTAGGTTATTTTTCTAAACAATTATCTGGTAAAGAGAAGGCATATTTCTTAGATCAACTGGGAACATATCGCAATAAACAGATCCCACTGGTAGTTCTTACAGCAATTCTGCAATCCTGGGTTTTACGTTTTGATCAGAAATACCTGTTGCAGCAAACCTATTTCGAACCATTCCCACGGGAACTTATGCATATTACAGATAGCGGAAAAGGTAGAATAATTAAGTAAAGATAATTTTAGGAGTTAACAAAATGAAGAAAATAGTTTTATTGTTCATATTAATGATAATGATAAATCTAATTCATTCGGAGGAAAAAGCGATGAGTATTTATGATTTCACAATGGAAGATATTAGCGGCAATGAAGTAAAATTAGAGGGTTACAAAGGCAAAGTCATTCTGATGGTGAATACAGCCAGTAAATGCGGATTTACCTATCAATATGAAGGTTTAGAGAAGCTACATGAAACCTATAAAGACAGCGGACTTGTAATCTTGGGATTTCCTGCTAATAATTTCTTGAAGCAAGAACCTGGAAGTGATGAAGAGATCGCCACTTTTTGCAGATTGAATTACGGAGTAACTTTCCCCATGTTCAGTAAAATTTCAGTAAAAGGAAAAGATATTCATCCACTTTATGAATACCTCACTTCCAAAGAAGCAGATCATGAATTTGGTGGAAAGATCAGCTGGAATTTTAATAAATTTCTGATTTCCAAAGATGGAAAAATCATCAATCGTTTTGGTTCTAAAGTAAAACCGGGAAGTGAGAAAATTATTAATGCAATTGAAGATGCATTATAAGCTATTACGCTATGTTGTTAATTTAAAATCTTATATTAGTAGAAATAAAAAGTTGCAAGTATAAACTGATCTTTATATATTTTATTTTTTATCCGTATTCTTTTTAAGATTTCTAGGTTTTAAAGTTTTTAGCATCTCTCTTGTATTTATTAAAGGAATGATTATTTTTGAATACTCAGGAAAACTATTCATTGCTGCAAGCATACCTCTAGTGTTTGATAACGAAATACCTAATAATGTGTGCATCAATTGGTCGGGAATTTTAATACTTTTTTTTGAATCATTGACTAATATCTTTTTAAATTGTTTGAATTTGAATTTGTTAATTGTTTTTATTCCAAACAAATTTATACGTTTCTCCTTAAGAATTTTATAAAAACTTACTACTAATCCCAAAATAATGATACTATTTTTTTCATTAAAGGAAAGTTGCATGCCAACTTCAAAATTAGCATTTCTTATATCTTTTAAATCATATCCTGATTCTGAAGGATTATTTTCATAATAATGAACATTTTTTAGCTCAATGAGTTTAAATTCAATTTCCTTTAAGTGCTTATTTGTGTTAATTCCATTCATTATTGTATCTCTTCTAATTTTATATAATCATTCTTGGATTGAACAATAAAATTGTAATCAGGTTTGATGGTCTTCATAGGTTGATTTGTTATCCCCTTAATCCATTTTTGATTTACAACTCCAGTATAAATAACAGAAGAATGATTACTAATTTCTGCAATATTATATGAAATTGAGTTAATAGTATTTCGTTCAGCTATACATGTTACAATATAACTATTCAAACTTACACCTTCCTTTTTTGCTTCTTTTGCAACTTTTTTATGTAGAAATTTTGGCATACGTAATGATATTTTCCCGCTATAGTTAACTTCTTGCATAGAATCTGGCAAAGGTATCTTATCCTCTTCTTTTATTGCAATTTCTAACCATGAATTCATAGCATCCTTAATCATGTGGTAAGCATCTTCAATTGTATCTCCTTGTGACATACAACCTACTAGTTCTTTAACTTTAATAAAATAACATTCATCATCAGGAATAATTACAAATGTATATGGTAAATTAAGATAATATTTTGCAGTTCGCTTCATACCATTCCTCCAATTCTAAAATTTCTATTACATTTTTTATATATACTTTACCCACAGGTTTTTTCTTTGGAATGGAAATATTTTTTTTAATTCCATTTTTTCTAAAAATATAGTGACTACTACCACATTTGGATTGTCTGCATTCAAAATCAAATTCCTCTAATACTTTTTTTAATTTTTGAAAATCGACATTTCCAGGATTATTCATTATGTCTTGCAATAATCTACACAACCTTTCCTTTTTCACTTAATCCAACCTTCATGTGTCATATGATACCATATGCGGTATCATTGTCAATATTTTTTTATTTAATTTGTTCAATCTTTACTGTAAAATATTAAAATCCTCTTTCATCGACTTTTCCTTATTATTCATATCAAATTAGTAACAAAACAAATAAGTATTTATATGTTAACAAGATTTTTATGATTGTAGTAAATTTGTAACAAAATATTTTTTGTCAAATTTTTTAACAAATATTTTTTTGTTATCTATTTTTGTGCATTAGGAATTAAATATTATTTATTCGCCGTTGTCTGTCTTGGTGTAGCTTTAGTGTATATAGGTTTGTAGTTATTAATCCGTATTTATCTGTGTTGAACCGTGAGCTAAATCTCTTTTACGTTATCATTATTTGCTTGTTTCTTGTTCTCGTAATCCCTTTATCTTCTTTTGTTTTATCCTTCTAGTTCCGGCAAGTAGGAATCCGATAATAATCCCAATCAGCATTATTAGTGGAAAGAGAATAAAGAGAGGAATCATCTCGAATTTCCAAAAAAGCAACTGGATCGAAACTTTCTCCAAATTTTGAAATAGAATTATAGCAAATACAAGCAATATAAATACAATTACAAATGTTTTAAGTTTCATAAAAATTTCTCCTTTTTACAATTTCAATTAAACAATGCAAAGCTAAAAGAAAACCAAGAGATTCTTCGGAAGTAAAGCTAACAAAGACCTCAGAATGACAGTTTTCTATCCGCGGTTATCTGTGTTCATCCGCGGTTTATTTTAGCTGCGATCTGCTTTTAGAACTTCCAGAAATGCTTCCTGAGGGACTTGAACTGAGCCAATCTCTTTCATGCGTTTTTTCCCCTCTTTTTGCTTCTCCAGTAGTTTTTTTTTTCTAGTAATATCACCACCGTAACATTTGGCAGTAACATTTTTGCGTAATGCATTAATAGTACTTCTGGCAATGATCTTTGCTCCGATACTTGCTTGCAAGGCAACCTTAAACTGTTGTTTAGGAATTACTTCTTTTAGTTTTTCAGTTATACTTTTACCCCAGTTAAAAGCTTTATCAGCATGACAGATAAATGACATAGCATCTACAC
>JAVCCF010000178.1 GCA_030765625.1 Candidatus Tenebribacter burtonii
AAAATATTCGTCCAATAATCTCAAGTAACTGTCCATCGATAGTAAGACTGATACAATTAAGATTTCCGTCTCTCTTACCAAATATTTTACACTTAGAAGCACCAATGAGTATGTTATCAGTATACTTTCGGAAAAAAATATGCAAAGAACAAAACCTGAAAGAAGATGAAGTTGGTATCTTTCTTATCGTACCTTGTGTGTCACAAGTTACGGCTGTTCATCAACCAGAAGGAACTTATAAGAATCTGGAAGATGGAGCTATTTCAATTCAGGAAATATATTGTAAAATAATGACAGAACTCACAGAAAATGATTATGATGAGAATGATGAGGATATAGAAATTTATCCAAAGGGATTAAGCTGGGCTATATCTGGTATGGAAGCAGAAGAAGTTAATGATGGACGGTTAAAGACCATGGCTGTAAGTGGTGTGGATAATGCGATTAAAATTCTAGCAAAAATTGAAAATCAACAAATAGAAAAATTAGATTATATAGTAATGAACAGCTGTACGAATGGTTGTGTTGGCGGAGTACTGAATATAGAAAACTCATTTATTGCTACTAGTAGAATTAGATCACTGGTAAGAAATGCCAATGAACAAGAATTTAACGATCAATATTTTGAAAATATGTATCAACAGGGAAAATTCAACGTTCCTCCCCTGGATCCGCGTCCCATTATGACTTTAGATGATGATATAAAGATCGCTTTATCTAAAATGAAAAAAATTAATGCAATTTTAAAACAGCTTCCCGGTTTGGACTGTTCAGCTTGTGGCTCTCCAACATGTAAATCACTTGCCGAAGATATTGTAATGGGAAATGCAAAAATTGGTGACTGTGTAGTTTTGCTGAGAAAAGAGATCCAGGATAAAGAAAATAGAGGTAAAAAATGAAAATAACATTAAAAGAACTAATGCCATTGATTGACGGAAAAGTTTTAACAAAAAATAATGATCTGGAGAATATTGAAATCACAAATGGATATGCTTCAGACCTTTTAAGTGATGTTATGGGAAATGCAAAAGAAGGACATCTGTGGATAACTATTATGCGTCACCTTAATGTAATAGCAGTTGCATCTCTTACCGGTTTACCAGCTGTTGTTTTCCCAAAAAATATATTACCTAATCAAACAGTAATATTAAAAGCTAATGAAGAAAATGTATGTCTTATAAATAGTTCTTTATCTACTTTTGAGATTGCAGGAATATTATACGGTCTTCTGCACTCAAAATAATAGGAAATAATTTGCGGTTGTATAAAACTGATCTGCATCTGCATTCTGTACTGTCTCCCTGTGGTGATCTAGAAATGTCACCAAAGGCTGTGATGAAGAAAGCTAGCGAGATGGGTATAGAAATTATTGCTGTAACAGATCATAATTCAATGGCAAATTCTTGTGTTTATCAACGATCTGCAGTTCAATTTGGTATTCATTACATTTATGGAGTAGAAATTCAAACTGCTGAAGAAATTCATGTTATCGCTTTATTTGATAATTGGGAGATTGCTCGAAAATTTAATAAAGAACTTTTTAATTCCTTATTGCCAATCAAAAACGATCCGGAATATTTTGGTGATCAGATTGTTATTGATGATGAAGAAAATATCGTTCGGATTATCAACAAAGCATTGCTCAATTCATCGATCTGGACCTTTGAAACAGTACTAAAAAAAATAGAGGCTTACGGTGGTTTCGGTTTCCCTGCTCATGTTGATGCATATACTAATAGTGTAATCAGTCAGTTAGGATTTATCCCGCAAAATTCAAAAATTATTGCAGTGGGAATTACAGCACATTGTGATGTGGAAGGATTGTTGAAGAAGTATCCTTACTTAAAGGATTATGCTTTGATCCGTAATTCAGATGCGCATTATCTGGCTGACATTGGCTCGGGAACGACCGATTTCTATCTGGAAGAACCGAGTTTAAGTGAGATCATTCTTGCTTGTAAAAATGAAAAAAAAAGAAAAATAAAATATAATTGGAGGAGTGATGGCAAATAATAGTCCTGCCAAAAACCTTTTGTATCAAAAATTGCAGGAAGTTATTGATGAAAAAAAAGGATTGCAAAATCCACTCATCGAGATTCTGCATCAAGCGCAGGGAATTTTTGGCTATTTACCGGCAGAAGTTCAACAATACATTGCAGAACAGATGAATATCCCTATTGGGAAAATTTATGGAGTTGTAACTTTTTATAACTTCTTTTCAATGGAACCCCGAGGTAAACATGTGATCAATGTGTGTACGGGAACAGCCTGTTATGTGAAAGGTGCTCCTAAAGTAATTCAGATGTTCGAAGAAGAATTATCAATTAAAATGGGTGAAACTACTAAAGACGGATTATTTACACTCACATCTGTACGTTGTGTTGGTGCTTGTTCTTTAGCTCCAGTTTTCGTGATTGATAATGAAACTTATGGGCGAGTTGATGCAAGAAAAAAACTCGTAAAAATTTTAGATACTTATAGGTAATATAATGCTGGATCTGTCTTTGAACATCTTAGATATAATAGAAAATTCCATTAGTGCTAAAGCGACGGAAATTTCTGTTACAATTGAAATGATAGTTCTTAAGAACAGACTTCATATAAACATCAAAGATAATGGAATTGGTATGGATGCAGAACTAAAAAAAATGGTTCAGGATCCATTTTTCACCACTAAAACTCACAGGAAAAAAAAGGTAGGTTTAGGTATACCACTTTTTAAGCAAACAGTAGAAAACTGTAATGGAAAGTTCATTTTACAGAGTGAAATTGGTATTGGAACAGAGATCGAAACCGTATTTCAGTATGATCATATAGATCGAATGCCACTGGGAAAATTGGCAGATACATTTACCATTGTTATCATTGGCCATCCCGAAGTTGATTTTGAACTGAATTTAAGACGGATATTCCTACATGGAGAAAATAAGATATTTCATTTTTCTTCTAGAGAGGTGAAGAGTGAATTGGGTGATATTCCCCTATCATATCCGGATGTGATGATGTTTATTCAACAAAATATTGAAGAAGGAATAAAAAAAATAGAATTGGAGGAGATCTGATGAAGACTCTAGCGGAGCTAAGAAAAATTAGAGAAAAAGCGCAACAGGAAATGAAATTACGTCAAAGTAATAATCGTGTGAAGATCGTTGTGGGAATGGGAACATCCGGTATTGCTATGGGTGCTCGTGAAGTTATGAAAACTATTATGGAAGAAGTAGCTAATCGAAATCTTACAGATGTTCTGGTTACTCAAACTGGAGAGAAAGGACTATCTTCAATGGAACCTGTAATTGATGTGGTTGAAGAAGGAAAGCAAACAGTTACTTATGGAAATATCTCTTCCGAGAAAGCCCGTAGAATAGTTGCAGAACATATTGTAAATGGAAAAATAGTAAATGATTTTGTCGTAACTGTTCAGAGTTAACTGGAGGCATAATGTCACTAAAAAGAACAGACATATTAATATGTTGTGGTTCTGGATGTGTTTCTGCCGGTTCGCTTAAAATTAAGGCAAAACTGATCGATGAACTAAAAAAACATGATATATCTGATGAGATCAATATCATTGAAACCGGTTGCATGGGACCTTGTGATTACGGTCCAGTAATGATGGTTTATCCCGAGGGAGTTTTCTATAGAAATGTTTCGGTGGAAGATGTTGAAGAATTAGTAGATGAGCATTTGTTGAAAGGTCGCCCACTGAAAAGATTAATGATGCAGGATGTTGATGATAAAGTTTATACAAAAGTTAGTGAGATCCCTTTTTACAAGAAACAGATAAAAGTTGCATTGGCAAATTGTGGATATATCAATCCTGATAAAATCGAAGAGTATATAGCTCTGGGTGGTTATGAAGCCATTGGTAAAGTTCTAAGCGAATATTCACAACAAGATACGATTGATGTTGTAACTAAATCTGGCTTACGTGGCCGTGGTGGCGGTGGTTTCCCAACTGGAAGAAAATGGCAATTCTGCTATGATCAGAAAGCAGATCATAAATATGTGATCTGTAATGCTGATGAGGGAGATCCTGGTGCTTTTATGGATCGTTCGATTCTGGAAGGAGATCCCCATAGGGTTTTAGAAGGAATGATGCTGGCTGCTTATTCGATTGGGGCTCAAAAAGGATATTTCTATATTCGTGCCGAGTATCCTCTGGCAATTAGCAGGATTAAGAAAGCTATTGTTCAAGCGCATGAACTCGGTTTGCTCGGAGAAAATATTTTTGGATCGAATTTCTGCTTTGATGCTGAAGTCCGAACTGGTGCCGGTGCTTTTGTATGTGGAGAAGAGACTGCACTTATCTCTTCCATTGAAGGTGGGCGTGGAATTCCAAATGCTAAACCACCTTTCCCGGCAATTTCCGGTGTATGGACTTCTCCTACTGATGTGAATAATGTGGAAACTCTGGCAGATCTCAGTACTATATTCCTTAAAGGTCCAGACTGGTTTGCCGGAATGGGAACAGAAACCAGTAAGGGAACTAAAGTATTTGCTCTCACTGGTGATGTGAAGAATACCGGATTAGTAGAAGTACCTATGGGTGTTACATTACGTGAA
>JAVCCF010000043.1 GCA_030765625.1 Candidatus Tenebribacter burtonii
ACAATATCATTCTCATCAGTTGATAGTAAGATTAATCTATCTAAAAGATGAATTGGAAGTTGGCAAGGATGTGGATCTCTTTTTTTATTATGTTTTATTCTATGAATATCTGTCCAAACATCTGAAACAAGAGGTCCAAATGGGTGTATTTTTGCTTTTTTACCACCATAATCTTTTAACAAATACCCTTGTTTTCTGTCTCTTTTATGCGGATATCTTAATTCATTAATTTTTGTACCTTTAATTTCTTTACCATAAAATAAGATACCATAATGAGCAGGTTGAAGAGATTTTCCCATTGGTGCGGTTGGTGCATCCCAAGAAATCCAATGTTTAAAATGTGCAAGCTTGTTTAAATAGGTTGTATAATAGGTTAACCACTTTGGTATATTATGTAAAAAAATAGAACCTGTAGGTTTTGTTACTCTTACCATTTCAAATATCCATTTTTTACACCAATCCAAATATTCTTGAAACTCTAAACTATCTTTGTAGGAAGAGTATTTCTTTTTTAAATTGAAAGGTGGATCAGCAAATGTCATATCAACTGAATTATCTGGAATATCTCTAAAAAGATCTAAGCAATCACCTTGAAATATTTGATTTAATTTATTATCAATTCCTTTCATTTTGCGAAGACCTTGTTTAATAGATTTTCAAATCGAAGCAATTCATCTTTATGAAATGTGAATACATCTTCATAAGCTGTAACCATTCTTTTAAGATCATCTTTACGAACATACCAGCCGATACCATCGACAAAACCTATAAAAACAGCATTTGGATAGTGTTGTTTAATTAATGTATCAATTGATAATTCAGTTTTTGATTTATCACCTTGTCCCGAAGATGTAGTTGCTAAAAAAGAACACTCAATAATTATTTTTGGATTTTTCTTATTTGGAATAATAAAATCCATAGTTCTTTTATTATCAGGTGCATTACTAATCAATTCGCTTAAATCTCCAGTTTCAAAAGTTATATTTTGTTTATTTAAAATTTCTTCTACTACAATTTCAGGATTGTTCTTTTTCTTACCAGAATAGCTACCTTTTTCTTTGTATCTTATCAATGTATCAATCATTTCTGGAATTTCAAATTTGAGCTTTGAAATACTCAATTTTTTTAACTCAAAAAGAGGAATTGTATCAGCGAGAAATTTTATCGATGCACCTTCAAAGAAAAGATTTACAATTCCTTTTCTGAAATATTCATTTTTCTTAATAAGTGCTAAAATTTTTGTGTCAGACCATTCTTGTAAGTTTGTTGCATTTTGTTCATAAAACCATTTATCCTTGAATACCAGTTTATTTAATTCAGGATAATCTACTATGCGAATAATTGTTGTTAACCTTTTCAAATATTCGTTAGAGAAACCTGATAAAGCTAATAATGCTCTTAATCCATTTTCTTTTTCAGAAATCAATTCTTCAAAAATTTCCTTTTTTAAACCTTCTGTTTCAACTCGATTTTTTACATTCAATAGCGTTTCTTTTAGTGAATTAATATATCCTTCATATTGATCTTCAAATTTTGGATTAAAGAAATAAAAAGTATTTTTCTCTATTACAATTTGAAATTTTTCTTTCGTAGTTTTTTTCATTTTTCTTCCTTTCTGAAAAATAATATATATTCTTCTCTCATTGTATTGCGCATTCCTTTAATTGGTTTTATCATAGATTTCACTAATTTTAGATTATATTTTTGAGCAGATTTTATTACTTCATTTTCTAATCTAATTCCTCCAGTTTGATTTGTATTTGAACCAATAATAATTACTAAGTATTTATTATTTTTTAAAATTCTTGATGCCTCTTTACAGAACATATCCATATCGTCAAAATATTTTTCTATCTTATTCTTTTTTGTTTTTCCTTTCAACCCAATAAGTTTACTTTTTAGATTTTCTGTATCACAATTTAGGTATTCCAATTGTAATTTATCATTTTCGACATAATCAATTGCAAAAGAATATGGTGGTGATGTAATAATGCAATCAATTGAATCGCTTTCTAATTTTGTATCTAAAGCACTCGAATTTTCTAAAACTTGTAAATCCCCAATATCATTAGCTTCGAAATATTTATTATTATGCAAATTAAATATTGTTTCTCGATAGCGATTTAGAACTTTTACAAATAGTTGACGATGATTTGAACGAACTACTCTTTTTGAATATCCCAAAGCATCAAGAAATGCTAACAGAAACAAAAAATATATTCTTCTTTTTTCTTCTGAAATTTTGTTGATTTTTTGTAAAATGTTTTTTTGATTAAAGTAATCAAATAATTCATCATTTTCATATTTGATTTTTTTTAATAATTCTGTATTAATCTTTAACGCTTGATATTTTGTATCAATCATAAGTTGGCAAAATGGACTTATATCTATTGCATAAGAATTAATTCCCATTAGTGAAGCTTCAATATTTGTAGTTCCACTTCCTGCCATAGGGTCAAGAATTGTATCTCCTTTTTTTATACCGAGAATATTAATTAGTCCTTTAATTAACTGTGGATGGAATTTCCCTCTATAAGGAAACAAACTATGAGTAGCATATCCTGTTGAGAATTGTCCATTTTTAAAATAAGAATTGGTTTGTGCCGATCTGCTTTTTGTTAATTCTTCTGATATTTGCGAATAAGATAAAAAATGTTTAGTATATTCATTATTGTAACTCATTACAAATGCAGATCGTTCTATTATCTCGTTTTTATCTAACATCAATAATTCTAAATATGCTAATTCTAATTCAAAAACTTCTGTAACGGAAGGTAATAAAGTAATTTCTTTATTAAATAACTTTTCCTTAAAATTCATTGTTTTATAAAAATCATTCATACTCTTTTACTTCCTTAATATTTTAACTACATAACTAACCTATAGTTATAGTAATTCTTTTGTACAATAACTTTTTTCTTGTGGTTATTATACAACACATTAACCTTTTATAATTCCAATTTTCAATTGTAATTATATCATGGCTACCTGTTTTTTATTTTACCTTTAATATTATCTCTAATATCTCTCAAACCAGTCTTTTTAGATAAATGAGAAATAAGCTCTTCTTTTAGTATTCTCACATCATATTTCACACTTCCTAAAATTTCATACGCTTTATGAAAATCTAAAATCCCAACATCTTTCAATTCGGGTTTAATATATATATCAGGAGTTTTGATCTTCATCTGATATTTAATAACAGAGTCTTGCAATATTTCAAAGCTATTCATAATATTTTCAAATAAATTTGGTACTTTTATTTTTTCAGGAATACTCAAATTTCCTGAAACATCAATTGCAATTGTAATATCACATTCATCTTGAATAATATCATAAGGTAGATTATTTGTAATGCCACCATCTATTAAAACCATATCATCTAGTATAACCGGTTCAAATACAGCAGGGATAGACATACTTGCCCTAATTGCTGGAATAAGATCACCCGAATTAAATACAACTTGTTTCTGTTCCCAATAATCTGTTGCAACAATTCTCAAGGGTATTTTTAGTTCTTCAAAAGTCCTTACTGGAAGATTTTCCTCAAAGAATTTTTCAATTCTTTTTCCATGAAGAAAACTTGAATTTTTAAAGAAGGAAATATCTATTATTTTATGAATATTCTCAAGTTTTCGATAATATTCCTTTAAATCTATAACAACTTCATCAACGAATTTTTCTAATTTATTTCCTTCTTTATTGCTTAAATGAGCCACTTCTGCCGGTCTCTTATTGCTAATATCAATTGTATCTAAAATATCATTGATTTCTTTTCCTGATAATCCCGAAGCGTAAAAGGCACCAATAATAGCACCAATGCTTGTTCCTGAAATGATAGAAGGCTTTAAGTTCATTTCATCTAAAATCTTAAGGAATTCAATGTGACAGATACCTCTTGCTCCACCCCCGCCAAGTGTTAATCCGATTTTTTTCATAAATTAAATCCTATCTAATTTTTTCTATAATTTTATTTTCTAAAATATTATTTTAATGCCAACTTGACAACATATTTCTATTCTTAATTTTGGAAATTGAAAATTTTTGTGCTGGAGATAGTATTTTGTATAAAAAACCAATTGGAATTTTTGATTCAGGTGTTGGTGGACTGACTGTATTTAAAGAAATTCGCAAGCGATTTCCTTTTGAAGATATCATCTATTTTGGCGATACTGCTCGAGTTCCTTACGGGTCAAAATCTCGGAAAACAGTAATAGAATACTCAATTCAAAATGCAAGATTTCTTATCCAGCAGGGAGCCAAGATCATAGTGGTAGCCTGTAACACTTCTTCTGCAACAGCACTAACGCAACTACAAAAATTACTTCCAGTTCCTGTGTTAGGCGTTATCGAGCCGGGTGCACTTTCCGCTGTTAAAACTTCCAGCAACAAACGCATCGGCGTAATTGGAACCGAAGGAACAATTCGCAGTCAGGCATATTCATCCGCAATTTCCAAACTGGATAAAGACTGTGATGTGTTTAGTAAAGCATGCCCACTTTTTGTTCCACTTGCTGAAGAGGGCTGGGAAAGTCATGAAGTAACACAACTTACAATTAAAGAATATCTTACTTCTTTTCTGAAACATGGTATTGATACTCTTGTTCTTGGTTGCACACATTATCCAATTCTCAAAACTTCAATTCAAAAATTTGTGGGTAACAAAATTACACTTGTAGATAGCTCAGAGGCTGTAACAGACAAGCTTAATGAGATTTTACCAAACAGAGAAAATAAGGTAACTGGTCAAGATTGGTTTTATGTAAGTGATAATGAAGAAAAGTTTAATCTTATTGCTTCAAAAATACTCAATATGAAAATAGATAAATTGATAAAAGTAAAACTTGGTGAAGGCTGGTTTTTAAACTAATGGAGAAATTTTCTGAACTTGCTTTTAATATAATTAATAATCTGCTAAAAATCCAAAAAAATGATGTCATCTCAATTTCCGGTGAAATCCATAATGAGAACAATTCTAATGATCCGCTTATCGAATTACCTTTGATAGAAGAACTGGCAGTTGCCATAAGAAAACAGAAAGCTTTTCCTGTTCTCGAGATGTCTACTGAAAAACTAAAAAAGCGTTTTTTCGCTGAAATGCCAGAAGAAATTTTTTCAGTTCCACCCACTTATTATAAGAACTGGATCAATGCAATTGATAAATTCATTGAGATAAGCTGGGAAAGTTATTCCAGCGATTTTAATGAAGCTTCTGACAGACAAATAAAACAATTTAAAGATTCAACAAATTCTATTATGCAACATCTTTTCCAACAGAAAAAGAAAATTATCTTCCTTAATTTTCCCACCCAACAACTTGCTGAGTATATTTGCACAGATTATGAAAAACTTTTGGATACTTATATTAAAGGTGTAAACTGCAATTATAATCTATTAAAAATTAACGGAGCAGAATACCGTGAACAATATTTCTCATTTTCTAATTATATAATCACAACTAATGATGAAACATTGGCAATAAAAATAAATAGAGATAAACTAGTTCTTTTTTCCGGTGATATTAATGAACATCAAATAATAGTTTTGCCAGCAGGTATTATTGAATTCCCTATAGAACGCGGAAGCATGAATGGCATCTATTTTGCCGAGAAAATCTATTATAAAGACCGAAATTATAACAACATAAAAATTAAATTTGAGAATGGTTCAATTCGCTATGTAGCTTTTAAAGAAGATAAAAAGGGGAACTTTCATTTACAAAATGAACTTATAAATAATGATAAAGAATGTTTCCTGACCCTTGGATTCAATCAAGATATCAAAGAATATACAAATTATTTCTCTTATGACCGTTGTATTGAAGGCAATATATCAATGAAATTCTTTGATAAGGATTTAAAACCAATATTTTTATCAAATATAAACAGTAGAATTGATAAAGAAAAATAAATTTAATAAATAATAGAGTTCTACATAATAGAGTGTTTTTGTCATCCTGACGAATCTTGCACGTTATTCCCATGAAGGATCTCCGTTTATAATGAGATTCTTCGTTAGAAATTACTCCGAAGATTTCCTCAGAAAGACAACATTTTACATTTTGCAGAACACTTTAGTAAATAATAATAGGAGACCTGAATGAAAATCGGTTTTGACAATGCAAAATATTTAGAAGAACAAACGACAGCAATTCTTGAAAGAGTAGGACAATTTGATAATAAACTCTATCTCGAATTTGGTGGAAAAATTATCTTCGATTATCATGCTTCTCGTGTTTTACCGGGATTTCATCCCAACGTTAAAATGGATCTTCTACAAAAGCTTAAGGATCGTGCTGATATAATACTTTGTATTTATGCTGGTGATATTGAGCGAAAAAAAATTCGTGCTGATTTTGGGATAACTTATGATGTTGATGCTCTTAAACTTATTGATGACTTAAGAGAACGTGATATCAATGTTGCAGCGGTTGTAATAACCAGATTTGAAGAACAGCCAGCTGCTATTATTTTTAAGAACAAACTTGAACGCAGAAATGTTAAGGTATATACTCATAAATTCACAAAAGGTTATCCTACAGATGTTGATACAATTGTAAGTGAGGAAGGATATGGAGCAAATGATTATATTGAAACAACAAAACCGCTCATAATTGTTACAGGTCCAGGACCCGGAAGTGGAAAACTGGCAACTTGTTTTTCACAAATGTATCATGAACACATAAGAGGTATTAAAGCGGGATATGCCAAGTTTGAAACATTTCCCATCTGGAATCTTCCCCTAAAACATCCTGTAAATATTGCTTATGAATCTGCTACTGCCGATCTGAAAGATTATAACCTCGTAGATCCATTCCATTTGGAAGCATATGGTAAAGCAACAATCAATTATAATCGCGATGTCGAAGCATTCCCCGTACTTAAAAGAATCCTCGAGAAAATTACAGGTGGAGAGGCAATGTATAAATCTCCAACAGATATGGGAGTTAATCGGGCAGGTTTTGGTATTATTGATGATGAAGTTACCAAAGAGGCTTCACGTCAGGAAATAATTCGTAGATTCTTTCGTTATAAATGCGAATATGTAATGGGATTTGTAAATAAAGATACCGTTGACAGAGCTGAACTTATTATGAATGAAGTTGGTGCAAGACCTGAAGACAGAAAGGTTGTATTACCGGCACGTGAAGCATCTCTGCAAGCAAAATCATGTGGGAAAGGGAATGGTGGAATTTTCTGCGGATCTGCAATTGAATTGCAAAATGGATCAATCATAACTGGTAAAAATTCTCCACTCATGCACTCTGCATCGAGTCTGATACTCAATGCAATAAAAGTATTAGCCAGAATTCCAGATGAAATTCATCTTCTCTCACCTCAAGTAATTGAATCCATATTTAATTTTGAAATGAATATTTTGAGCGAGAAATCTGTAAGTTTAGATTTGGAAGAAACCCTCATTGCTCTAAGCATTAGTGCTACAACTAATCCTACAGCTCAAATTGCTATGGAAAAAATAAAAGAACTACGGGGTTGCGAGATTCATATGACTCATATTCCTTCTCCGGGTGATGAAGCCGGTTTACGCCGGATCGGCGTTAATCTTACAACTGACCCAAATTTTTCAACAAATAGCTTATTTACATCATAATATAAGAATAAAAGAATTATTTTTTCTAAACACATTTTGTAATTGGTGGATTTTTATCTTCGTTGGGAAAAGGGATCGCTTCTTCTTTCATTGGGCTTCTCTTAAAGAAGATGGGCGGCACAATGAGATTAGGTGCTCAACCCTGTGTATTAAAAGATGGTACTTTGGTTAAGAGTATCTATAAACAGACAGAGATTTCCGAAAGACACCGCCACAGATATGAATTCAATAACAAATACAGAAATATTATAGAAGAAAATGGAATGAAAATCATTGGAACTTCACCTGATGATTTGCTTGTAAAAGTTGTAGAAATACCTGATCATCCATTCTTTATTGTTGTTCAATATCACCCGGAATTCAAATCAAGACCTGATTATCCTCATCCAATATTCGTTGAATTCATAAAAGCAGCAGGTGAATTAGCAAAAAAAACTAGGTAATATATTCAAAGTCATCCTGACAAATCTGTCTCGTTGTTCTTTTAAGGAAGGATAGAAAACTAATTTTCAATTTTCCAGACTCTTCGTTATGAGTATCAGCAGGAAGTGTTTGTTGTTGAAATAAATTCTGTTAGTCTCCCTTCGTAAGGGAGAATTAAAAAGGGTTCATTATTTTAACTTGCGAAATAAATTGTGCTGATAAGTTCAACTTATCAACAAGAAATTATTAAAACATCGGGCGATTAAGTGTAAAGAGTCACTACACCTTAAATACTATACAACAATTAAATTTTAGCATAATAAAAACAAAAACATTTGACAAAGGTTTAATTTATTTTTCTCTTGAATTGTACTTATTAAGAATAAATGAATCAAAAGTGATAATGATGTAAACCTTGCAAAGGTCAATAACATGTCAAAAAGTATAAAAAACTTCGCAAGGTGCTTATGACCCTATTCAAGGAGCCAGATATGAAAAAAAAGTTAACAGTTATTTTATGTTTGTTTCCAATAATTTTGTCATCTTTAACATTTGAATTTGAAAAGATTAATGAATTTGCTGAAAGTGGTGACTATGGTGAATACCATCGCTTATTGATAGAAGATAATTATGTATATGCAATAAGCCATTATGGATTTGAGATCAATTCTGTTGATGAAATTAGTGGTGCACTTAACAGAATAAGTTTGATCCCGATCGAGGGTAATGTGGATGGGATTGAAAAAATTGGAAATAATGTTTTTGTTTCGGTTTCTACTCGTACTAATCCGCCAGATGAAATTTCCAGTGCATTGTATAAGATCGATGTTTCCGATCCTTATGAACCGATTATAGTTGATAGCATTATATTCCCAGAAAATATTAAAAATTGGATTTTAGGAACTTATGGAGATTATCTAGGATATCATAAACTTGAAAATATTGATAATGGTTGGTTTTTTACTCAGCTTGTTTTTATGGATCCTATTACATTTGAAGAAATTACTTCATTTGTGATTCATACTTTTACAGATAAATTGAATGAGAATTATTTTATGCAACAAAGAAATCCGAATGGATATATTTTTGATGTTTATGATTATTCAGATATTTATAACATTCATTTAGTTAGTTCAGTCGATTTTGAATCATGCCCAACTACATTTATGGTAGGACAGGCAATTGATGACAGTACATTTGTCATTATGGAATATGAAAGTATTTCGTTATATGATATTTCAGATATTTACAATATTGAATATCTTAGTACGCATTATAGATATAATAATTCACCCCCTTTTGGTGATTGCATGAGAATTGATGACTTTCTACTAATACCTTCAGAAATTTTCGGTATAGAGGTTGTAGATATCACTGATCTACAAAATCCTTTTATGCATGATTTCTGGGAATTTCCTATTGAAGAGTTAACACAACTTAATCCCTACTTCATTATAGCGGCAGGACTTATTTATGATAATAATCATTTATATATAGGTTCATTTTATAATGGTATATTATTAATGGATTTTAATGACGGAACAATCGAATATGTTGATCATTTCATTAATAATAGAATCAATTTAAGTTTTCATGAAGTATACAATAAT
>JAVCCF010000104.1 GCA_030765625.1 Candidatus Tenebribacter burtonii
CCAAATTTTTGAACCGGATTCTTCTCTTTTATCTCACCTTTCAATTTGTAATCCAGGAAGTAATTCTTATTTTGTCCAATAATTGTACGGAATGCCTTATCTGATGAACTTAAGTAGTATTGACCATTTGTAAATTCCTTTTCTTCATCCTGGTTTAAAGTGCTGCCAATTCCAAAATTACCGAAAGAAATTCCAAAATTAAGCCCGATTGTTTCAGCTTCCATATTATAGGAACCACCAAGTTTTATACCATCCAGAATTTCTGTTTGAATTCCAACTACCGGTTTAGTAAAATCATCCCTGTCAAAATTTGTGTCAGCACTAAATGTTATCCTGTCTATCCACTTACTATTAAAGAATACAGGCCTTACAGCTACGCCAAGATCATACGTTGTTTCTTCTTTGAAAAAGCCGTGAACTACAGCTCCCAATGAGAGATAATCAGTGGGGCGGATCAAGATCGATTCCTCGATATTACCTTTTTTAAAAAACTTATTTTTCCAATCCCAGGATAAACCCAGGTAAACATTTGGCAATAGATCTGTTTTCGTACTGCTCATTGCTAAACGGTGATAATTATTATCTCCAATTTTATCCAGTACATAACCAAAATTATTCCCGCCGAATATGATTGAATAATAATCTTCATAAAAACCGTCTTTATCATAGTTACCTATAAAGGTCAATCCGCCGCTATTTCCCACTCCCATCGCTGCTGGATTTGATTTAACAGCCATGAAATTATCAGTTGCTGCGATTGATGTTTGCGCATTCAAAGTAAATGCAAATACCAATATTACTAATAATACAATTCCTCGTTTCATTTTACTTTTCTCCTTATATTAATTTATCTTATTATCAATTTCTGCAAAATTAATAATCGATTAAAAGATACGTCGTTTTGATATTTCCTATGTTTTTTAGAGTTACAGATCATTCAATACTGTTGATTAGAATTAGCAAAAGGTTTTCAAGCATCTGGTTTGCTGATAAAACTCACAAAGACACTTTTTTACTTTATTAACTAAAACTCTTAATTTTGCAGATTTCATCTATTTCTCCAGTTTATAAAACTTTATACTTCCATTACTGGTATTAGCCGTGATCTTCTTTCCACCTCTATTTATCTTACCTGATACACTATCTTTTGAGAATTTTGATGTAGTAATCTCAATCCCATTAAGATCAATGCTGGAATTGGATGTAGAAGCATCAACATTCAAATCTAAGGACGGATCGAGAGATATCTTGATAGAACCATTAGATGTAGAAAGATAGATGTCATTCTTTATTTTCTCTTCAATTTCAAGAGTTATCTTTCCATTAGAAGTAACTCCTTTCTTGAATCCGGGAGTTCTAACAACTCGAATTTTTCCATTTGATGTGTAAGCTTCTGCTTTTCCACTCAAATTGACAAACTCAATCCCACCATTACTACTATTTGCAATAAATTTTCCTTTTGAATCAAACACTTCAATTCTTCCATTGCTTGTATCCAGGTTCATGTCACCTTCGCAATCAATGATAAGAATTGTACCATTTATAGAATTGATCTCACTGACCTTCACACTTTTAGGTATTTTAATCTCATAATTCACACTAACTTTCGGATTCTTCTCCAAAGTTGTTGTTTTAATTGTGCAGCCATCTTCATCTATAACTTCGATTTTGATTTTATCAAATTCATCTTCAGATTTATTGGTTTCAAGAATTGCTGAAATATCGATATGATCTTCTTTCCAACTATTTATCTCAACCTTACCATTAATGTTGAGAACATTAAGTTTGCATCCTTTTATCGGATTGAAAGTTTCATGAAACTCTTTTGTCATTTTATCTCCATCAGAAAAATCAAAATTCATTTTAACTCCTCCAGCATAATCATCATCGTTTATAATATGTTTAATTATGAAACCGGGATTATTCCCTATCCAACCAACTGAATGTCTAGTTATAAAGTTAATTGCGCCACCCAGAAGTTGACCCCAGAATCCAGTGATATGCTGATTTTCATCAGAAGATTCTACAATAATACCACGTGAACTGATCTCTACATGTTCATCAGCATCATTTACAATGATACCCTCTGAACTGATCTCTACAGTCTCATCATTATCTGTCACAAAAAGTCCACCATCACGAAATTCGACAACTTTTTCTTCACCTTCAATGATAGTAACCCTGTTTTCATTAAATTCAATTTTTCCACCATCTTCAAAAAAAGTATATATCTTTTCTAATGGTAATAATAGATTGATCTTGGCAGTCTTATCTGCTTTGAAGATTATTTTGTTTTTTTCTTTTACAATTTCCACATCAGTATTTTTGGTATGTTCAATTTCGATCTTATTTCCATCGATGAATTCAATATCTTTAATGTGAATATTCTCAAATTCTAAAGTTACGTTCTTTTCATTAACAAAAACATCCTGTGTAACTGCCGACAGTGTTAATACTGCCGTTATCATAATCATAACTAAAATAGATTTCATCATTTCTCCTCCTATGATCTATTTGATCTCTCTACTTTTATATATCAACGTTGCCCCTACAAACAGAACTCCGCTAACACCAATTTGTAACAAAGTATTCCAATTAATTAAAATTCTTTTCCAAACTTCATTAATGTAATAGCTTACATTCTCACTAAAAATTTCTGGTTCTATAGATGTAGGTGTAGATGCGTTTATTAATTTCATTAAATAGCTAAGTGGAAGTGGAAGATGCCACTGCATGAGCGCATTGAGAATTATAAATAGGAATTGAACTCCCACTATAATAGCCAATCCCTGCAAAAAAGCTTTATCTTTGAACACTGCTGAAAAGAAAAACGTAATACTTCCAATGATCAACCCAGTTTTCATAAAGGAAATAACAGATTGCAACATTCCTGCAAAAGCTATCGTGAAAATGAATTTGTTAGCTACAGCTAATATTATTGCTACAATTATGAAATTAAAGATAGAAATAGCAAAGAGTACAAACCAATTTCCAGCAATTCCAACAATATATCTGGAAGCTGATTGATACCAGATCGAAACAGGTTGAGAACGGTGAAATAGTTCGCTATTGTTTTTTATATTCTCATTTAATGCACCTTGAGTAAGAATTATTATGAAAATCAAACTAATAAGTCCTGGAAATCCCATTATCGCAAGATTTGCAATGTAATTTATCATCTCGGAAGGTGGTGTTCCCTGAATATCACCAAGATTCAGATTTAAATCTCCACTGAAATATGCAACAGCAGTAATTAAGAGAATCAGCAGGTAGAATCCGGCTGTGATCCATAATGGGATCATGAGTGTTTTTTTACTTATCTGAAGGTCTTTTTTTAAGAGTGCTTTAAATTTAGTCATTTTGAACCTCCTACTTTCTCCATGAACAGATCTGAAAGTGTAGGTCTATTTACTTCAGCATTTGTAATCTCGATTTTGCTATCTAATACTGCACTAACGTGACCTAAAGTTTTATTTATTACTTTAGGATTATACTGCTCAAGTTTTTCCTTTTGATCTGAAGGAACTGTGAAAATTGAAAATTGATTTTTCAGCTCTTCAATATCCTGCTGAAGAATGATCTTTCCCTCATCGATGAATATTATATCCTGTAAAATCTGTTCTACTTCCTCAACCTGATGTGTAGAAATTATGATTGTTTTATTTTCATCGTAAAATTCACCGAGAATCGTATTGAAGAATTCTTTTCTGAAAACTATATCCAGGCCAAGTGTAGGTTCATCTAACAATAAAACCTTCACATCCAGAGAAAGTGTAATGAGAAGATAAAGTTTTGTCTTCATACCTTTGGAAAGAGTTCCAACTCTTTGATTTGGTTTGAGATCACTACTGGTAAGTAATTCTGTAGCTTTTTCATTATTCCAAGAACTATTTATTGCAGAGACATAATCCATTGTTTGCTTAACAGTTAATCTGTCATCCAAACTGTTCACGTCAGGAATGAATGCTATATTTTCATGTATTGATTCCTGGTGTCTTTTTATTGGTTTTCCCAAAATTTCAATCTCTCCTTCATGTTTTAAAAAACCAAGAATGCATCTCATAAAAGTTGACTTACCCGCTCCATTTTTGCCAAGTAAACCAATAATTCTTCCCTCGGGAATTTCTAACTCAATATTATCAAGTGCTTTGAGCTTCCCGTAATATTTTGTCAGGTTATTTACTTTAATCACATTTTCTTGTATCACTTCTCCCCTCCTTTGTCATAGGAATTTTCAATCAAATTAAGTAGTTCTTTTTTTGAAATGTCAAGTGATCTACTTTTTGTTACCATATTTTGTAGGTCAGTTTCAACGAATTCCTCATAAGTTTTTACCTTCAATTTCTTTTGTGCACCTTTCTCCACAAACATGCCAATCCCTCTCTTCTTAAATAGAATTCCTTCATTAAGAAGCTCGCTTATTGCATTGGAAATTGTTTGCGGATTTAATCTGTATTGCTTTGCCATAATGCGAATTGAATCAATTGCTTTTTCTTCTTCGATGGATTTATTTATTATTGCATTCTCTATCTCTTTTTTAATTTGAAGATAGATTGGAGTACTTTCATCAAACTTCATTTTACCTCCTCCTGTTTTACTGTATGGGTCAAGTGGTACACTATGAATCTAACTGTCAAGAACTTTTTTTTCTTACATGTAAAAAAGCCCTGAATAATCAGGGCATTTTAAAAGGTTAAGATGTATATTTAAATACGTTTACATCATTTCAATAATTCAGTAATAATTTTTTTTGAAGCTTCACCATTTCCGTATAAATTAATATTGTAGTCTTTTTTAATTTGGCTCATCTCTTGGTAACCGAAAATAATTTTATTTTCATCAGCTCCAACAATTTTATTAAATCCGTTTTCCACAAGTTCAACCCATTCGGTCTCATCCCTTAAGGTCACACATGGTTTCCCAAAGAAAAATGCTTCTTTCTGCAAACCCCCGCTATCAGTAATTACCAAGGAACAATTTTTTAAAAGATAGATTATTTCAAGGTAGCCAATCGGTTCTACCAATTTTAAATTTTCAATTTTAAATTTTAAATTTTCAATTATTTTTTTGGTGCGTGGATGAAGTGGAAGAATGATCGGGATATCATTAGAAATTTCAACAAGAGCATTAAATATTGATGTTAAACGTTTAGGATCATCTGTATTTTCTGCACGATGTATTGTTGCTAAGATGAATTGTTTGGGAATATCCATTTCTAGTTTTTGTGCCAAGTCTGAATATAAGAGGGCAGCATCCTGCATTACATCTCCACATTTGACAATTCGAGCAAGGGAGTTTTTTCCGATTCCTTCATGTTCCAAATTTCGTACTGCCGTATCTGTCGGACAAAATAATATATCACTGATTTTATCTGTTAGGATTCTATTGATCTCTTCCGGCATGTTTCTATTGTAAGAACGTAATCCAGCTTCTACATGAGCAACTTTAATATGTAATTTCTTTGCAGCGAGAGAACCGGCTATAGTAGAATTAGTATCTCCATAAACCAATACCCAATCCGGTTGTTCATTTAACAGTACTTCTTCGATCCGCTCAATCATCCTGCCTGTCATTGCACCATGCGAGAGACTATTGATCTCCAGATTGTAATCAGGTTTTGGAATTTCCATCTGTTTAAAGAAGATCTCGCTCATATTCGTATCAAAATGTTGACCAGTATGAACGATGATTTCTTCAATATTTTTGTGTTTAGCTATTTCTCTGCTAACAGCAGCAGCTTTTATGAATTGTGGTCTAGCCCCGATTATGGTTATTAGTTTCATTTGTTATTTACCATAGTTTGTTTCCCAGATATTTTGTTGTTTACCCATAATAAATTTAATAAAAGCTACAAAAGCAGCATAATTCATTGCTACCCAATATCCAGGAAGTTTAAAAAGTTTTATTGTTTTACCTTCTCTACTTATATATAGTTCTAGAATTCCAATTACGTATATTACAATGTGCAACAGCATAAAAGCTTTATAAAAAGAAATATTCAATAAAAATAGATTTGAAACAAAAATACTAATCGAAAATAATGGTATTAGCCATCGAATAAGCTTATGTGATATTAAGACAAAGCTTTCTTCAGGAAAAACAAAAGGATTTAATAGCTTAGCGTGACGGAACAATGCAAACCATTCTCTGGAAATAACTCTTATCTTTCTTTGAATTTCATCAGTATTTTTATTTTCAAGGAATTCAGTTACTAATGATTCCGTTTCATAGTATGCTTGGAAACCATTCTCCATTACAATTAAAGTTCTCTCAAAATCATCAGGTGAGGCAGGATGTATTTGCGTAAAAAGTTCTCTTCGTAAAGCAAATAGTGCCCCACTAGAAACAGATATTGAATGAAATTCAGATTCTAAATATCGTAACCAAGTTTCGTATTTCCAATATAGTCCTTCTCCACTACTGATACCTTTTTCCTTTTCTACATAAATAAGTTTTGAGGCAACCAATCCAATTTTGGAATTCTGAAAATGTCTTATTAATTTTCTAAGAGAATCTTTTTTTAATATAGATGAAGCATCACTTAACAAAACGATTTCACTTTTTATTGTTGGTTCCACAAGATTTTGAGCAGATGGTTTTCCAGCTCTTGGTTTTTGAACAACAAGTTTAATATTATCATATTTTTTTTCATAATTACGAACAATTGTGTTTGTATCATCTTTAGAATCATCAGAAATGAATATCAAATTTATTTTATCTTTAGGATAATCAACTTTTAAGAAAGATTCAATTTTTTCTGCGATTTTTTCTTCTTCATTATAAGCTGGACAAATCATTGTGGCAGTTGGGAAAAATTCCATTATTGGCAATTGATCTATTTTTGTTGATTTAATTAATATTTTTAAGATCAAACCATACAATACGATGTGGTAAAAAACGACAAAACAAGCTATCCAGAAAACAAACATCATTATAATTCTCCTTTTTCTTCAATTATTTGTTCCCAAATTTTTAAATAGCTTTTTACTGATTTATTGGAATTAAATTTCTCTTTCACATAAGAGTTTGCTAACTTAACAGCATTATTTCTATATTCAGTATTGTTAATAACTTTTCTTAACTCTTTTATTGCACTTCCATTATCTCCAATACTAATAATACTTCCTGAAATGTTATTTTTAATCAATTCAGAAATCCCTTCTGTTTCACTTACAATACAATAACAATTACATAACATTGCCTCTTTAACAACATTTGGGATTTTTTCTTTATGCTGACTCAAAAAAAGAAATAATTCAGATTTTGACATTTCCTTAAAAACTTGTTCATGAGATACGTGACCTTTGAATGAAACATTTATTATTCCATTTTTATGAACATAACTCTCTATTTTCTCTCTTTGGTCACCATCACCCAAAACAACCAATGAAAGATTCTTAATTTCCTTTTGAACTTCTTCAAAAACTTTGATAACATCAATAATTCTTTTATCCTTCGTTAAAGCACCTGCAGTAATAATTCTATTCTCAATTTTTTCAATATTATTGTAATTACAAAATCTAGTGTCTACGCCTCTATAGATTACTTTTATTTTTTCTTTTCTAACACCAAAATTAAGAATTATCGGGGCATCCACTTCAGCAATTGTAACGACAGCGTCAGCTTCCTTTGCTAATAATATACTTCCTTTAAACCGCATATTTAAATCGTAAGCACAAAATGACATTGTCAAAACTATATCAGGTAAGTACTTTTTTACTAAGAAACCTAATAAAGAAGGATAATGAGACCAATAAAGATGGATTACATCTGGAGAGTTTTTTTTTATATTAGTAAATAAAGACATTACCCGAGGTAACAAAATTATACTCTTAACAAGATGATTAAAATTGTAATAATGATTATAAATTATAAACCACAAGAGAGAGAAAAATATTCTAGGATAAAATACACAACAGAGCAAACCTATAAAACTTTGATGAAAATTGTTATGGGAAATTTTAATATTATTAAGTTCTCTATCTAATATCAAAGATTTATTCTGTTTATGCTTAAATCTTAAACTATGCACTTGTACTTTTAAACCAGCTCTTATAAAAGCCTTAATATCACTACTGGCAAAAGCCTCCCTATGATTGGGGAATTGCATAATAATAAACCATACATTCATAAATTAACCATCAATAATTTTTTTAAAAAAAACTAATTTATTTATTTCCAAGATATTAGAATCAATATAATTTTTAATTTCATCATGATGAATTATTCGATTCTTCATTTTTTTACAAAATTCTAGAATTAAGCCTACATTATTGCTAATGTTATTATTTTCATTAGGCAGTTCCAATACCCATTCCGGCAATTTAGAGTTAACAAAAGTTGCGTCTGAATATCCAATAATAATTGGTAATCCATAAGCTAGATATTCTCTTACTTTCAAAGGACAAGCTTCAAACATTTGTTTTCTATGTAAAGCAACTGTACCTAATCCTATATCACATTTTTTTACTATCTCTAAATATTCTTTTTTTTGTAAGTAACCATAGAATTTAATATTCTCGAAATCCGTTCTATATTTATTATTCAAACCAATAATATGAAAATATAATTTACCAACTGTTTTCTTTGCTAAATCAATAATTTTATCTATTCCATTCCATTCATGATCAAGATTACCCATAAATAATATATTGGAAATATTATTACTCTTGCTTATCTTTTGTGTTTTATAATTGTTAATATCAATACTATTGGGGATCGAAATTGAAGGCTTTTTCCATTTTAGAATATGTGGAAGATTTGCAATCTCATCAGTAACAGCCACAAATCCTACAATATTTTTATAGATCAAAGATTTAGTCATATTATAATAATGAAATCGAATTTTTCGATCAAAATTTTTTTTGGAATGTAATTTCATTTCTTTATAATCATTTGTATTCAATTCAACAATTACTTTATAGTTCTTTAAAATCTTGCCTAAGTATGGTTTGTATGGCTCAAACCTAAAATAGATGATATCTGGATTATACTTATTTATATCTTGAATCAATCTTTTTGGACCGTTGAATATATTATTTCGATAGTAAACTTCATTATCTTTAAATGGAGAAAGAGAAATTTGAGATTTTTGAAGACTTATATTACAGATTTTAACTTGATGTCCCAGTTTTTTCCAAATATTCGTTTGAGAGATTACTTTTTTCGTTACTCCAGAATGTTTGATTAAGTCATGGGTAAATAGATAAATTATCTTCATTACAAACTCTCAACAATTTTAATTATTTTTTTTTCTTCATTTCCCCAAGAGTGTTTCTTTCTAACTTTTCTAGAATTTGCTTTATACAGTTCTAGTAACTTTCTATTCTTTGCTAATTTCATAATAATTTCTTTTACTTTTGTTAAGTCTTTATAGTCAACTATTTCACCTATTTTATCCTCTTGTATAATTTTTTTCATCTCGGGGAAATCATTAGAAATCAATGCTATTCCTGCCATTATACATTCAAAGAGTTTATTTGAGATAACTGTGTAATGATTAAAAGTATAATGAAATAGTTGTATTCCAATATCTGCAGAAGCCACGTATTTCAACACCTGATCAGGAAGTACAGCATCTTTGATAAATATTTTTTCTTCAAGTTGATTTTGAATTATATAATCTCGTAAATCGAGTAATCCAGCTCCTTTCCCCATGAAAACTACAGCAATATCATCAATCTCCCGAACTGCATCAACAATATTATAGATACCTCTCGCTTCATGTATCGCACCATGATATATTAGTATTAATTTATTCTCAGCTATTTTAAACTCATCCCTCAATAATGTAGAAGGATGAACTTCCTGGAATCTTGAACAATTCCTGATAGTGTGAACCTTCTTTAAATTATATTCTTTTTTAATATATTCTGCTCTAGTATCAGTTGTCACAATTGTGGCATCAGTTTTTGTTATTAATATTTTTTGAAGAATTCGCCATATCAGTTGATGAAATTTAGAACTATGTATGTACCGATAACCAAAAAACCAGATTTCATGACTATCAAATATTAGCTTTGCTCTACATATTTTTGAAATAAGATAACCCACAGTTAGCGTATCAAGATCATTTGCATATACAATATCAGGTTTGGTATAGATTCCAACAAAGAATAAACCTAAATTGAAGCTAAGCCAATTTAAAAATGCAGTAATATATAATCTAATTTTATTATTCTTAATAAATCTGAATATTGATTCTCTCTGCATTTTTTCTCTAATTTTAGATTCTGAAAATATGTTCTTTGGTTTGGAATAAAGTGAAGAAAATAGCGGAATACGTTTGATTTTCACTTTTCCATTTTCTGAAATAAGTAATCCTTTATATGGTTTTGCAGCAATAACAGTCACATCATACCCGTACTCACTAAAAGACCTAGAGATATTCTTTACTCTTTTATCATGTGTAAATTCATTCCATACTAAAACTGAGATCTTTTTCATTTTATTTTCTAACCTTTTCCATTACCATTTTCCAAAAAGACGAAATTTGAGAATATTTAACTAATCCTGTTAATGGTGTCAAAGATACAATTGTTAAAAACAGAACAAGTTTTAAAATCAAATGTATTTGATAGTAATTCTGAATAACGCTGATTCCTAATAAAACAAAAACGAAACTGCTTACTTTTATAATATCGTAATTAATATGATAATGTTTTTGTGCATTGGAGTAAAGAATTATCGTCCTGATAATGAAAGAAATTAGACTAGCCAGAGCAGCTCCTGTCATTCCAAATTTAGGTATAAAAAGAAGATTAAGAATTATATTCAATATTGCAGCAATAATATTTGCATATGAAATGTATTTTGTATTTTTTGTGAGCGTAACACCTACTGTGAATACCATATATATCCCAAACAATAGTTTTGAAAATGTAAGATATGGAACAACTTTGTAAGCAACAACATAATCTTTATTTTGGGAGATCAAATTCAATATCTCCGGAGAAAACAATGAAATCAGAATAAATAATATTCCACCAATGGCAGTAAAAATATTTAAAATACTTTTGTAAATATTTTTAGCATTTGGATCATTTTGATATGAATACATCAATGCACCCCATGACAACATGAAAGGTGCAACAAGAACAAAATGCAGGAATGATGATATTTTTGCTCCAAGAGAATATAAACCAACTTGAGTTAAGGCAATTTCGTCAGGAAGTAAAAATTTTAGCATATAGCGATCAGTCATATTTAATACCCAGCTTGCTAATCCCCCAATTGCTAAAGGAATTCCAATAACTAAAATCTCTTTTATATAAACATTATTAAATTTCCAATTTATCTTTTTATAAGTAATTATGAAAATAATAATAAATGAAATAATTAGAGCAATCAGTGTTGCTTCTTTTACTCCAATATAATTTCTTTTCAGAGTAGCAACAAATACTATATTCAATCCAATAAATATTAATATTCGAATTATAGAGAAAATTGCATATGTTACAGACTTTTCATTAGCTCTTAATACCGCCAATCCTAATGTGATCAAACCTTCAAAATAAGCACCGACAAGAACTAATAAAAGCAGATATCCACTTCTCTCTCCTCCAATTAAAAAAGGTGATATTAGATCACGAAGAAAAATTAGTGGTAATATTATAATTGCAGCAATAAATAAATAGAAAATTACCACAGTTCCAAGAATTGTTTTTCGATTTTCTTCATCTTCGTCATTGTAATAAACTTTAAACAAAGCCGATGAAGTTCCCATAATTATTATTGTTAATATTATTGAACGAAGAACATTACAAATTTGAAGGACGCCATAATCAGCAGGCGTAAGAAATGCAGTATATAAAGGTAATAATAATATTGAAATAATCTTAGTTCCGATATTACCAAGACCATAAATAAGGGAATGCTTTCCTAATTTTAGAACTGCTTCTTTAATCATAGATATCTTCTATTTTCCTTTCAATCTTTTTTATCACTTTATCCCAATTCAGTTCAGTGATCACCCTTTCATACCCGATCTTTCCGATTTCATTTCTGTGATTATCATCAGAGAGAAGCTTTATTACTTTCTCAGAAATATCTTCTATAGATAGAGGGTCAACTAAATAACCAGTTTTTTGATCAATAACGGCATCTACGGCACCACCAGAATTCCCTGCAATAACAGCCTTTTTACATGCATTTGCTTCAAGAAATACGATACCAAATCCCTCAACATCATATCCTTCTTTTCTATTTGGCATAATAAAAATATCACAAGCATTGAGATATTTATTTAACTCTTCATTATGAATATATCCAACAAAAATTACATTTAACTTTAAATTCATATCATCTGTTAATGCTATTAATTTTTCTTTGTTCCTTCCTTCTCCACCAATCATATATTTTATATTGGGTATTTTTTGAATGATATCAGGTAAAGCTTTAATTACCATATCATTTCCTTTTCTGGGAATAAGATGTGAGATGGAAAGTAGCAATTTATCCTGTTTATCAATATTATATTTTTTATATATCTTTTCCTTAGAATCAACAGGATAAAATCTGTTTATATCAGCACCTAAATTTACTACTTCAATTTTCTCGGCAGGAATTCCCATCTTAGTTGCAATTGATTTTGTGAAATTGCTATTTGAAATAATAAGATCTGCATTATTTAATATGAACTTTTGGAAAATATTGAAATTCCAACGTTGTTTAGGTTTCAATAATTCTGTTCCGTGAATATAAACGACTAATTTCTCATCAAATATAATTTTTCCAAAAAGCCCTATTGATCCCGAATAGGTATGAGTAGCACATTGAATAACCATTTTCTCATTACGTAACTTCATTTCATCAACAAATATTTTTAACTTTGGTATAATGAAAATCAAAAAAGTTCTATTAATGGCCATTAAGAAAAAAAACTTAATTGCAATTCTTATATGCTTTGATTTGAAGAATAATAAGGGAAAAATTGTTTTTATTGCTTTTGAATATGAGCAATTACCTTCTTTGATTCTTTTCACTTCAAAATTAAAATTATTCTTTTCCTTTTTAACAGTTTCATCACATAGAACACACGTATCACCTAAACTCCATCTATTAGCAAGCTGGAACATATATGTTTCAATACCACCTTCAACAGGTGGAAATCCTCTTGTAATAATCATAGAATCAATTTTTTTCATTTAATTTTTCCACCATCTTTCTAAATTCTTCTATTGAAACTAATTTTCCTAACAATCTGATATAATTTTTAGTTTTATTTATATGCTCAGTAATTAAATTTTTTATATATTCTTTTCCAAAAATTTGAATACTCAAACTGTGATCTTCTAAAAGTAATTTATTTAAATAAAATTCTAAATTATTACTAAAATAATCTGATCTGATCTGTGCAATAGAACTATGTGAATTACGAAGCTTGGTTAAACGATTGTAAGCACTATAATATCTTTTCTGAAAAATAATTAATCTATTATATACTTTATCTGGTAATGAGAAAAAGGGGAATCTGATAAATGGATTATTATTAATCTTCATCCAATATGTTTCGGGAATATAACGTTTAATTATCTCTTTGTGTAATGGATACGTTAAATTAAACAAAAGCGGTAATTGAAATGTTTTCATAATCACTTCTGAAGATGCAAAAGGAGAAAATTCTCTTAAGTTCCAATTACTTTTTTGAACCATTGAACCCCAAATGCTCATCCTTTCGTATAAATAGAATAGATTCAAGGAATCTCCAGATTGTAAAACGTGATCATCTATTTCGTAGATTACTTTGTTTAGTCTATCTTTAAAACCAGATTGAATGGTATCATTTCTGATTTCTAATTTTCTTACTTTCTTTAATATAAAATCTTGGATGTCACTTTGAGATAGATCGTGAACATGCTTGTGTAATTTGGGCCTATAATATATTCCTGTTCCAACACCATTGAATTTTGGGAAAAAGCAATCTTCAATTTCTGGAAAAGAATGAACCGCTCTAACGCTTGTTGTATCGCCATTTGTGGTAAAAGCTAATAATTCTGCGTGCCTAATAAAAAATTTCTTATCAATTGTTTGTGGAATAGAATTTTTATGCTCAATATTAAAAAGTTGTGCAATTTTCTTTGCAGCAATAACTTCAAGATTTGTAGAATGTCCCATAGTTGTTGAAAAGATTTTTTGTCCTTTTTGTTTTGAAAGTATTAAACCGAGAATCGCTCTTGTATCTCTTCCTGCAGTAAGATCAAGTTGAATTTTGTCAGCATCTTTTATTCTTAATTCAATCTCTTGTTGCATTAAATCAATTGTATTATCAATATTTTCTTTTATCTTACCCTTATCAGTAATATCAATTCGGTTTTCATCAGTAATTAATGGTTGATTTATCAAATATGTTCTATTTTGCTTAATTCTCAGAATTTCAACAGGATGAATGCTATAAATATTCTGAATAATGCTATTCCCACGCAAAGACCAGTCAAGCGCTAAGATTGAATATAAACTGGTAAAGTCATAATTTATTGGTACCAATCCTGTAGCCATAATGGGAATATCTTGAGTGGAAATAATTGTTGTATTATTATCATTATAATATCTTAATCTTCTAAGTCCAAATATATCACTAAAAGCAATAACCTCATTTTTTTTTTTATTATTAATAATTACTGAAAAACAACCATTTAATTTTCTAGCAGCATTTATACCACCATCTTTCCAAGTTTTAAACAATTCTTTAGCAGGATTTTTTTCTAAAGAAATAACAAGATCACCATAAAAAATAATTTGTATATCATTTTGTGAAAATGTGTGAAATAAATTATGCTTAACCTTAACTTCAGGCTCAACAATAAACCAGCCAGTTTTATCATTAATTGAAATTCTTGAAGTTAATTGAAAATCTAAATCAGATAGTATTTTTAATATTATTCTTGAAGTTTTCTTTACAATTTGTTCAGTATTCCTTGTAGTTTTAATAAATAGAAATGAATACATCTTACTCCATTTTTTTATCAAACTTCTCTGCAAAATAAATAAAAGCAATAAAGAGAACTATCATAAAATGTGACACAACATGACCATAAGATGTCCAATAAGAATCCAACATATTGTGACCTACAATAAAGAAAAAAAATGCAATCATAGAAATTACTATTTCACGAGAGAAATTAGACCCTACAGAATTATATAATTTTATTAATTTTATAAAAATTGCAATATGTAAAAAAATTAAAGCTAAAAAACCTATAATTCCTAATTCAGCTAAAGTGTTTAAGAAAATATTATGAGCAACTAAATGATGACTAAAATTGAACATATAAAATGTTGGATGAAATTGTGTATACAAGTCTTGGAAATTATTTACTCCAATTCCATATATTGGAGAACTTAAGAACAATTTCCAACTTGATATCCATAAACCTACTCTATCTAGTGTAGAATAATCGATATTTCCATCAGAAAAAGATGTAAATCTTGAAACATATAAATCCCCATATCTAAACAGAAATAATAATATTACTGAAGTAAAAAAGAAGATAATTATTGGAGCATAAAATTTATATTTTGGGGGTATTTTAATATATATGTAAATTAAAAATGCAATAAAAAAAGCTAATTGACCTCCTCGAGAATATGTTTCTAATAATAAATACAATGAAATTATAATTAATCCAAAAGCTCCATAAATAATGCTCCTTCTAGTACTAATTTTTAATATAAATAATGAGATGAAAATAAAAAAGGCTAAATAACCTGAAAATTCATTTGGATTCATCAATGAACCTTTTACCCTGTCTGTGCCAGAAGAAATTATTATTTGCATAATTCCTGAGGTTAAAGAGATCAAATAGCCTGCAAATAGCCAACCCATGAAAACATATAATTTTTTCCTAGTTGTAATTTGAGAAATTAAAAAAAAATAAATAATAATCAGTTGAGAAATTATCAAATGCCAATTTAAAGAGGCTACTTTGTTTTGGCAAAATATAAAAGACAAAATAAACGAAAACAATAAAAATAATGAAGGAACTGTAAGATAGGTTCTATTTATAGTTAAGTTACCTTTTTTTAATATTAAGATAATGAAAAAAAATGGTATGAATAAACTGTAATGACTCAATACAAAATTTCCAAAAAAAAAATATATAAAATGGAGTAATGCAAAAAAAAGAAGTAAGTTCCATTCAAAATTCAATAGAATTAAGAAAATAATAATTGGTGTAAGAATCAAAGCAAAAATATAGTTTTGACTAATATCCAATTTCTTACTAAAAACAAATAATAACAAAATGTATAGTAACGATAAAATAAAAAATACTGTTTTTTGTTTATGATTTGAAGCTGAAATTTCGTTTAATTTCATTCAATTTCTCTTTTTTATGTTTATCGTTAAATATTAGTTCAACTTTTTCGATTATGAATGATAATACTGTAAAGAAAATTATAGAAATAATGAAAGAGATTATACAAATTTTTGCTCTACGCGGCTTTGTTCTTTGTCCTGCATTAACTGCAACATCTACTATTTCTATAGTAGATAGGTCTTTAACTTCAGATATTTTAGCAGCCTCATATTGAGGATATAAATATTCGTATACTTTCTTTTGGATTCCCAATCTTAAAATTAAATCTTGATAGTTTAAGGATAATTCCGGGATACTGCTCAATGAAAGAACATACTTCGAACCATCTAACATTGAATTTTCAAAATCTAAAATTTTCTTTTCAAGAATTGCTTTCTTTTGTTTAATATTTTCAATCATTGGTGAATTCGTAGGATAAAAATTCTCTAGATACTCATTTTGAATATCTACAGCAAGTTTATCCGAAACTAAACTTGAATATGATTGAATTAGAGCAGAGGTTTGTTTATCTAACGAAAGAATATTATTCTCTTCTTGATATTCTTTCAATGCATTTGCTAATATTTCAATTTTAGCTTCAACTTCATGAATTCTTTTTTCCAAAAACTGTCGCTGTTCTTTACCTTTTGTAATCCTCGTTGTTCTGTTATAATTATCAATTTGTTGAACATAGTAATTCGCAATTTCAGTTGAGAGATTTTTGTCATCAGTTTCAACTGAAACTAATATCATTCCAGTGCTGTTATCAATTGATATTTCAACAACATTTTCCTTAAGGGATCTAATGGCATAATACATTTGGGTTAATGTATCAGGATATTCAAGTTTGAATTTATTTATTAAATCAAAATTACGAATAATATCTTCTGAGAATGTTCTACTATACATAATATTTAGATAATAATCACTTTCTGTTTCATTTGAGTCTAAAAATGAAGAGCTCAATCCTAACAATGATGAGCCAAAAACACTATTAGAACTAGATTCACTTACTGGTAGAAATGAAGATGAAGATGTCCATGTAATAGGGCATACAAGTGAATATATAATTGCTATAATTGAAACGAAAAGTGTTCCTAAAATAATTATTTTTTTGTGTTTTGCTATTACTAATACTAAATCTAGTATATCAATTTGCTTATTTTCCATATATAATCCTTAATTTATCATTTTTGTTAATATTTTTTAATGTTATTTCGCTGTCAATCGAAAACATCCTTACAGATTATACTTAGTTTTCACACCTATTCTGTGGCATTCATTATAAATTGTGCAAGTAGAACATTTCGGATTTAGTGGAGTGCAATGATTCTGACCAAATGCTACAAGGTAAGAATTGATATTGATCCAGTACTCTTTTGGTAATTTTTTACGTAAAACCATCTCGGTTTCAAATGGAGTATTTGTATGAATATAACCTAATCTATTGGAAATTCTATGAACATGAACGTCTACACAGATCGCAGGTTTTTTGAATGCTATTGCCCTAACCAGGTTTGCAGTTTTCCTACCAACGCCTGGTAGCTTGATAAGATCATCTATCTCTTCTGGAACTTTATTATAGAATTCTTGTTTGAGTACTTTAGGGAGTTTTTTTAAATATCTTGCTTTATTTCTGAAAAAACCAACAGGATAAATCATTTTTTCTAATTCTTCTAAAGTGTAATTATTCAGATCTTCAGGTTTATTAACGGTATCAAATAATCTGTGTGCGACTTCGGAAGTTGTTTGATCCTTTGTTCTAGCACTTAACATAGTTGTAACAAGTATTTTAAATGGATCCTTAGTTTGAGCTTCAATGAGATCAACAACAGGAGCTGGATAACTTTTAAATTGTTTTTCCAGAATCGTGTAAATTTTATTTATATCCATATTCTTCCCTTTATTTGCATAAAAATTGGTTGGGATGAGAGGATTTGAACCTCTAACATTCTTGACAATTTTGGTTTATTTTTATTTATTTGTATTTAGTTGTCAATAGTTTTAAGAATGGTGATGAATAAAGGAGTTGAAAAGATGGAATTTTCTATTAAATTTGATTTAGTTAGATTTTCTTTTATGAATATTCACAACAATGTTGTGGTTATCCCACAACATTTCACAACATTTTTCACAACAATTTCTTAACATGGAGGAGCGTTATATGTTTGATAAACTAAATAAAGAAATTAGGAAGTACAATCAGAAAAGCGTATTTAAGATCAGGTATAGAAAACTGAATAACAAATATACCCTATTCTTAGAATTGCAAAGAGATAAAAAAAGAAAAACGATAAATATTGAAAACTGTTTTGTTATTGGACTACCTTCAACATTTAGTAATGATAAGAAGATGATTTTGAGAGCATCACAAAAGCAACAGGTATACGATAGACAATATGAATTGAAAGAAGACACTTTCTTAATAGACATCAAGCTAAAAAGTAGTGATGTATTGTCATTCTTTGAAGCATTAAGAGATGCTAAGAGAAGTAAATCAACAAGAAAATCTTGGAACAATATTATTAACTACTTTAGAACATTTACAAAAAATAAGATTACTTTCAAAGATATTGACTTAATTTTCTGTGAAAAATTTAGAGAATATTTATTGATTCGAGTTTCAGAGAATTCGACAGCAACATACTTTTCCGTATTCAAGGCTATGCTTAATCATGCAGTAAAGCATAATATTCTTGTAAAGAATCCAGCAAGGTTTGTTTCTACACCTAAGAAAAGAGTGGATAGAGAGTATTTACTATTTGATGAGATAAAACTATTAGCATTAACAGAAAGTTATTATCCTCATATCACTAATGCATTTCTTTTCAGTTGCTTTACAGGTTTAAGGATATCCGATATTAGAAATCTAACATGGAGCAATATCACTAATGATACATTAGAATATACTCAACAGAAAACAGGTGTATCTCAAAGAATGAAAATTAATAGAAGTGCTCTCGAGATACTAAAAGAGCAGAAGCTTGCAACAAGAGGGAGAAGAGTTTTTGAAGTTCCAAGATCAGATGCGAATAGTAATAAACATCTAAAAGAATGGGTAAAGCAAGCTGGCATAAAGAAACATATAACTTTTCATTGTGCAAGGCATACGTTCGCCACACTTTGCCTAACCTATGATATTGACATATACACCGTTAGCAAACTATTGGGGCATAAAGACATTAAACACACTCAAATATATGCTAAACTGATTGATAAGAAAAAAGATGAAGCAATTGATAAATTACCTAATATATAAAAAGCCTTAATTCAATTTGGTTTTGAACACACTTGTATCAAACTATTGTACCCATCCCCCGAGAAAGCAGGAATTATTGATTCGTAACTATCTTTATAAATAAGTAATTAATCCGTAAAAATAACTGCAGAAATGTGTTGAAAAGAAATGTTCCTATTTTAATATTGATTTCGTA
>JAVCCF010000058.1 GCA_030765625.1 Candidatus Tenebribacter burtonii
ATGCACCCGGAGCTTCTGATCCTGCCTTAGATAGAGCAGCGATTGATCCTTTGTTTACCTGTACTCAGATAATAAATGAAGCTGGTGATGATGATTATCCCTATTATTGGACCAGTACATCTGCCCTGTTTGAATCAGGTGGAGCATATTATTATGCCTGGTATGTAGCATTTGGAATGGCTGTAAATGCTGAGGGACAAGATTTTCACGGTGCTGGAGCTGTACGCTTCGATACTAAAGTTGAAGGCGGTCCTGCCGGTGAAGGTGGAGAACGTTATTACAACTATGTTCGTTTGGTTCGAAATGTTAATTAGGTAAATTATACAAATTTTATCTCAAATCCCGGGAAAAATCATTTTTATTTTCCTCGGGATTTTTTTTTGAATAATCCTTCATGTTTTTCGCAGACAATCTTTCAATACAATGTCTCTATAAGTAAATGAAAATAAGTGAGGGGAAAATGAAAAAGATATGGTTAATAATTTTCGTAATTGTTCTTATCGGTAGTGGAGCTTATTATTTAATTTCAAAAAAAAATGGTAGTTCCGAAACAGAGTATGAATTTACAGAAATTACACGAGGTGATCTGGAAAATCTGGTTTCCTGCACAGGAACACTGGAAGCTGTTGGAGCTGTGGAAGTGGGAACGGAACTTTCAGGGACTGTGAGTAAGGTGTTTGCAGATTACAATGACGATGTGAAGAAAAATCAAATTTTGGCAATTCTGGATACAACCCAATTGGCAATCAATTTGCGCAGTTCCAAGGCTGATCTGATCAGAACAAAAGCTCAATATGAACTCAGCAAAAAAGAATATGAAAACGATCTAAAATTATTCGAACAAAATTATATTTCGGAATTGGAACTGGAGATTTCCCAAACAGCTATGAAAACAAATTATGCCGGTTTATTGAGTGCAGAAGCTAATTTTGAAAAAGCTGAATTGAACATTAATAAATATTCCGTTATTCGCTCTCCCATCACCGGTAAGGTGATAGATCGCAGCATCGAAGAAGGTCAAACAGTGGCAGCCAGCTTTTCTTCTCCCACGCTTTTTTACATCGCAGAAAACCTGCAGAATATGGAAATCTATGCTAATGTGGATGAAAGCGATATCGGCATGATAAAAACCGGAATGCAAACGGTTTTCACCGTAGAAGCTTATCCAGATGATTCATTTGAAGGAGTGGTAAAACAGATTCGTTTGCAGCCGGAAACCATCTCCAATGTAGTGAATTACACAGTTGTAGTAGAGACTTCCAACGATTCAGGATTGCTACTACCTGGTATGACCGCAACTATCGATTTCATTATCGAACAGAAAAAAGATGTTTTGCTGGTTTCCCGTTTTGCTCTCACCTTCACTCCCGATGAAAGTACTTTGATGGAAATGATGCAGAAACGCAGAGCAGAAAGAGAAAAGAATTCTGCTGAGGAGACTACATCTCGACCACAAATGGGAAAAGGAATGAATCCGCAAAAAATGAAAGATGCAACAAAACTTTGGTATCTGGACGATATCGGTGATCTGCAAATGAGCATTGTGGAAACCGGTTCTACCGATGGTAGTAAAATTGAAATTGTGAGTGGAAAAGACATTGAAGCTGGAATGCAGGTAATCTCAAAACAAACCACAGCTTCCAAATCATCCAGCAATAATTCCAGTAATATGCGCATGATGCGACCATTTTAGGAATAGAAAATGAAACCTGTAATTGAGATGAATAAAATCGTAAAAAACTATGTAATGGGCGATGTGATAGTACGTGCTCTGCGCAGTGTTGATGTAACCATAAACGAAAGTGAATTTGTGGCTATCATGGGAGCTTCCGGCTCTGGAAAATCAACCCTCATGAACATCATCGGCTGTTTAGATGATGTGACTGAAGGAAATTATCAACTGGATGGAAGCGATACCAATTCTTTAAATAAGGATCAATATGCCGATATCCGTAACCAGAAAATAGGTTTTGTTTTTCAGGGATTTAATCTACTTCCCCGCACAACAGCCCTGGAAAATGTAGAGCTTCCACTTCTATATGATCGCAAGGAACGCATTAAAAATCCACGCCAGCAAGCCATCAAAGCACTTGAGTCTGTGGGGTTGGCAGATAGAATTGATCACGTTCCCAACCAGCTTTCAGGTGGACAACAGCAACGCGTTGCAATCGCCAGAGCTTTAGTTAATGATCCCGCTATAATTCTGGCAGATGAACCGACCGGGAATCTGGATTCCAAGACTTCGGTGGAAGTAATGTCGGTTTTTCAAGAATTGAACGAACAGGGAAAAACAATAATCCTGGTAACTCACGAACATGATCTTGCCCAGTATGCCAAACGCACCATTGTACTACGGGATGGACATGTAATCCAAGATAATAAAGTAGAACAGCAGCAATCTGCTAAAACAGTACTGGCAAACTGGATTGAGGAGTAGATAATGAAGTGGAATAGAATCCAAAAAATAGCTCTGCAAAGCATCATGAAAAACAAAATGCGCAGCATTCTAACCTCTCTTGGAATCATCATTGGTGTCTGCTCTGTAATCGTGATGGTAGCCGTAGGACAAGGCTCACAAGCTCAGATAGAAAAGCAGATCAATTCCCTGGGAACGAATCTTCTGATGGTATTTCCCGGCATCAGTAATCAAGGTGGAGTTAATCGTGGAGCCGGTAGCAGGAACAAAATGAAACTTTCCGATTGCGAAGCTATATTGGAAGAAGCTGTACATGTGAAATATGTATCTGCCAGCGTTCGATCTGGAGGTCAAATCATCGGTGGAACAGGTAATTGGAATAGTTCAGTAGAAGGTGTTTCAGAGCAATTTTTAGACATCAAAGATTGGGATCTGGAATCGGGTGAATTCTTCACTGCCAAAGATGTGAAATACAAAAAGAAAGTTGCTGTTCTGGGAAAAACCGTGGCAGATGAACTCTTTCCTGATATGGAAGCAGTTGGTGAAAAAATTCGTATCAATAATACTCCCTTTACTGTTATTGGAGTTTTGGAAGAGAAAGGGCAAACGGGCATGGGGAACGATCAGGATGATACTATCCTTGCGCCTGCCACCACTGTTCTCACTAGGCTAAAAGGCAAAGATAAAATTAACATGATCTACGTAAGCGCTAATTCATTGGAAGAAATAGATGCAGCCCAGTCCGAAGTGGAAGAGATCATGCGCAGAGAACATGACATTGACTATGGTGATGATGATGATTTCATGATCCGAAGTCAAACCGAGATCACGAAGATGGCTTCTGAAACCTCTGAAACTCTAACGCTGCTTTTGGCTGCAATAGCCGGAGTTTCTCTCATTGTGGGTGGAATCGGTATTATGAATATAATGCTGGTTTCGGTTACAGAAAGAACCCGTGAAATTGGGATTCGCCTTTCAATCGGTGCACGTAGTCGTGATGTACTCACCCAGTTTCTGGCTGAATCAATCACTCTCAGTTTCATTGGAGGTATTATCGGGATTCTGCTGGCTGTTGGAATTTCGTTGTTTATGAATAACTTCACGGGAATTTACACAATTATTAATCCAACTATTGTATTTCTTTCCATGGCTTTTAGTGCTGCTGTGGGAATTTTCTTCGGGTATTATCCAGCTAGGAAAGCTGCTAATTTAAATCCAATAGATGCTCTGAGGTATGAATAATTAGTCTCCCTGCACCTCCCAGATAGGAACCCCATTTCAGAAGTTTTGGAATGGGGGTTTTTATTTTTTCTTGCTAATTATTTTCTATAAATTGAAATGGATTTGTTTTTGTGAGTTCTTTTCTTGAAGATACTAACTAAGCAATCTTTGTAGTAACCAGATTGCCGAATTAGAGTTAATTGGAAGACACCTCGCAATAACTAATTAAATTAAGGAATTATTATGCCAAAACTTACATTTTATGGTGCAACCGGCACGGTAACCGGTTCACGTTTTCATTTAGAAATCGAAGGGAAAAATCTATTGATAGACTGTGGGATGTTTCAAGGTCCTAAGCGCGTTCGTTTAAAAAATTGGGAAGTCTTTCCTGTTGCTCCTTCTACTTTCGATTACGTTCTTCTCACACACGCTCATATCGATCACAGTGGCTACCTGCCCAAGTTTGTTCGTGAAGGTTTTAGAGGAAAAATTATTTGTACTCATGCCACGGCAGAACTATGTAAAGTAATGCTGAAAGATAGTGCTCACATCCAGGAAGAAGATGCAAAATGGGCTAACAAAAAAGGATTTTCCAAGCACTCACCGGCAATGCCATTATACACAAAAGAAGATGCTGAAAAAACTCTTAACTTATTTCAACCAATACATTATGGTGATTTCTTTAAACTTTCTGAAAATACCCGCATCAAGCTTCATGATTCCGGTCATATTCTAGGTTCGGCACTGATAGATGTTAAAACAAAAAAAACAGAGGGATCTCGTAAAATTGTCTTTAGCGGAGATCTGGGACGTCCGGAAATACCGGTTTTGAATGAACCGGATCAAGTTTATAATGTAGATTATCTAATTTTAGAATCAACTTACGGACAGCGTTTACATGAATCCTCCGATCCTATTTCCGACCTTGTGAAAGTGATCGATAGAAGTATGAAAAGAGATGGTTCACTGGTTATTCCGGCTTTTAGTGTAGGCAGAACACAAACGTTGTTGTATCTTTTACGCTTATTGGAAGAAGAAGGGAAAATTCCATCTTATCCTATTTTCGTGGATTCTCCCATGGCGATTAAGGCACTTGACATTTTCAAAGATCACATCAATGATTTTGACCTTTATTCTCGTATGCAGAAAATGCAGGGTAAAGATATTTTCCACCCAAAAAATCTGCATATTTGTCGCTCAAGAGAAGAATCGATGAGTATCAATAAACATCGATCCGGTGTGATCATTATTTCTGCCAGTGGAATGGTTACAGGTGGTAGAATTTTGCATCATTTGGCACAACGCTTACCTGATCCAAAAAATACAGTTTTGCTAATGGGTTATCAAGCTGAAGGAACACGCGGCAGGACAATTCAGGAGAAAAAAGAGACAGTAAAGATTCACGGTAAACAGGTTCCGATAAATGCTCAGATAGAGATTATAGATGGGTTTTCCGGACATGCAGATTACAATGAAATGCTGGCTTGGTTGATGCCTTTTAATAAAGCACCAAAGCAAGTTTTCATGGTTCATGGAGAAGCAGAAGCGAGTCAGTCTATGGCAGAGAAGATCAAGCAGACTTATGGTTGGAAAGTTACAGTTCCAAAGTTTGGTGATAGTTTTGAGTTGGAATAAAAAAAGCCCTGATTTAACGATGATGAGCTATGATAGAGTAATAAATCCATGAGAAGATATTTTTACAAATTTATGCCTATAAATGATTACACTATTAAAAACTTAACAAATAACCAAATTTGGTTTTCAAGTCCATTAGATTTTAATGATCCATTTGATTATTTTGTTCCACATAATCTCAATTTCACTGATGATGAATTTAGAAAAATCATATATAGACCTCCTAATATTCCAGAAGAACAATACAATCAAATGCTTCAATATTGCAAAGAAAATCCTAAAGAATTCGAAAAGTGGATTGAAAATGGTCAATCAAATTTCACATCTAAAAATAGAGTGGCCTGTTTCTGTGAAGAGAAAACAAATATTTTAATGTGGTCTCACTATGCTGCTTCTCATGAAGGTCTATGTCTAAAGTTTGATTCTTCTTATGATAACCGCTTCTTTCATGAAGACGATTGGAATTACCATAAAATGCCAATAAAAAAAGTAATATATCCTAAAAAAATAAAAAAGATTAATTACTTCAAAGATAATAATAATTTTTTTTTTAATTGTGCATATACAAAATCTCATCAATGGTATTATGAAAAAGAACATAGAATAATATCAGCAGTCGATTCAATAAAATTCAATAAAAAAAGTCTTGTTGAAATCAATTTTGGTTGTAAACTTAATCAAGAAGATAGCAAAGTGCAAGATATTATTAAACTTGTTAAATCATGTAAATATCCGAATGTGAAATTCATTCAAGCTAATAAATGCAAAGATAGATTTGAACTTGAATTTGAAGAAATTCAATAAAGGAGATAACACTTGTCATACATAAAAATGATAGAAGAAAACAAAGCCGAGGGAAAACTGAAAGACGTTTATGAATCAATTGCTGGAAAAGGTAGAAAAATAGCTCATATTCTTAAAGTTCAAAGTTTAAATCCTAAGTCATTGGAATCACACTATCAATTTTATCGCAGCATCATGTTCGGGAAATCAAGTCTAACCCGCGCTCAACGTGAAATGATAGCTACTGTAGTTTCTGTAGAGAACAAATGTCACTACTGAATTTTCCATCATGGAGCGTCGCTCTATAAAGTAACAAAAGATGAAAAACTCACTGAACAGATCAAAAAAGATTTTCATTCTGCTAATATTTCGAATGCAGAAAAAATAATGTTGGGATATGCTGTAAAAATTACTTCAAATACATGTGAAGTGAAGGAAGAAGATATACTCAATTTAAGCAAAGTCGGATTTGATGATGAAGCTATTTTGGATATTGCACAAGTTACAGCATATTTTAATTTCGTGAATCGGCTAGCTTGCGGATTGGGAATTGAAATAGAAAAATTTTATAACTTTGGAGTTTAAAATGGAATTAACGAACAAGCAAAAAGCAAAATTAAAATCAATAGCACAACAATTGGATGCAATTGTAAAAATTGGCGAAAAAGGTGTAACACCAAGTGTTGTAAGCAGTGTGAATGAAGCATTGAAAGCACGGGAATTAGTAAAATTCTCTGTTGCCCATTCAGATAGAAATATACGGAAAGAAATGATGATTGAATTGGCTAAAGCGACAGAAGCAATTCTGGTAAATATTATCGGGAAAACGGGTTTATTATTTAAAGTGAATCCAGAAAATCCAATTATATCAAAAACATTGTAAATCTGTTGTTATTTAATATTAATGAAGGAATCAGATCTCTTTGAACCGGTAAAAAAATATTTGGAAGCAGGTGGTTACAAGGTTAGAGCCGAAGTAAAAAATTGCGATATCACTGCTACAAAAGATGATGAATTGATCATTATCGAATTAAAATTAAGTGCTAATCTGCAGCTTTTTATCCAAGCTACTGACAGACAACGTATAACCGATTCTGTGTATGTAGCAATTCCAAAACCTTCTATAAGATCAAAAAAACACTGGAAAGGAATTCAACATATTCTTCGGCGTCTGGAACTTGGTCTAATTTTCGTAGATGTTGATAATCCTGTAAATCCTGTTAAAATTGTTTTTCACCCTATCGAGTTCCAACGAAAGAAGATTTCTAAACGGAGAAAAGCAATTTTAAAAGAAGTTGAAAACCGGTCACAAAATCTTAATTTGGGTGGTTCCAACAAAACAAAGATAGTCACTGCTTACAGAGAAAATGCTATTCAAATTGCAGTTTATTTAAAAGAAATAGGTGCAACAACTCCTAAAAAATTAAGAGAATACAATTCAGGCAAAAAAACTCTTTCCATCTTATACAGTAATTTCTATAGTTGGTTTCAAAGAGTTGATCATGGAATTTATGATATTACAGCAAAAGGAAAGAGTGACCTAAAGAAATTTCCTGGATTAGTAAAAAAATACGAGAAATATCTGAAAGAAAAAAGCGAATCATAATTTATGAAAGAAGTTATTCAACACAGAGAAACAAATATAACAGAGAACACAGAGAGAATATACAATTTTGTTCTTCGTGTCTTAGTAACTTTGTGGCTTAAGGAAGTAGAATGAAGAAATACATTGGAGCTCTCGATCAGGGAACAACAAACACAAGATTTATTCTGTTCGATCACAAAAGCAATATCATAGCTTCCCACCAAATTGAGCATAAACAATTATTTCCAAAAGCCGGTTGGGTGGAACATGATCCACTTGAAATTTGGAATAACACAAAAAAGGTTATAAAAAAAACTTTTCAGAAAACCAAAATATCCGAGGATCAGATTGCAGCTATTGGAATTACAAATCAACGGGAAACTACAGTTATTTGGAACAAAAAAACCGGAAAACCATATCATAATGCCATTGTCTGGCAAGATACACGCACTGATAAAATTTGTATATCTTTGAAAAACAAAGAAAAAATATTTCAGCAGAAAGCTGGTCTTCCCATCGCAACCTATTTTTCCGGTCCAAAAATAAAATGGCTCTTAGATAATGTGAAAGGTCTCAGGGAAGCTGCAGAAAGCGGAGAAGCAATATTTGGAAATATGGATAGCTGGATAATTTGGAATTTATCAGGTGGAAAACATATAACAGATGTAACTAATGCTAGCCGCACAATGCTGATGGATCTAAAAACTCTCAATTGGGATGATGAATTATTACAAATACTTAATATACCACGAAGAATGCTGCCTTCAATTTGTTCCTCATCCGAGATTTACGGAAAAACAAAAACAGCATTTAAAAAAGAGATACCAATTTCTGGAATTCTGGGAGATCAGCAGGCTGCACTTTTCGGGCAAACATGTTTCCAAAAAGGAGATATAAAAAACACTTACGGCACCGGATGTTTTATTTTGCTAAACACCGGAAATGAAATTTATCATTCCACAAATGGATTACTTACAACAGTTGGTTACCAGATAAAAGGGCAGAAAACTGTTTATGCTTTGGAAGGTTCGGTTGCCATTGCCGGATCGTTAATTCAATGGATCCGTGATAATTTTAGTTTAATAAATGAATCACACGAGATCAATGATCTTGCCGAGAAGGTAGTTGATAATGGTGGTGTCTATTTTGTTCCCGCTTTTTCAGGACTTTTTGCACCACATTGGAATTCTGGTGCACGCGGAACAATTATTGGGCTTACCCATTTTGTGAATAAATCACACATCGCACGTTCAGTTTTAGAAGCTACTGCCTTCCAAACCCGAGATGTATTTGAAGCAATGCAGAAAGATTCCGGTTTGAAAATCAAGGAGTTGAAAGTTGATGGCGGAATGACAGCCAGTAAATTGTTAATGCAATTTCAAGCGGACATTTTAGATGCTTCTGTAATTGTACCAATTATTACCGAAACTACTGCTCTTGGTGCTGCTTATGTCGCCGGACTTGCAGTTGGTTTCTGGAAAAATAAAAAAGAATTAGAGGCTAACTGGAAAGAAAGGGAAATATGGAAGCCTAATATGCCTAAAACAAAAAGAACAAAATTATATAATAAATGGCAAAAAGCAGTAAAACGTTCATTAGATTGGAAATAAACTTTACGAATGATGTATTGGCTTGCGCAGCAAACAATGCTGGAACTCTCTTGCATATCTCATGGTCTTGACCTGTGTAATGGTTTTCAATACAATTTACCATTGAGGAGGTTAGCTATTATCCGCAAAGTAAATTTATTATTTCATTTGGAGGAATGAATATGGATTTAAAAAAATATCATCAACCGTTTTCTTATACGACAAAAAGTGAAATTGGTGTTCTCGTAATTCATGGATTAACCTCAACAACTTCATCAATGAAATTTCTTGCTGAACAATTTGCAGACGCCGGTTATAATGTAGAATTGCCTTGCCTTGCGGGACACGGTACAAAATGGCAGGATATGAATTCTGTGAAATATACCGACTGGGTAAATGACGTGGAAAAAGCATTTATAGTATTGCAGGAAAAGTGTTCCAAAATATTTCTCTGCGGTTTATCGCTCGGTGGAGAACTTGCCTTATATCTTACAGGGAAACATCCTGAGGTCGCTGGTACTATTCTAATAAATCATACCAGCAAATTCACTAATCCAAAATTTTGGTTCGTACCAATTTTAACTAAGTTTATTCGATCCGTTCCTGCTATTGCTTCCGATATAAAAGATCCAAATTCTAAAGAATATGCTTATGATAGAACTCCTACAAATGGGATTAATGAAATGCTGAAGTTAATAAGAGAAGTAGATAAAATGCAATCGAATATCTTACAGCCATGTCTTATCTTTAAATCAAAAGGAGATCATGCTGTTCCCAAAATTAGCGCAACATATACTATGAAAAAATTGGGATCAAAAGATAAAAAATTGATCTGGTTAGAAAATTCCTATCATGTTGCACCACTGGATTATGATAAAGAATTGATAGCAAAAAAGAGTATTGAATTTATAAACGTTCATTAAGGAGAATTTATGGAATTATTTATTATTTTCTATCCGATTTTAATTTTCTTATTTATTATTTTAGCAGTTTCGACAATGCGAAGTTCTAACCAATTATTAACCAAAAAACCAAAAAATCTATTCCCCATAATTTCATCGAAAAAACATCAAGTAATCATCAAGACTATTATCAAATTTGCTGCTGATAAAAAATATGAAATAGATCACTTTGATAGTAAAGCAGGGATAATTATATTAAGTAAACCTCTCAGTTTTTTCAGTAATGGATTCTTCTTTCCGATTTATATAACTCAGAAAAATGATAAAATTCTAATAGAGATCGGAATCGTGAGTAAGGCAGTTCAAATAGGTTTAATCCCAAAACAAAATTTAGAAAAATTTACAAATGGTATTAAGGCTTATCTCTTTTGTGCTGAAAGTGAATAAAATATTTTGTGGAGTATTTATTGTGATGGTAGAAATATCAATATCAAAAACACCTTCTTTAAAGATTGGAGAGTATTATGTTAAATAAGATCAATCCAACCAAAACGATTGCTTGGATGAATCTGGAAGAACATTTCCAAAGAATGAAAAATATTCAAATGAAAGACTTATTCAAAAAAGATAATAAGAGGTTCAATAAATTCTCACTTAACTTTGAAGATATCCTCGTAGATTTTTCTAAGAACATCATTACTAATGAAACATTGAATCTGCTTTTACAGTTAGCTATAGAAATCGATTTAAAATCAGCTATTGATGACATGTTTTCCGGTGAAATGATCAATGAAACAGAAAATCGTGCTGTTCTGCATACAGCTCTTAGAAACCGTTCCAATAAGCCAGTATTATTAAAGGGAAAAGACGTAATGCCCGAAGTAAACAAAGTTCTTATGCAGATGAAAGAATTCTCTGATAAGATTATAACAGGACAGTGGAAAGGATTTACAGGTAAACCAATAACTGATATTGTGAATATCGGAATCGGTGGTTCTGATCTAGGACCCCTAATGGTAACGGAAGCTCTTAAACCTTACAATATGGGAATTAATGCTCATTTTGTTTCTAATGTGGATGGCACTCATCTTGTAGAAACACTTAAGGAACTGAGGCAGGAAACAACACTTTTCATTATCTCATCAAAAACATTTACAACACAAGAAACTATGACAAATGCATATTCTGCACGAGAATGGTTTCTGTCTCATTTGAAAGATAATGATTCTATTAAAAATCATTTCGTGGCAATTTCTACCAATGAAAAAAGTGTAATTGAATTCGGTATCGATCCGGTAAATATCTTTGATTTTTGGGATTGGGTAGGCGGAAGATATTCGCTTTGGAGTGCAATCGGACTTTCTATTTCCTGCGCAATTGGTTTCAATAATTTCGAAAAATTATTAGATGGTGCTCATGCCATGGACAATCATTTTACTACAACTCCTTTTAAAGAAAATATTCCAGTTATCCTTGCACTCATCGGTATCTGGTATAATAATTTTTTTGGTGCTGAAAGCGAAGCAATATTACCTTACGATCAATACCTCCATAGATTTCCAGCATACTTGCAGCAAGGAAATATGGAAAGTAATGGCAAATATGTTGATCGTGCTGGCAATTTAGTGAATTATCAAACTGGTCCGATTATTTGGGGAGAACCTGGAACAAACGGACAGCACGCATTTTATCAACTGATACATCAAGGGACTAAAATGATACCTTGCGATTTTTTGGCTCCGGCAATTTCCCATAATCCTATTGGAGATCATCATCAGAAATTGCTTTCAAATTTTTTCGCTCAAACCGAGGCATTGATGAACGGTAAAACAAAAGAAGAAGTAATTTCTGAATTGAAAAAGATGGGAAAAACGGAAAAACAAATAAATAAAATTTTACCCTATAAAGTTTTTAAAGGAAATAGACCTACAAATTCAATTCTTTTCAAACAATTAACTCCCAGAACCTTGGGAAGTCTTATTGCAATGTACGAACACAAAATTTTTACACAAGGTGTTATTTGGAACATATTCAGTTTTGATCAGTGGGGTGTAGAGTTTGGAAAACCGCTTGCTAAGAAGATATTACCTGAGCTGAATTCTTCAAAAGTAATTAGTTCACATGATGTTTCAACAAACAGTTTAATTAACCGTTACAGGAAGATGAGAGGACCACTTTCTAAAAAGAAACTTTTGAATTTAGATCAAATAAATTTACCTGTTTCCCCTGCAGTTTCTGAATGGGATCCGATGAATCTTACAGAATTACATTATCAAATAATAAAAATTTGTTCACTTCAGGAAGCTTCTATTAAACAAATATCTGAAAAACTTGGACGAAAGGGAAAATCCGGAAATTTCAAACGCGCAATATCACTATTGAGAACAAATAAACTTATTGCTTACAAATTACCGAATAAACCAAGAAGTTCATATCAAAAATACCAAATTACAAAATTGGGATTAAACACAATACAAATACTCGAGACAATTGAAGGCAAACTATTGAAAAATATTCAAGTGATTAAAGGCGACATAACAAAAATGAAAGTTGGTGCAATTGTTAATGCTGCAAATACAACACTTTTAGGCGGTGGAGGTGTGGATGGCGTTATTCACAATGCAGCCGGCGAAAATCTATTACGTGAATGCAGAAAACTGGGTGGTTGTGCCATAGGAAAAGCGAAAATCACAAAAGGTTATAACCTTCCAGCTAAATATGTTATCCATACTGTTGGACCTGTTTGGCATGGCGGAAAAACCAAAGAAGATGAATTGCTGACAAATTGTTATAAGAACTCATTAGATATTGCCAGACATAATGGGATAGATTCAATTGCTTTTCCTGCAATCAGTTGTGGAGTATATAGATTCCCCGCAGAGAAAGCAGCCAAAATTGCCCTAACAGAAGTTCGAAAATATATGAAAGAATATTCCGAGATTAAGAAGGTGGTTTTCGTCTGTTTTAATGATGAGATATATCAAGCTTATCAAAAGATCCTACAAAAATAATTTTATCTGATCATGAAATTAGTTAAAACTAAAGACGGCTCATTCACAGCTTTTAGCGAAATTGCAGGTGAACATTATCACACAGTTTCCGGTGCAATTGAAGAAGCATTTGAAAAGCATGTAAATGCACTGGGAATAGAAAATGGAATGCATATTCTCGATTTCTGTTTTGGACTTGGTTATAATTCTATAGCTGCTTGCAAAGATCACAATAATTTACAAATAATCGGTTTAGAAAATGATCTCAAAATAATTGAAGCAATGAAAGATATTGAAATCCTGGATATTTTAAAAACCGAATTTGACGCTTTTAGGAATATTGCAGAAAACTTGGATGTTACCGATAATAACAACAATAGAATTCAAATACTATTGGGAGATGCTTTACAAACAATTGATGAACTGCCCGGCGAAACATTCGATAGAGTTTTCTTTGATCCGTTCTCTCCTAAAAAGCAACCTGAAATGTGGAGTGAAATGATCTTCCAACAAATATACAATAAAATGAAGAACGGAGCAAAGCTGAGTACTTATAGCTGTGCTAGACAAATCAGGAAAAATATGATCTCAGCAGGATTCGAGGTGCTAGACGGTCCGGTAATAGGAAGAAGAAGTCCGGCTACGATTGCAATGAAGAGATAGTAAACGCAAAATCATGAATAATATTACGTTTCAATACGCAAAATATATAAAATATTTGCGTTTTAAATTAATCTAACTATTTTGTCTTTTGTGAGGTAACTATGATTAAGAGAACTTTGATGAATCAAATTTTTACCCATCTTAACAAGAATAAAATTATTGTTATCATGGGAGCACGTCAAGTCGGTAAAACTACACTTATCAAAGAAATAGAGAAAAACTTAAACATAAAATCTTTATGGTTGAATGGTGATGAACCTGATATAAGATATCAACTTACTAACGTTACTTCAACTCAATTAAAAGCAATGATTGGCAACAATAAAATTGTTTTCATCGATGAAGCTCAGAGAATAACCAATATCGGTCTTACATTAAAACTAATTGCAGAAAACGTTAAAGATGTGCAATTGATTGTAACAGGATCATCATCTTTTGAATTATCGAATCAGATAAAAGAACCATTAACGGGTAGAAAAATCGAATATTTCCTATTTCCACTTTCCTTTACTGAGCTTTGCAATCACTCCAGTCAGATGGAAGAAACTCGTTTACTTGAACATCGAATGATCTACGGTTATTATCCTGAAATCGTAAAAAATCCTGGTGAAGAAAATATGATCTTAAATGAAATCAGTGAAAGTTATTTGTATAAAGATGTTTTGGCTACTGGTAAAATAAAGAAGCCCGCGGCTTTAGAAAGGCTTTTACAGGCAATTGCACTGCAATTGGGAAAAGAAGTCAGCTTTAATGAACTGGGACAATTGATTGGGATCGACAATCAAACTGTGGAAAGATGGGTAGATATTTTAGAAAAATCTTTTGTTATTTTCAGATTGAGATCTCTGTGTAGAAACCCTCGTAATGAATTAAAAAAAAGCAGGAAAATCTATTTTTATGACAATGGAATCAGAAATGCGATCATCAAGAATTTTAACCCGTTGTTTCTTCGACAAGATGTTGGAGAACTCTGGGAAAATTTCTTAATTTCCGAGAGAATGAAATATAATCAGCAAAATGAAAAATTTTCCAATTATTTTTTCTGGAAATCCAAAAATCAAAAAGAGATAGATTTTATTGAAGAATATGGGGGAAATGTTTTTGCTTATGAATTTAAATGGAATTCTAAGAAAACCGTTAAATTTCCTTTAAGTTTTATCAAAACATATCCAGAAGCAAAAACAGAAATAATTAACCAATCAAATTTTACAAATTTTATATTATGATGAACTTTTAAAAAAGATTGCTTGCAACAAAATTCATTTTCTTGTTTTAGTAATTAGAGGAAAATTTATGCTTTTACCAAGATTTCTAGCAATACTCATTATTGGTGGGGGTTATTTTGTTTGGAACATGATCTTCCAGCAATATCCACTAACAAAAATATATGAAGAGAAACCTTTCGTGGCTTGGGGTATTGCATTTGCTATCATTATTGGTCAATTGTATTATATCTGGTTTATATTTTCACATCTTTTCTCTTATGGAGATTCATTATTTGTTTTTTTCCTTGTCATCAGAATAGTAATTTCTGCTTTAATCTTATTGTTGTTATGGAAAAAATATAGAGGATAAATAAAATGTTAGAAAGAATTATAGATCCGGTCAATGCACCGGAAGAAAAAGATTTTGATCGTACACTGCGTCCAAAATCACTTAATGAATTTGTCGGACAGGAAAAGATCAAGGAGATATTAGATATTTCCATACAAGCAACTAAATTGCGTAAAGAACCTCTCGATCATATCCTATTTTATGGTCCTCCGGGACTTGGAAAAACCACTCTTGCTCATATTATTTCAAATGAACTTGGTGTAGAAGTGAAAGTAAGTTCTGGTCCTGTATTGGAAAAAGCTCCTGACTTAGCAGGAATATTAACAAATCTGCAGAGAAACGATGTTTTTTTCATCGATGAAATTCATCGGCTGAATCATGTAGTGGAAGAATACATGTATCCTGCAATAGAAGATTTTGAAATGGAAATAATCATAGATAGTGGACCAGCAGCTCGTTCACTCTCTATTGATATTGAACCGTTTACACTTATTGGAGCAACAACCCGAGCCGGATTATTAACCTCTCCTCTACGGGCTCGTTTTGGCTTGGTTTTACGTTTAGATTATTACGATGTTAAAAGTATAGAGCAAATTATTACACGATCTGCTAGTTTATTAAATATTCCGCTGGATGATGCTGGAACAAAAGAGATGGCTCGTCGCAGCCGTGGAACCCCGCGAGTGGCAAACCGTCTTCTTCGTCGTGTTCGAGATTATGCTCAAATAAAAGGTGATGGAATCATAACTAAAGAGATTGCAATAAAAGCTCTTAAAATGTTGGATGTTGATTTTGCCGGACTGGATGATATGGATAAGCGTCTACTGAGAATATTAATTGAGAATTACAATGGTGGCCCAGTAGGACTTAAAACACTAGCTGTTGCTTTGGGAGAAGACTCCGGTACCGTTGAAGAGATCTATGAACCTTATCTAATTCAGCAGGGATTTTTAGATAGAACGTCGCAGGGACGAAAGGCAACAATGAAAACATATAAACATTTTAATATTAAGCCAACTCAAGCACAGATGAGTGTGTTTGATATAGTAGAGGAATAAAATGAAAGAAAATATTGGTATCATTATTTGCGACCGTTATAGACGCTGTGCCGGTGGAAAATGTTTCCGATCTCTACAAAAAAGAGAAGGTGCTTTTGTCCGTTACAAAGATACCGAAGTAGAACTTGTGGGCTACACAACATGTGATGGATGTCCGGGTGGTAACATTGAGTATGCCGTTGACGAAATGATGAAAAGCAATGTGACAAAGATCCATCTGGCAACAGGACTTATCGTAGGTTATCCGCCATGCCCTTACATTCATGATTTTACTAATTTTATTGAAACAAAATATGGTTTGGAAGTTGTGTTTGGCACTCATCCAATTCCCCAGAAATATTTCTTAATACATGAAAAACTGGGAACCTGGAAATCTGATATGTGGCAGGAAATTATTCAACCAACTCTGGTAGATAAAGAATTGAGACTGGAGTATGATTAAGGAGTGTAATATGAGAAAAGGCTATTTAATAGTTCTGTTGTTATTAATACTTTCTTGGTTATTGCTTCTTTTATGTGATTTTCATAGTCATCCAAGAATAACATATAGCATTCAAATATCAAGTATATTCATCGCTTTTTTTGTAGCAATTATTGCTCTTCATGCTTCAGATAAACCTACACAGAAAATTGAAATAAAGAATATTGTGTATGCTAATAAGGAAAAAGGGGAATATTACAAAAAGGATTTTAATAAAAAATTACTTGATGAATACATTAATTATCCAGATCCAGTTACAGCACATCAAATTTACTTCAAAATTACAAATAAATCAGGATTTACACTTGAACAACCTACCTTAACATTCAAATTGCCTTCATGTAAAAAACACCCCTACAAACAGAAAGAAAAGTACAATATAAAGAGTTTTAATACAAATTTATATAATTCTACTAAAGACATGAAGTTGCTTGATACTGGAGATTCAATTTATATATCAAATAGTAATCTTCCATTTTGGAATAATAACGACACTCTCAAATTTTGGATTAGAATGTCAATTGAAGGATCTGAAAATACAATTTTTAAAATTGCTATTTCAGTAAATGCAAAGAATGCAAATGGTATAACAGAAAATATCGTAATTGATCCAAATAATATAGTCTATAAGACTATCTAATAAAATTATTTCCAACTCCAATTAGTTTGTTCATTTTGACTTTATAAACAAGTTTAATATAAGATATTTAATGCCAAATTATCCTTACTTATCTGTGTAAATCCATAGTTAAATTTCCCAAAACCTTGACGAAAAATATTAGATATTTTTTTTCACTTCTATGTGGGTGATTAGCTCAGTTGGTTAGAGTGCTACGTTGACATCGTAGAGGTCACTGGTTCAAATCCTGTATCACCCACCATTATTTTTTTGGTGTATGTTTCTGTACATACTTTAATGTTGTCTTTATTGATCATGGAGAAATAAATTATGAATATTGAAACGTTCCAAGATTTACTCAATCTTACAATTACCCAGACCTATCTGGTTATGGCTGCAACAGCTTTTATCCTGGCATTTCTGCTTTATTTTATTACAAAAAACATCTTCCTTAGAATTATAATAAAAGTTAGTAAGAAAACTAAAAACCTGTGGGACGATAAATTAGTGGAACGCAAAGTTTTCCACAAACTAAGCTACATTGTCCCACTGGTAGTTATCTATTATAGTGCCACACTCTTTCCAGCTTTCACTACTATCATCCAGCGTCTGGCTAAAGCCGGAATGTGCTGGTTTGCCATGTTAGCAATTTCTGCACTGCTCCTTGCGGTTAACGATATCTATCTCACCACACGACGTGCCAAAGAGAAACCCATCAAAAGTTATCTGCAGATTATTAACATCTTTTTCTTTGTCATGGGTTTCATCATAATTTTAGGAACACTACTGGGAAAATCACCCTGGGTATTCGTAAGCGGACTTGGAGCCATGACAGCAGTACTGCTATTGATCTTCAAAGATACGATCCTCTCACTCATCGCCGGAATGCAAATCACTTTTAATAACCTGATAGAAATTGGAGACTGGCTCTCTGTTCCACAATTCAATGCCGATGGTAATGTGATAGATATTGCTTTGCATACGGTTAAAATCCAGAATTGGGATAAAACCATCTCCGTAATTCCCACTTATAAACTTATGGAAGGTACATTTAAAAATTGGCGTGGTATGCAGGAATCTGGAGGACGACGCATCAAACGTGCCATCAATCTTGATATCACCAGCATCCGTTTTTGTGATGATGCTATGATGCAGAAATTTGAACGCTTTGAGCTGCTGAAACCCTACCTCGCAGCAAAAAAGAAAGGACTGGCAGAATATAACTCCCACCATAATACTGAAGAGTTGATCAATGGTCGTAACCTTACCAACATAGGTACACTGCGCGCCTATATTCAAGCTTACCTGCACAATCATCCCCGTATTAATAATGAGATGACCTTTCTGGTGCGTCAATTGGAATCAGGAGCTTCCGGGCTGCCTATTGAGATCTACGTGTTTACTGATGAAAAAGCTTGGGCAAATTACGAAGCGATTCAATCCGATATCTTCGATCATATCCTGGCTGTGGTTCCCGAATTTGGATTGAAAATTTTCCAGTATCCTACCAGGTTGAGATTGGGAAAATAGAATTTATTATAAACGATATAATCTTTTTTATGAACTCTCCCGTAATTTGAATTAACATTCTTCTTTTACTTCCTTAAGAATCTCTATCAAATTATATGTAGAAAATTCCTATGATTGATTAAACAAATTACTAACTTATGGTAAGTTGAGAATGATATACTCTACACAAAAAAATCTTTACTATAAATATAGACTTTCAAGACTTGCATTAAATTAAATTCAGCTGGAGTAATGTTATGGAAGAACTTGGCAAAATAATCGTGATCGGTTCCGGTAATTGGGGAACCACACTGGCAATGATATTTTCCAAAAAGCAGAAAGTATATTTATGGACAATAAACGAAAAAGAGGCAAATGAGATCAATGAGAAACATGAATCTCAGTTCCTTCCAGACATAAAACTACCCGATAATATTGTTGTTGAACAAAAATTCTCACGACAAATAGAGAAAAATGATATCGTCATCACTGCCATCCCTTCCCGTTTTATTGATGATCTCACAGATGAATTTATCGCAAACAAAACCGAAGAATTCATTATTGTTAACGCTTCTAAAGGAGTTGAATACACTACCTTGAAAACAGTCTGGGAAACCGTGATGACAAAATTACCGAAGGTAAAATTCGCTAACTTGGCTGGTCCTACAATTGCTCGTGAACTTGCCGAAGGACTTCCCGCCAAAGCAATACTTGCCGCACGTGATGTGGCACTTTTATTTCAATTACAACAAAAACTTGAGAACGATCTTTTAAAATTTGAATTCAGTAGAGATATTAAGGGAGTAGAACTTGCTTCTGCTCTAAAAGGACTTATTGCTATAGCAGTAGGAATGGCTGATGGGATGGGATTTAAAACAAATATTTTCGGGATAATTATGACTTACGGTGTTGATGAATTCGTTACTATCATGAAATTCCTGGGTGTATACCACAAAACAGCTTACAGCATTGCCGGAATTGGAGACCTGATTACAACCTGTATTTCCGAAAACAGCCGAAATAGAAAATTCGGTAAACTTTTGGGACGAGGATACTCTACCGAAGAAGCTTTAAAAGAAGTAGGTATGGTTGTAGAGGGAGTTTCCATGGCAAAAACAGTTAATAAACTTGCCAAGTTCAACCTTTCAATTCCTCTCATTTCCTGCGTAACACGTATCATCTTTGAAGATGTGAAAAATGTTAAAAAAGAATTTTTGAATACATTGAATTCAATTTCAGGATAGATTGAAATAATCAATTATAAATATTTCCTCCGTCCTTCGACAAGCTCAGAATGACACAAGCGGAGGAAAAATCAAAATAGATCTGGAGATTTAAAATATGATAGCACGTTATATTGCTGTTTTTCTTTATGCTACAATGATTATAATAATCGGGATTAAGGGCTCTCGCAAAACAAAATCATTTGATGATTTTACATTGGGTGGTGGAAAGGTTGGTCCCTGGATGACGGCATTCAGTTATGGAGCTGCCTATTTTTCAGCAGTTTTGTTCATTGGTTTTGCCGGTAAGATCGGCTGGGCATTCGGGCTTTCCGGACTTTGGATCGCATTGGGAAATACACTTGTCGGCACACTGGGTGTGTGGCTGATTCTGGGACACAAAGTAAAGCAGCAAGCAATTGCTTATGATGTCCACACCATGCCGGAACTTCTGGAAGCACGCTATAATTGTCCATTTTTGAAAATATTCACTTCGGCAGCGATCTTTATTTTCTTTATTCCCTACACAGCAGCTGTATTTATGGGACTCAGTTATTTATTTGAATTCACCTTCAATATGCCGTATACTTATGTGCTTCTCTTTATGGGAATTTTCACTGGAATTTATCTGATAATGGGCGGTTATAAATCCATGGCTATGATAGATGTAATCTTTGGAATGATAATGATAGTTGGGGTTATAATCCTTCTGGTCAGCACGATTCATCGTGGTGGTGGAATTCCTAATATTATAACCGTATTACGTGATATAAACCCAAAACTGGCTGCTCCCATTGGACCACCAGGTTTCATACCCCTGGCATCATTGGTAATTCTTACCAGTATTGCTCCTTTTGCCATGCCGCATCTTCTGCAAAAATTTTATGCGGTTAAAGATGAAAGATCAGTGAAAATAGGTACCTACGCTTCAACCGTTTTTGCCCTACTTGTGGTTGGAATTGCTTATTTCACTGGAGCTCTAACCAGAGTATTTTTAAATCCAGCAACAAGTCCTGCTGCTTTCACTGCAAGCGGCAAACCTATCTTCGATGCTTTAATGCCGGAAATGCTGGTAACGGTTATTCCTTCGGCCCTCACGGTAATTATTTTGCTGCTGATCCTTGCCGCTTCCATGTCCACTCTGGCTTCATTGGTTCTTATTTCCAGTACCTCTATTACTAAAGATATCTATAAAGGATTCATCAATCGTGATGCATCAGACCAAAAACTTACTTCTACGGTAAGAATAGGAAGCGCATTCTTCATTATGCTTTCCATGCTCTTAGCTTTCCTGAAACCAGCGATCATAGTAACTATTCTCTCTGTTTCCTGGGGTGCAATTGCATCTGTTTTCCTGGGACCTTTCATCTGGGGGATATTCAATAAAAAAGTAAATCAATTGGGAGCAATTGCCGGTTCTGTTGGTGGACTTGCTATTTGCCTGGTTCTCTTCCTAGTGTGGGGATCAAAAATGGTTCCGCAGGCTGCCAGTGTAGGAATGATAGCTTCTTTGGTTTTGGTTCCAATATTTAGTTTATTTGGAAAGAAAAATATTTCATAATTTTCTGAAAATAATAATAAAATGATCTCATTATTTCTCAGTATCATCATGTCGGTTGCAATTGCTAACTTGCTACCCTTTTTCAAAAAAAATAAAAAGATAAAAATTCTACATATTTTCCTGGGAAATTATTTTTTAGCTTCAATTTTCAGTTTTGTTGATAAAGGCAGTCCACTTTCAGAAGCTGGAAATTTTGAGATTTTTATAGGTTCTCTAACTGGAATTCTCTTCTTTGCAACATTCCTTATTTATCAGCATAATATTTCCAAAAATGGTGTTTCTTTAAGTGTGGGAGCAATGAGGTTTTCTGTAGTAATTCCCATCATCATGGCTTTATTAATATTTGGTGAACCAGTTTTTCTACTTAATGTAATTGGGATTATTTTGGTGTTACTGGCTTTCACATTCTTAATTGATACAAAATCTTTTCACAGCATTTTTTGGTTGGGATTGCTTTTTCTGGGAACCGGTATTGCTGATTCCATTATGAAATTATATGAGCAGTATGGTTTGGAATCTACTCGTCCTTTTATGATCTATATTTTCGGTTCTGCCATGATCTTCAATTTACTGGTTGTGCTGATCAAGAAAACTCCCTTTCATCTAAAATCGTTCTGTTTTGGAATGATATTAGGAATTCCCAACAGGCTTACAACCAAGTATTTTCTTGATGCTTTGCAGGAAATACCTGCTTCTGTAGTCTATCCCATTTTTGCTGCGTCTGTGGTCGTTTTGGGAATTTTCTCAGATGTCTTGATATGGAAGAAAAAATTTAGTATTAAGCAGTGGATAGCCTTAGCAATTATGGTTTTAGGAATAGCTTTACTTTATATTCGAGTTGGAAGCTAATTCAATTTCTTTGCAGGATTAATTCCCCGAATTGATCACATTACATTATTTTAATGTTTCGGATGATTAAGGGTAATCGTCCCTACAATGGTTCATAAAATATTCGTGAAAAAGGGTATTCATCAACTTCTTTTACAATACCCTTTCTTATTGGATTTTCCATTATGTAAATCGCTTTTTTTAAAATTGAATCACTACTCCGTAAGATGTGTTCATAAAAGCCTCTTTGCCATAGATTAATTAATCCATAATTTTCTCTCGTTACTTTAGAAGTATAACGTTTGAAAGTTTTAACCCAATTTAATAAATTTCTTTTATATCCTTCAGATAATGACATCAAAATATGTAAATGATTCGGCATAATACAATAACAGGTCAAATTTATTTGTTTTAATACATCATGTCTGTAGATTAATTCTTCCTCAATTAGTTTTGCTAGTTTTTCATCTTCGAAATAATAATTTTTCTGATAAGTACAAATTGTAACAAAATAAACAAACGCATTACCTTTGTAATTAAAATTTTTTAAATGAATGATCTTACGTTTTGGTAATTTATTTTTTTTCATAATTTTTGTAGGATCAATTCCCCGAATTGACCGCATAACACAATTATTATACGAAACGGACGATTAAGAATAATCGTCCCTACAATTTTAATTGATTAATATTATCGATTACAAATTCAATCTCAACGATTACCAATGGCAAATCATGCTTAATAAATTGTAATTTAGCATAATCCTTTTCAGTGGTCAGAACAAAATCAATTTTTTCCAGTTTCACATCAGCAGAGATCTGTTTGATAACTTCTTTATTCTTAAAGTCATAATGATCAGGAAAACGGAAATGTTTTTCAAAGTGTAAACCTGTCTCATTAATTGTGTTCTCAAAAGATTGTGGTAAACCGATTCCGGAAAGAAGTGCCAATTTTCCTTCCGGTTTTATTTCTTTTCCGTCAATATCAGAGAAATGTTTGAGGATGTAATCACCTTTTAATATTGGCTTATTGTATTTTTGGATCTGAGCTGGTATTTTTCCCTTTCCGTTATAAACAATATAATTTGAATATTTAAGTGCAGAAAGCGGTTCACGCAAAATTCCGGAAGGCAGAACAAATCCATTCCCGATCTTGCCAATGGCATTAAAAACCACAAAATCCAAATCGTGCTTAACTTTGAGATGCTGAAACGAATCATCCAAAATTATGTACTCTAACTCTGGAAATTTTTCTTCCAATATTTGAATAGATTTCTTGCGGTTTTTACCGGCAATAACAGGACTTCCAGCAAGTTTGCTAGCCAGCAAATATGTTTCATCACCTGCATCTATGGCAAACTCGAAAACTTCATTATCATCGGAGATCAATTTATTATTATTTTCGAATTTCCCTTTATAACCGCGATGCGAAACTGCAACTTTTTTTCCCTGTTTTTGCAAATATTTTGCTAGAAAGATCGTCACTGGTGTTTTGCCACTGCCGCCACTGACGATATTTCCCACACTTATGATCTTGCAACGTGATCTATACCCTCTAGAATGAAATTTTCTTCGCAAAATCAAAATACAGGAATAAATTGCTGACATCGGTAATAGTAAATATGAAATCAGCGATTTTTTATATAGGGTTTTTTCTATTATATTTTGCATATTCTACCACACATAGGAAATATAAATATTACTAAGAAAATACTTCAGTCCAACATCCCATTCTAATCTAAAATAGGTATCATTTTTCATTTGGAAACTATAGCCCAAGCCAACAGCAAGATTGATAAAGCCGTATGTAATTATGCCTTCATCATCATCGGGATTAGGTCCACCGGGATTATAAGTCCAATCTTCCATTTGAATAAAATCATAACCAAAATTCCACAGTCCGAAGAATCCATGTTTAGTATTCCTTAAGAAATAAGTATTGTTGCGAGTAGCAATGCCATAAACTTTATAAGCACTAAAAGTGTCGAAAGCATGAAAATAGATAATCGCTTCTTGTAAATGCTGATTTTCCAGTTTATAAGTTGATGTTAGTCCTAAACAAATCCTTGGAGCAATGAGAGGGCTGATCGAGATATATTTCTGATCAAATTTGAATTTTACGCTGTCATTTTTTATTATAGTTTTAGTCTGAGCAGATAAAATACTGTTAACTAAAAGAAAAATTAATATAAACAGAATTATTGTATTTTTTCTCATTTTTTTACCATACATAGGAAATATAAATATTACTGATCAGGATCTTTAACCCAACATCTGCAGAAATTCTGAAGTAATGATCATTATTCAATTTCCAGCTATATCCACAGCCTACAGCTAAATCAGGAAAAACAAGCCAACTTGGATTTGAAGGACTTGACCCACCTGGATCAAGTCCAAGATCAATATAAATGGAACTAAAACCTAAATTGAAAAACCAGTTGAATCCACTGTAGTCCAACTTATAGAAATAAGTACTCCTGTATTTTATTCCCCAAAGATAAATTTTATAAAAATCTTCAGCATTATGCCTTAATTCCCATACACTGGGTATAAGATCCGCATGAAGTATCAAAGTTCCTTCTTGGAAGGATTTCTGTAGTTTATTACGTTGAGGAAATCCAATACCAACATCTGGCATAACACCTGGAGAAATATAAAATTCAAATTTAAAGTTTTCCCAATCTTTTTTTGTAACTTCTATTTTTTCTTGAAGAGTTGATTCTTCTGCCGATATAGAAACAGATAAAAAAAAAATCAGAAAAACAATTAATGTGATTTTCATCTCAAAATTCTATTCCCTTTCTTGCTTCCACACCGAGTACAAAATAGTGTTTTATCTCTTTCATTTCGGTAACCAATGAAGCACGATGAAGAACTTCATTTTTAGCATATCTACCTGTCATAATAATTTCAGAATCAGTATCTATTTCCATTAGCTCAATCTGTTTTTCCAAAGAAAGTAATTTCCATTTTACTGCTACGTTGATTTCATCAATAACAATAATATCGTATTTATTGGAAGTGATAACTTCTTTGCATTTAACATATGCTTTTTCAGCTTCATCAAAATCAATTTTGGCTGGATTTTCCGGATTTACAAGTTGTGCTGTTCCAAACTGAAATATATCAAGTTCCTCTTGTTTAGATAAAAATTTTATCTCTCCATATTCAAAATTCTTCTTCATGAACTGGATCAGACATACTTTCTTATCCTGACCCAATGCACGAATTATTAATCCCAGCGATGCTGTTGTTTTACCTTTTCCGTTTCCTGTGTAAACTTGTATCATATCTTTCCTCTATGTACAGTGAGCTGGCAGCTCGCTTATATCTTTCTCGACCTGGCAGGTAAAGTTACATCATCTATGTAAAGCGACCAGCTTGGTCGCTTCTCCTAGTCGATCTGCCAGATTGAGTTATTTATTTAATAAGAATCATTTTCTTTGTTTTTGAATAATTGCCTACTTGCATTTTGTACAGGTAAACTCCGCTTGAAATTTTCTTACTATTATCATCTGTTCCATTCCAAACAACTGAATGAATACCAGCAGGAAGAATTTCGTTCAATAGAGTTTTTATTTTTTGGCCTTTTAGATTATATATTTCCATATTCACAAACAAGAATGTTTGTGATACACTAAAAGAAATTGTTGTTTCCGGATTAAATGGGTTTGGAAAGTTACCATTCAAGGCTGTTACCAAAGGTATCAAATTAGGATCAGTTGCAGGTCCTACCCCAACAGTTTCGGAAAATTCTGATTCCCAACCTCCATCATATACAGCAGTTATATTCCAATAATGATAACCAGAAATATTAATATCTATATATAAGGTACCGATCTCTCCTTCTGAAATCATCACACTATCACGATATACATTATAACTATCTACACCTCTATTTGGTGGAGACCAAGTAACCATTATGTTAGGTGGTATTGAAAGTGCTACAACATTTATTGGAACATCAAGTACAACCGTAGCTGTTACAGGTTCTGTAGGATCTGATATTCCATCAGGACTTGTGTAATAAGCTTCTATTGTATATTCATATGTACCAGCATTAAGAGATTCATCAAGATATTCGAGAGTTGCCGGATCAGCAATGTCTGCTATCTCAGCACCATCTCTGTAGACTGTGTAACCAGCAAGTGAACGTGAACTGCTTTGTTGTGTTGTAGTTCTTCTGATGTCACGTGCAAATTCAGCTTCGAATGTTGCTCTATTGCTGATTTTGTGAGTTCTA
>JAVCCF010000152.1 GCA_030765625.1 Candidatus Tenebribacter burtonii
ATCACTCTGGTAATATCCGTCACATAGGTATTCGCTACGCAGAAAAAACAAATGAGATCATTGTAATTCTGGTAACTAGAAACCGTAAAATACCATTTTCAAAACAACTGGAAAGAATACTGTTAGAGGCATATCCAAATATTGTGGGTATCATTCAAAATATTAATACGGAGAAAACAAATGTAATTCTGGGTAACGATAAGAAGATATTATTCGGACGTGATTTTATCTATGAACAGATAGGGAAGACCAAATTCAAACTAAGTTACAAATCGTTCTTTCAGGTAAACACGAAGCAAGCTGAGAAGATGTACAAATTTGTTAAACAATCTATTTCAGAAGGTTCACACATTGTTGATGCTTATTGCGGTGTCGGTTCTATCGGAATTTTTTTGGCAGATAAAGCAGCAAAAGTTATTGGAATTGAAAACAATGTAAAAGCTTTGCAGAATGCCAAAGACAATGCAAAGCTTAATAAAATTGATAACTGTAAATTTGTTGCTGGGTATGTAGAAACAGAATTACCAAAAATTCTTAAAAATAACAAAATAGACACAATAATATTTGATCCTCCACGTAAAGGACTTGAACAAAGAATAATTGATAATATCCCTTCTGATATTAAGAAGATTATCTACATTAGTTGTGACCCGATGACACAAGTTAGAGACGTGAAATTAATGATGGAAAAAGGCTTTACTCCAAAAGTGATGCAGCCTTTTGATATGTTTCCACATACGTTCCATATTGAGAATATAATTATTCTGGAGAAGTAGGGACTCTTTACCCATAATCGTCCTAAAGTTTCGGTCAATTCGGGGAATTGACCCTAAATAATAACAAAATATACCGTCACTCTGAGGAGTTTTCTTGCTGTTACTCTTAACGAAGAGTCACTGGATTTGTGAATATTGATGAAAGACGATAACATTTTTTCATTTCTAATTTCTAATTTCTAATTTTCCATTCTATTCTTCCTTAAAAGAACAACGTGCAAGATACGTCAGAATGACGATTGATTGAGAACAACGTGCAAGATTCGTCCAGTATACAATAAATCGGCTTTGCGAAGCAAAACGATTCTTATTTTACTAAGCTTCGACGTGGCAGGCAGGATGACGAAGGGTACCTAGTTGATAAGTTGAACTTATCATCTTTGGTTGCATTCGCTATCCGGCGGTTGCCGGATGCGAACGAGTAAACGAAGAGTGTTGAGAATACTAAAATTAAATTCAAAGAGTTTAAAGGAGTATAAATGTCTAAAAAGAATAAATTTAAAATTAATAAGGATAAACGAAAACTTATGCAGGAGAAGATCAAGAGATTCTTTGTAAAAGAACGAGATGAAGAAATTGGTGATCTGTCAGCAATTTTGATCCTTGATTTCATCATTGATAATCTTGCTTCAGAATTCTATAACCTTGGTGTGCGTGACTGCATTACTCATATAAGTCAGAATGTGGAAGATCTATTTGGTTTAGAGAAGTAGGGACACTTTACCCAAAATCGTCCGAAAGATTCGGTCAATTCGGGGAATTGACCCTACATAATAACAAAATATACCGTCAGTCTGAGGAGTCTTCTTGCCGTTACTCTTAACGAAGAGTCACTGGATTTGTGAATATTGATGAAAGACGATAACATTTTTTCATTTCTAATTTTCTTAATCTATCCTTCCTGAAAAGAACAACGTGCAAGATACGTCAGGATGACGATTGATTGAGAGCAACGTGAAAGATTCCAGCCAAAGGCTGGTAAACGTCAGGATGACGAAATATGTTTAATTATTCTAGTTGATAAGTTGAACTTATTAACTTGGTTGCATTCGCAAGTTTAACTTGCGAACGAGTAAAAGTAACCAAGATGTAAACTCGACACTTCGATACATCACTTTGTTCCTACTCAGTATGACAGTAGGAATTTATGTCACTTATTTTTCCAATAGTTTTCCATAATAACAATTTACAACATAAACTTATTCATATATTATTGACATATTTAGTTAAAATAAAATTTTTGAAAAAATATTTTTGAGGTGAGTATGTTTAAGCTTGATGAGAAGCATTTAGACAAAGCTAAGGAGTTTGCGGTTCATAACAGAAAGAAGAAGAGTTGTAATAATTGTTATGACCGGGGTTATATTGGAACTACACCGGAGAACACATTGGTTTTATGCCCTAAATGTGTTGATGTAGATAAAGTTATGGAAGCCTGGAAAAACTATGTGAAGGATATCCCTGAACTTAAAGAACAGTATAAAGAATTATTTGAAGAAGAAGAAGAAGAAGAGTAACTCGAGATTCCAATCTCGAAAAATAAAGTCAACATCGGAATGTTGATTTACTAATATACTAGGAGAATAAATGTATAACAAAGTAGATGTAAAAGAGAAAACATCCACTCTGGAAAAGAGAATAAGAAATTACTGGGTTAAAAATAATGTAGCATCTAAAAGCGAAACTAACAGAAATAATGCTGAGAAATTCATATTTTTTGAAGGTCCACCAACAGCTAATGGAATGCCGGGAATTCATCATGTTATTGCCAGAACATTAAAAGATTCTGTTTGCCGGTATAAAACAATGAAAGGATTTCAGGTTAAAAGAAAAGCAGGATGGGATACTCACGGACTTCCGGTAGAGATCGAAGTAGAAAAACAGCTTAAACTTAAAGATAAAAAAGAAGTTGAAGCGTACGGACTGGAGAAGTTTAATACAAAATGTAGAAACTCTGTATTTTCCTATGAGAAAGAGTGGCGTAAGATGACCAAAGAGATGGGTTACTGGATCGATCTTGATAATCCTTATATAACACTCGAAAACGATTATATTGAGACTGTATGGTGGATTTTGAATGATTTTTTCAATAAAGGATTGATCTACAAAGGACATAAAATCGTGCCGTATTGTCCAAGTTGTGGAACTCCGCTTTCAAGCCATGAAGTTGCTCAGGGTTACAAAGAGACTGAAGATCCTTCTGTGTTTGTAAAATTCAAACTGAAGGATGAGGAGAATACTTATTTTCTTGCTTGGACAACAACACCTTGGACGCTGATCTCGAATGTTGCATTGGTTATGCATCCCGATGCAAAATATGTTAGGATCAAGCTGGGAAATGAGTTCTTTATTTTGGCAAAAGCAAGATTAGAAGTAATCGATGAAGAATATGAAATAGTTGAAGAATATTTAGGAAGCGAGCTTGAACACACCGAGTACGAGCAGCTTTTCCCATTTATTAAGCCTGAAGAAAAAGCCTTTTATGTTGGCTTGGCAGATTATGTGACAATGGACGATGGAACAGGAGTTGTTCATACTGCTCCTGCTTTTGGACAGGATGACTACGATATTGGTAAAAAATATGGATTACCAATTATCCAACCTGTGGATGGTGCAGGAAAATTTAATGATAAAATTACTGACTGGGCCGGAATATTTGTAAAAGATGCTGATAAAGGTATCATTAGGAATATGAAAGACCGCAAACTTCTTTACAAAAGGAAGCAGATAACTCACAGTTATCCTTTCTGCTGGCGTTGCGATAGTCCGCTCATCTATTATGCACGTTCAAGCTGGTACATTAAAACAAGTGAATACAAACAACAGATGATCGATAATAATACCAAAATCAACTGGTTTCCCGACTTTGTGGGTGAAAAACGTTTTGGTGAATGGTTGGAAAACAATATTGACTGGGCAATCTCAAGAGATAGGTTTTGGGGAACTCCCCTCAATGTTTGGGTTTGTGAGAAATGTGGTAAACTTGAAAGTGTCGGTTCATTAAAGGAATTACGTGAAAAAGGGAAAATGAAGGATGGCTTAGCCGTTCCTGAAGATATAGAATTACACCGACCATATGTGGATGAGATAGAATTTGAATGTGAATGTGGTGGAAAAATGAAGAGAACTCCAGAAGTTATTGACTGTTGGTTCGATAGCGGTGCGATGCCTTTTGCACAATGGCACTATCCATTTGAGAACAAGGATAGATTCTTCGAAGAACTTTTCCCTGCCGATTTCATCAGTGAAGGAATCGATCAAACTCGCGGATGGTTCTATTCTTTATTGGCAATTTCAACATTGTTAACCGGTGAAACTTCCTATAAGAATGTTTTAGTCAATGATCTTATATTAGATAAAAATGGTCAAAAAATGAGCAAAAGCAAAGGCAATTCTGTCGATCCGATGCGGCTTATGGAACAATACGGAGCAGATGCGATCCGCTGGTATTTGCTGGCAGTTAGCCCGCCCTGGATTCCAACCAAATTTGATGAACAGGGAGTTATAGAAATAGTAAATAAATTCTTTGGAACGCTGAAGAATGTTTATTCATTCTACGTAACTTATGCAAATATTGATGATTTCAATGCTTCAGAATTCGAATTTAATGAAAATAAAGTTATAGAAATTGATAAATGGATCATCTCAAAATTAAATAATTTAATTGAAGTTGTTACTAACAATAATGATAAATATAATCCTACAAAGAGTGTTCGCGCAATCCAGGATTTTGTGATAGACGATTTGAGTAACTGGTATGTTCGCCGATGCCGTAGAAGATATTGGGAGATGGAGCTGTCCGAAAATAAAAAGGAGGCTTATTTAACTTTATACCATGTCTTAGTGGAAGTTTGTAAACTTATAGCTCCTATTGCACCATATCTTTCTGAGGAGATATACACGAATCTTACCGGAAATGAAAGTGTGCATTTAGATGATTTCCCAAGTGTAAATAAGAACGTGATACATTCCAAACTGGAAGAAGAAATGGATTCTGTTATCAAGCTTGTATCTTTGGGAAGAGCAGCACGTAATACTTGTCAGATAAAGGTTCGGCAAACTCTTGGTGCGCTTTATGTTCCAGAAAAATACAAACATCTTATTGCGAGAATGGAAGATTTGATCAAGGAAGAGATCAATGTGAAAGAGATCAAATATATTTCTGATAAGGATAATTTCATAACTTATGAATTCAAAGCGAATTTTAAGTTTATGGGTCCGAAATATGGGAAACACGTCAAACGTATAGTTTCTGTGTTAGAAAACATGGACTCAAATCATATTGTTGAATCACTCCATAAGAATAAGGAATATTATCTTGAGATGGATGGTAGCACATTCAAACTTACCGAAGAAGATCTGGTTATTTCTATAAAAGATAAAAAGGGGTTTGTATTCGAATCATATAATAAAGAGTTATTTGTAGCTTTAGATACGAATTTAAATGAAGAATTAATTGAGGAAGGTCTGGCACGTGAGCTTGTTGCCAAAATCCAGAATACTCGTAAGAATAAAGAAATGGAAATCATGGATCGCATCAAAATTTTCTATGTCGGTAATGATAAGATACAAAGTGTTTTTATAAAATATGCTGATTATATAAAAGCGGAAACATTATCAGATTATTTTCATTGCTGCAAAGGTGAGCAGGAAGATATGATAAAATGGGACATAAACGGTAATGAGGTATTTATGACTGTTGAGAAAATGTAATTCGAGATTCCAATCTCGAAAAACACTCAATATTGTAATGTTGAAATAAATAATGTGAAATTCCGATTTCGTAAAAACCACTCGACATCGGAATGTTGAGTTACTATAAAATATTTAGGAGAAATAATATGGCAAAAATCAAACCTTTTATGGGAGTTAGACCTGCAGCAGATAAAATTTTAGAAGTGGCATCTCCACCTTATGATGTGTTAAATTCAGCAGAAGCAAGACAAGAGGTTATAGGTAAACCAAACAGCTTTCTCCATGTTGTAAAACCAGAAATAGATCTTCCTGAAGATACCGATGTCTACAGTGATGAAGTATATCAAAAAGGTAGAGAAAATCTTTATAAAATGTTAAACGAAGGTATTCTTATTCAAGATGAAAAACCTTATTTTTATCTCTATCGTCTCATCATGGGAAATGTTGATGAGATCGGGCTGGTTGCGGGAACTTCCATAGAAGATTACGAAAACGGAATTATTAAGAAACATGAACATACAAGAGCTGTAAAAGAAGTTGATAGAATTAAGCATGTTGATACTTTGAATGCCAATACAGGTCCGGTTTTCCTTACATATCGTGCTCGTAAAGACATGAATGAAATAGTTAAAGAGATTATTAAAGAGAATCCACTTTATGATATTGAAACTGAAGATGGGATCAAACACATTTTTTGGAAGATTGATCAGCAAAATGATATTGAGAAGATATTAAGCATATTTTCCAAAATAGATTTTTTATATGTTGCTGATGGGCATCATCGTTCTGCTTCAGGTACAAAAGTAGGTCAGACCCGAAGAGAAGCAAATCCTAATCATACTGGTGAAGAAGAATATAACTATTTTCTTTCAGTTATCTTCCCTGATAATCAACTTTATATAATGGATTACAATAGAGTTGTAAAAGATATGCATGGAAACTCTGTTGAAGAGTTTTTAAAAAAAGTAGAAGAAAACTTTGTTGTTCAAGTTTATTCGAATTCAGAAGGTTATCATCCAAATAAATTACATAATTTTGGAATGTATCTGGATAGCACATGGTATAATCTTACTGCAAAAGAAGGTACAGTTGACGAGGGTGATCCGGTTAAATCGCTTGATGTTGCGATTCTTCAGGATAACCTGTTAAATCCAATTTTAGGAATTGGTGATCCAAGGAAGGATAGAAGAATTGATTTTGTAGGTGGAATCCGCGGTTTGGAAGAACTATCACGTCGAGTTGATGAAGGTGAAGCAGTAGCATTCAGTATGTTCCCAACATCAATAGAACAGCTTATGGCAATTGCTGATGCAGATGAAGTAATGCCACCAAAATCTACTTGGTTCGAACCAAAACTTCGTTCCGGTGTGATTACTCATTTGCTTGATTGATTAAATTCTATTGTAATTGTCAGTCTGAGCGGAGACGAAGACTCACAATTAGACAAAAACATTAATTAAATAAGAATATCCGTCCTTCGACTTCGCTCAGGATGACACAAGCTCAGGTTTATGAATAATTAATAACGTTATAGTAGGAATTAATGAAAAAATTTGCAATAATAAGTTTAGGGTGCTCAAAGAATTTGGTTGATAGTGAAGTATTTGCTTATATCACAGAATCTGCTGGTTATGTAATGACTGATGACCTGCAAGAAGCAGAAGTAATTATTGTGAATACTTGCGGTTTTATTCTGGATGCAAAAGAAGAATCGATTTCAACTATTCTTGAAGCAGCAGAATATAAATTAACTGGGAAATGCAAAAAATTGATAGTTACAGGTTGTTTAGTAAAACGATATTTCAAAGATATAAAAAACTCATTTCCCGAGATAGACAATGTGATCCAATTAAAGGATTTTAGTACATATAAAAATGTACTTGGAATAAATTCTATAGAAGATAGAAAATTACTTACACTTTCTCATTTTGCATATTTACGGGTTAGTGATGGTTGCAATAATCATTGCTCATATTGTGCAATACCAGCAATTAGAGGTCATCTGAAAAGTGTACCACTAGAAGAATTAGTGACAAGTACAAAATCTTTGGTTACAAGCGGTGTACGTGAGATTATTATAACAGCTCAAGATACTGCACAGTACGGTGTTGATATTTATGGAGAGCAGAAACTTCCTGAATTGTTGCAGAAACTTAATGTTATAAAAGATCTGGACTGGATAAGGATTTTGTATCTTCATCCTGCTCATATTAGTTCTGAAATGATTGATATGATTGCAGAATTACCAAAAGTTTGTAAATACTTTGAGATTCCCATTCAGCATATTAATAATGAAATACTTGTAAGTATGAACAGGAGAGTAACTAAAGAAAAAATAACAAGCATAATTGCTGAGATCCGTTCCAAAATGCCCGATGCCGTAATTCGAACAACTCTTATAACGGGGTATCCAGGTGAAACAGAAGATGATTTTGCTGAACTAAAAGATTTTGTGAAAGAAATGAAATTTGAACGACTTGGTGCTTTTGTTTATTCTAGAGAGGAAGATACACCGGCTTTTGATCTCGAGCCACAAATTTCAGAAGAAATTGCAGAGCAAAGAAAAGATGAGATTATGCAAATCCAAGAAGAGATTTCTAAGGAATTCCTTGCAGCATTAGTTGGGAAAAATATAAAAGTAATTCTTGATAAGAAAAGTAATGAAGAAGGTTTTATTTTTGAAGGTAGAAGTTATTTTGATTCACCTGAAATTGATGGAGTTGTCTTTATTACTGAAGGACATGCAAAAATTGGTGATATTGTTGAAGTCGAGATCATTGATGCTTGGGAATATGATTTGATAGGAAAAATTGTATAACAATTTGGAGGATAGATGACTAAAAAAATTGCACTAACTGGAATAAAACCGACAGGTCTTCCACATATTGGTAATTATTTTGGAATGTACGTACCAGCACTTGAATTGGCAAAAGAATATGATACAAGATATTTCATTGCAGATTATCACGCTTTGAATTCACTTAAAGATCCTGTGCTTGTGAAAGAACTCTCTTATGAAGTTGCTGCAACTTGGCTGGCAATGGGCTTAGACCCCAAAGAATCAATATTGTATAAACAATCAGCAGTTCAGGGAACTTTTGAACTCACGACATTCCTTATGGCATTTACTTCCAAAGGTCTGATGAACCGAGCACACTCATATAAAGCAAAAGTTCAAAAAAATCTTGGAACTGATAAAGATCCTGATGACGGTGTGAATATGGGATTATTCACTTATCCTGTTCTTATGGCAGCCGATATACTGCAATTCGACAGCGATGTCGTTCCTGTAGGGAAAGATCAGAAACAACATTTAGAAATGACAATTGATATAGCTCAATCAATTAATCATAATTATAAGAAGGAACTTCTGAAAATTCCAGAAGCTCTAATTAAGGAATCAACAGGATATATAATCGGGTTAGACGGTAGAAAAATGAGCAAAAGTTACAATAACACAATTCCGCTGTTTCTTCCGGAAAAGAAGCTTAGAAAATTAATTATGAAAATAGTAACAAACTCTCAAACAGTGAAAGAACCTAAAGATTCCGAAAATTGCAGTATTTTTTCTTTATATAAGTTATTTGCAAACAAAGATCAGCAAGCTGATTTGCGATCAAAATATATAGCCGGAGGAATGGGTTGGGGTTATGCAAAGCAAGAACTTTTTGAAGTTATGAATATTACGCTCTCACCAATCAGAGATGAATACAATAGGTTAATTGAAAACAAGGATTATATAGACCAAGTTCTTAAAGATGGAGCAGAAAGAGCGAGTGAAATCGTATCACAGAAAATGGATTTCATTCGAAAAGAAATTGGCTTGGAATAATTGTAAAATACAATAAAATCTGTTTGACACAATATCCAGCATAAATATTTGTGTTTCGCAGTAAGTAATTAGGAGATATAATGTATACAATATTAATGGTAATACATGTAATAATTTCAATAGCCTTAATTTTGGTTATTTTAGCCCAGTCAAGTAAAGGTGGAGCTCTTGATGGCATGGTTGGTGGAGCAGCTTCTAACGTTCTTGGTGGACAGGGTGCATCTAAGTTCTTAAAGAATGCAACGCAAATACTTGCAGTACTTTTCATGATCAACTGTATATTACTAGCATTCCAGCTGAGAGGTGGAACTAGTTCTTCGGTAAGTAGTAACGCAGTAGATAAAATGAAAAAAGAACAAGTTACCGAGCAGCCGCTTGAGCAGGAAGAACTTCCAATACTTCCTATAGAAGAACCAGTAAAAGAAACAACAGAATAAGAAATTAGCAGAAGTGGTGGAATTGGCAGACACGCAAGACTAAGGATCTTGTGCCCAATGCGGGTGTGCGGGTTCAAGTCCCGCCTTCTGTACCAATATTAAAACCGTTTGAAAGAACGGTTTTTTTATTTTATATTAGCAAATATATTATAAACAATTACTTTATTTATAAAATGAGTTTTGCATAATAGAGTGTTTTAATTATCCTGACAGTTTTGCACGTTGTTCTTTTGAAGGATCTTCGCTTGTAATGAGATTCTTCGTTAGAAATTACTCGAAGATTTACTCAGAAAGACAACATAATTTCATTATGCAGAACCCTATATTTATAAACATAATGGAGGTAAAAATGAAAAGAATAATCATCTCATTATTCATTATTGTAATTTATTTAAGCTTGTCAGCTGATGGTCAAACAACTAATGATCCAATTGATGACTCAGTACTCGAACAAAATACTTTTTCCGGTTCGGTTATGGCTTCTGGAGAAGATAGAATTAAATATGGAACTCCAATGGAAGCAAGAATAATGGTAGAAGATGGTTTTAATTACATGCAAGAAGTTGATACTGAAAAAGCATTTTTAGATTTCAAAGAAAAAGATGGACGATTTCATATTAAAGATCTTTACTTATTTGTCATTGATATGGATGGTAATGTTCTATGTCATGGAGTTGAGGAAGCTCTTAATGGTAAAAATGTGATCGATCTGAAAGACTCTGCAGGTAAATACTTTATTAAGGATTTCATCAAACTTATGAAAGAATCAAATAATGGCTGGAAAGAATATTACTGGAGAAATTACGAAACACAGAAAGTTGAGATGAAACTTACATACCTTAAGAAATTCAATGAAAACATATTCATAGGTTGTGGAGCATATCAACCAAGATATTAGTATAACTTGCATATTAGTTTGAGCTTATAACTTGACATATAACTAACATAAAATTTAAATCTCTTTGGATTGTTTAACAGATTATTTATTATTCAAATTTAGATTTTAGATAGTTTAATATGGAGAAAAAATGAAATCTATTTCTCTAATTTTGGGAGCGTTAACTTAACTGTGTCTGCGAAGGCACATAATGTTAATTGACAAAAGAAGTTACGATAGATTTTACTCGTGTCATGAGTATAAAGAAAAAAAACGATGTCCAAATTGCAGTAGTTTTAACACAAAAAAGAACGGTTTTATATATAGTAGAATATTAACTGTTCGCGGAAAAGTAAAACGTAAAACACAAA
>JAVCCF010000102.1 GCA_030765625.1 Candidatus Tenebribacter burtonii
TCACACTTTTTCTTACAATTACAATTGTTGCAGTTTCCATTTTTGGAATCACTAAGGTTTGGATCAATTCCAGCTTCCTGGATAAATTTGAAAAGGACAGCGATATAGTTCTTACTGATAAATTCATTAATGAAAATTTTGGTGGAACCAGTAACCTGAATGTTATATTTGAAGGGAAAGAAAACGATACAATGAAATCTCCACAAACTTTGAGATTGATCGATAAACTGCAAAATGATGTGGAATCACGTTTAGATGTGGTAGGTAATTCATTCTCATTGGCAGATTACATGAGACGTATGAACAAAGTGATGCACGCTGATAAAGAAGAATTTGATACTATCCCGGATTCACAGGAATTAAATGCTCAATATTTATTGCTTTATGAAATGAGCGGCGATCCGGAAAACTTGTGGAAAGTAGTGGATTATAATTTTAAAACTGCTAATATGACTATTCAATTGAAGAGTGATAATTCTAAAGCTATCAACAATGCAATTGCAGTTGTGGAAGAATACAAAAAAGATTTTGAAAAACTTGGGGTCAGCGTGAATTACGCAGGCTCTGGTTACAAGGGTCTCATCTTTACTGATCTCATCTTAGAAGGACAAATAAAGAGTTTAATAATGTCATTATTTATTATCATTATTCTGCTTGCATTTATGTTTAAGAATTTCTGGGCAGGTCTTATCGGTTCGGTGCCAATTGTAATTACGGCAGTTATTGGTTTTGGTGTAATGGGACTTCTTAATATTCCACTTAGTACAACTACTGCACTCATTTCCAGTATCGCTATCGGAATCGGGATCGATTATGCTGTTCACTTTATAGAGCGTTACAAAATTTATGCAAAAGAGACAGGTGATAAACAGAAAACAATGCAAGGAACAATGCATCATTCGGGACGTGCAATTATCTTTAATGCAACTGTTGTAATCGCCGGATTTCTGGTTCTGCTTTTCTCTGTATTTCCGCCCAATAGAAGTTTGGGTGCTTTAGTTTCTTTAAATATGTTCACAAGTTTCTTGGGTACTGTAACTATTATGTATCTGCTGCTTTATAAAACGAATTTGTTTTTTAAGAAAAAATAAGAAAGGAGAGTATCATGAAGAAAATCATAATAATACTATTAGCATTGTTAGTTGCAGGAATAGTTTTATCAGCACAGGAAATCACCGGTTTGCAGATTGTTGAAAATGTTTATAATCGTCCAACCGGAAATGATCAAACAGCTGACCTTACAATGTCATTGGTTAATTCACGGGGAGATGAGAGAGTGCGTATAATTAGTCAATTTCTGAAAGATTTTGGAGATTTGGAAAAGAAGATAATGTTCTTTGTTTCACCGGCAGATGTTTACAACACTTCCTTTATGAATTGGAGTTATGATGAAGTGGGAAAGGATGATGATCAATGGATTTATCTTCCCGCCATGAAACGTGTAAAACGAATCTCTTCTGACAGCAAAAGTGACTACTTTATGGGCTCAGATTTCACTTATGACGACCTGGGAGATAGACACCCATCTGCTGATGTACACAAGCTGTTGCGTGAAGAAGAGATAGACGGAGAAATGTGCTATGTTGTAGAATCCAATCCTAAAGAAGAAGAATATATTTATTCCAAAACAATTACCTGGATCATGAAAGATAATTGGATTGGAAAGAAGAAAGAATTTTATGATGAAGATGATGAATTACTGAAAACGCTTACTGTTAAAGAATCTGTTACATTTGATGAAGTGATTATTATCACGCTTTCTCAAATGCACAATGTTCAATCTGATCATAAAACAATTATGAAATTAGAGAATGTGGAAATTGACACCGGAGTTGCAGATAACAAGTTCACTGAAAGGATGATGAAAAGAGGAATGTAAAAGATCAGAGTCGAGATCAAGGTTAAGATCAAATGAAAATGGAGAGAAAAAATGAAACGAAAAAATATAATTGTATTTTTGCTGCTGACAGCAACAATAATGCTTAATGCACAAATAATCCATCATGGATTTGTGCGTACATACATCGGAGCACTTACAGATCAGGACGGAGAATATTCTGTTTTGCAAAACACGTTTGATTGGAAGTTGGATTATGGCAAAGATGATGTGGCACTTTATGTTAATCCGGTGTTCGATTACAATGCACTAAATAACAATTTAGATATTTCACTTCGACAGGCATACATGGATATCTATTTCGATAATTTCGATCTACGCATTGGAAAACAGCAGATAATTTGGGGAAAGGCTGATGGTGTTTTTATCACCGATGTTATCTCACCACGTAATCTTTCAGAATTTATTTTGCCAGAATTTGAAGAGATACGTATTGGGACAAATGCAGTTAAATTTGATTATTACATGGGTAATTCTACAATTGAAGCTGTTTGGATGCCCACTTTCCAAGCTACAATCACTCCTGATGAAAATTCTATCTGGTCTCCAAAAATGATGGAGTTTCCTATGCCAGTTAATTTTGATTATTCTAAGGCATCGGTTGAACAGAAACTTTCCGAAAGTGAAATTGCCCTCAAATATTCTTATCTCGGGAGTGCTATTGATTTTGAGTTGATGGCTGCCTACATGTGGGATGATAATCCTGCCATGCATATCTTTCTGCAACCCGATTCAACCCTTCTTATCAAACCAGAATTCCACAGGTTACCGTTAGTTGGTGCCAGCTTTGGAAAATCTTTTCTTGGTGCAGTTATACGGGAAGAAGCTGCTTATTATTTCAATAAGAGATTTGCCACAGAAGATCTCACTTTTAATGGAGTTAAAGACAAAGATTATCTTCATTACCTGGTAGGCTACGACCATAACTGGTTTGGAGTAAATGTAAGTTTACAATTTATCCAGGAATATATTCTTGATTATGAGAATGATATTCGTAATGAAGAATTTTCTAATACTGCTACTTTACTTTCCTCAAAAACTTTTTTAAATGAGACATTAGAACTGAGTTTGTTAGCTTATTATGGAATAAATAATGAAGATCTGCTGCTTCGTCCCAAAAGTAGCTATGATCTATCCGATGGTTTCAATCTTATTCTCGGCTCTGATATTTTTCTCGGTGAAGAAGGAAATTTTGGACAGTATAATAATAATGATATGGTTTACGTAAAAGTAAGGTATGATTTTTAATTGGTTAAGATAAAATAGTACAACGAATTCAAGTTATACTATGAAAGATTATAGAAATAAGAAATGCATTTGTTTGCATTTGAATATCGTACCCATCCTTCGTGGCTTGATCGTTTAACGCCATGACTTCGGCATTATTACATAATACATCGATGACATCGTATTTTGATGTTATCTCCGCTATGGCAATCCTCTCACTTATACCGTAATCTTTGACATCCCGAACAGCCTGCCGCGGCCTGTAAAAAACTCGATAAACCGGAAAAAGTTTTAAAAGCAGCCGATAAAGTGCTTTACAAAGTGAAGCACCTGGGAAGAAATTGAGTGCAGATAAAGTAGAAATAATTTAAAAAAGGAAGGAAATTATGTTTTGTCCTAAATGTAAAGCCGAATATAAAGAAGGCATCACCCATTGTACTGAATGTGATGTTGAACTTGTGCAAGAACTTTCCGAAGAAGATTTTGTGGACTTTGTAAAAGTTTTCGAAAGCACTGATCCTAACCTAACTGTGATCATCGAATCTGTACTGAAAGACGCCGGGATCAAATATTTCGTTCCCGGAGAAAATATGCAGAGCATATTGGGAGCAAAATTTTCTTTCGCTTTTGGAGCAGATATTGGAAATGCTCAATTCCTTGTAAGTAAAGAAGATGAAAAAATAGCTCTCGAACTTTTAAAAGAAATTGATAAAAATGGAGGTTAAAATAACATGATACTTTTGAAAGTGAGGTATGACTTTTAACCTATTATCCCCGCTCCTCAAAATTCTTCAATCTTGAATCTATGTCTGCTTGGAATTTCTCATCTGTAAAATCAGGATCTCTAGTTGAGAACCAAAGTTCACAAGGAGCTTTCCCGCATTCTTTACATGATTTAAAACCTTTAAGTTCAGCACATTCATAAATTGGGCAAAGCACTTTATTCAAATACTTTGTCCAGGGAACTTTACCTTTCAGGTTATTACAACCATCACACTCAACTTTATATGCTTTACAGTCAGTTGAGCAACAAACACCGCATTTACTTAATTCTTTCATAATCGATTCTAAACCCTAATTTCATAGCTATAAAATGCTGTCATTCTGAGGAAATCTTCGAAGCAATTACTTACGAAGAATCTCATCTAAAGTGGAGATCCTTCCAGAGCGCAACATGTAAAATTCGTCAGGATGACAAAATAATATTTTTTAGCAGAACTCATTGAAATTCTTACTTTTCAGTTTCAGGTGAAATAAATCTATAAACGAGTCCAGCTAAAATTGCCCCGAAAATGGGTGCTACCCAAAAAAGCCATAATTGATCCATTGCCCAATCTCCAACAAAGATTGCCTGGCTTGTACTTCTGGCAGGATTTACTGATGTATTTGTAACAGGAATACTAATTAAATGAATAAGGGTCAAACCAAGACCAATTGCTAATCCGGCTAAATATTTAGGTGCTTTAGAATGGGTTGCTCCCAAGATTATAATTAAGAACATAAATGTCATCACAACTTCTGTTATTAATGCAGCCAACATGCTGTATCCACCAGGTGAATGTTCTCCATATCCGTTTGCAGCAAATCCACCGATCTCGAATCCTGCTTTTCCTGTTGCAATAAGATAAAGTATTCCAGCTCCAGCAATTCCACCCAATACTTGTGCAATGATGTAAGGGATGAGTTCTTTCTTATCAAAACGCCCACCAGCCCAAAGCCCTATAGAAACTGCTGGATTAAGGTGACAACCGGAAATATGTCCAATTGCATAAGCCATAGTTACTACAGTTAAACCAAAAGCGAGAGCAACTCCTGCAAATCCAATTCCCAATTCAGGATATGCTGCTGCTAATACTGCGCTTCCGCATCCACCAAGTACTAACCATAAAGTTCCGATAAATTCCGCTGTTAATTTCTTCATCTTTTTCTCCTCCATTATTTAGATACGATAAAACGAATTAATATAAGAAGAAGTCAAATTTTTATTAAAAAACTTGCAAAATTTGACATTGATAATTAAAAAGTTAGTATATAAATAATTGTTTAATCTAAATTTTTTAAGGAGGAATTATGTCTTTAATTTCCTGTGATGGAATTTCAAAAATATATAAAATGGGTGAAGTGGAGATAAAGGCTTTAAATAATATTTCATTAGAAATTTCCAAATCCCAATTTGTATCGTTTATAGGACCTTCCGGTAGCGGTAAAACAACAATGTTAAATCTATTCGGAGTTCTTGATAAACCAACCCTGGGAACTTTAAAAGTGATAGATACAGATATTTCCAAATTAAATTATGTGGAACGTGCAAAATTTAGAGGTGAACATTTGGGATTTATTTTTCAGAATTTCAACTTGATTCCTGTTCTCACAGTTTATGAAAATGTTGAATATCCCCTGGTAATGGTGAAGTCACTTCCCCAAAAAGAACGAAGAGAAAAAGTGCTTTCTCTACTGGATGCAGTGGGAATGCTCGACCAAAAAGATAAACTGATAAATCAAATTTCAGGTGGGCAGAAACAGCGTGCTGCAATCGCTAGAGCTTTAACCACCGATCCTAAAATTGTGTTGGCAGATGAACCTACAGCGAATCTTGATCATGTGTCAGCCTACAAAGTAATGAGTTTAATGAAGAAATTGAGTAAAGAAGTTGGAACAACTTTCATTTTTTCAACTCATGATCCCAAAATTGTGAAAGAAGTTGATATAACCTACACACTCGAAGATGGCATTCTCATCAAACGCGAAGTAAGGAGCAACTAATGAAAAATATAATCAAGATAGCATTTAGAAATCTGTACCGTCAGAAAAGGCGTAGTTTTCTTACTATTGGAATTGTTGCTTTTGGCGTTCTCGCTGTTTTATTATTTTCTGCTACTGCCGGTTCGTTCAAGAATTTTATGATTAGCGAGATCACAGATTCGATGTTGGGGCACATTCAAATTCATTCCAAGGGATATGTAGGCTCCTTAGATAATCTGCCATTGGATAAAGCCTTACAAGTAAAACAAGTAAAACAGATGGAAAAAATACTGGATGAAATTCCTGAAATAGAAAGTTATTCATATAGAATTTTATTAGGTGGAATGTTGAGTAATTATCTGGAATCTACAAGTGCTAAGTTTTCTGCTATTATTCCGGCAAAAGAGACACAAGTTGTTCCATTATTAGAAGACCGTTTAATGGAAGGAACTTTCCTTAAAAAAGGAGAGATTCTTCTTCCCGAATTGATTACCAAAGGTTTCGATTCAAAAATTGGTGATGATATAGTTTTGGTGGCAACTAATGCTGATGGTTCTGTGAATGGTCAGAATTTCAAGATTGCCGGTATTATGGAAAGCGTGATGGGACCAACTGGAAAATATGGTTATATTCATTTTGATGATGCACAAACATTGTTGCGAATGAATGAACTACAGGTTAGTGAAGTTGCCATCCGCCTGAAAGATTTTAGCGATGTGAAGAAAGTGTATAATATTCTAAGTCAAAAACTGGGAGAGATCAAAAATCCAAAAGGGAACGATGTTTTTGAAATTCATACTTGGGAAAGTCTTTCTCCATTTTATAACATCGCTCAAATGATAGATATGATGGCACTTTTTATACAAATCATTCTGATCGGAATTGTGCTTGTGAGTATTATGAACGTAATGATAATGGCAGTTTACGAGAGAACTAAAGAGATCGGTTCGATTTCTGCAATGGGTACACCTCCTTCCAAAATCCGCTGGATGTTCATATTTGAAGGATTTTTCTTAGGAATATTAGGTTCTGTTATTGGATTGGTCGTAAGCCTTGTCGCGATATTTATTGTGAATATTTCTCATCTCACAGTTGCTTTCGGACGGAATAGTATAATCCTTTTGCAACCGGAAGTATCAATGTCACAAATTGGATTAACTGCATTAATTGTGATCATTGTATCAATTATTGCTGTAATGGAACCTGCTTTTAAAGCTTCAAAATTAGAGCCGATCGAAGCTTTAAGACAGAATTAATATTTGGAGGAACAAAATGTTCAACAAAATAAGCTTAACAGGAAAAGTACTTTTACTGATTCTCGCTATGAATACAAGTTTTTTGTTCGCTCAGGATATCAGTGAAGAAGGAAATAAACTTTTACAAGAGATTGATAGAAATTTAACACCACAATCTTTTGAATCTCTAAAAAAAATAATTAATATTGAGCCAAATGGAACTGAAAAAGAGTTTGTGCTCTTTGTCCTGAAAAAGGGGAATGATAAAATGATAACGACCTTTCTTTCACCAAAATCGGAAGTTGGTCGATCAACTCTTCGCCTGGATGAAAATATGTGGCTGTACATTCCCAATGTAGGTAAACCGATGCGGATAACAAGTTTACAATCTGTGATCGGTGGTATTTTTAATAACTCTGATATCATGCAGCTTGATTATACTGCTGAGTATGACGTTATTGAAATGACAAATGAAAACAATGAGATTCTTTTGAATTTAAAAGCAAAAACTACATCCGTTGCTTACGATAAACTTAAAATGTGGGTGAATACAAAACATAAAACACCTTCTAAAATAGAGTGCTATACTGCCAGTGGGATGTTGATAAAAACACTTAATTTTAAGGAAATTAAAGATTTTGGAAATGGCATTATTCGTCCTTCGGTTTTAGAAACGGACAGCCCGCTTCACAAAGATTATAAAGCTGTGATGATCTATGCAAGTATCAAACCGCGTAAGATCGACGATGAAGTTTTTACTTTGAATTATATGGGTAAGGTTAAGGATTTGAGAAAGTGAAATTTCAAATTTCAAATTTCAAATTTCTAATTATCATTTTGCTTTTCTTGAATCTTCTTTCAGCTCAAGAATATTCTTTCGATCTTGAAGATTTTGAAAAGAAACCTTACGAGTTTATTGGGAATGTTAAACTTCAATATGATATCACAAAATTAGATAAATCTTCGTTATTGTATTCGCTTAATTTTCTTAACAAAGAAAAAGTAGATTATTGGGATTCCTACTATGCTTCGTTGGAATTAATAGGCGGTTATGAACTCTCAAAATTCAAATTCTCTTTAAATATCAAAGATCAACTTACCTTTACTATAAACGATAAATTTGAAAACAATTTCAGTATTTTTGAATCATTTTTAAATGCCGATGTTTCCAAAAATATTGATCTGCAAATTGGTAAGAAATCTGTAAAATGGGGAAAAGGATATATTTGGAATCCTGTTTCTTTTGTAGGACGGCAAAAAGATATAAACAATGTTGATGCCGGACTTGAAGGTTTCTGGCTGATTAAACTCGATTATGTAAAAAGCCTTTCCGGAATTTTTCAGAATCTCTCTATAACACCAGTTATCCTTCCTGTAATTGAAAACATAAATGAAGATTTCCAAGAAGATAGTTATAATTTTATCTTGAATAGTTATTTCCTTATTAAAGATACTGATCTTGATTTTTACCTGTTTATGAAAGACAATCAGTTTCAGAAGTTCGGGTTTGATTTTTCTCGAAACATTATACCAAGTTGGGAAATCCACGCCGAATATGTATTTAAAAAAGATGTAACTTCAAGCTGGTGGAATTCTGGTATTGCTGTAGAATCTGTAGTAGATGACTTTCACGATTACCTATTTGGAACAAGAATATTATTTGAAACAAATACTACTGTAATTATCGAATATCTTCATAACGATGCAGGTTTGGATGAAAAGCAGATGAAGGATTTCTTTGATGCCGTAGAGTTTGCAGTTATGGAAAATCAAGATTTAATACCCGTAATTAAACAATATCAGAATGAGAGTTTTAGTTCCCAGTTTTTAATGAAAGATTATCTTTATGCTAAAGTCTCACAGCCTGAACCGTTTGATATTTTATATTTTACTCCATCAGTTTTTGTTTTATATAATCTAAATGATAAAAGCGAAATGATCGGGGGAGAGTTTAATTATTCACGTTTTGAAAATTTGAACCTTAAACTTAAATACAACCTGATGTTTGGAGAAGAAAATTCTGAATTCGGAGAAAAGATCAGTTCAAATCAAATTTCTTTTTTGATTGAATATGTATTTTAACAAAATAGAAAACAAATAATTGATAAAAGAAAAAGCCTCGTAAGGATAAACCAGCACAACATTAATAGGATTATTTAAAAAAAATAAAACAAAATTATTGACGCAATAATCCTATTTCGGAATTTAAGTACCTAAATAAAAGAAGGGAGTTTGTATGTCGAATTTGATCAATATTTCAGAAGCTGCTTCGTTGGCCTTGCATGGACTGGTGGTAATTGCAAAAAGTCAGCCTTCACGCATAAATGTGAAAGTATTAGCTGAAAAATTAAATGCTTCTCAAACACACATGGCTAAGGTTTTTCAAAAACTTGGTAAAGCAAATCTGGTAAGATCATTACGTGGTCCTGCAGGTGGATTTGAGCTGAATAAACAGGCTGGGGATATCACATTCCTGGAAATATATGAGATAATCGATGGTGAAATAATATTGGGCGATTGTCCTCTTGGCAAAAACCATTGTGTTTTCAAATCCTGTATTTTCGACAACGAATTAACTCGGATTTCAACTGAAATTTATGAAGCGTTTAGCAAAATAAAATTATCAGATTTTTAATAAAAATTAAAGAAAAATAGGAGCTAAAAATGGAAATTAGAAATTACAAAGATCTAAAAGTTGCAGAAACACCACACAAGATCAATGCTTGTAAATTATATGATAAAGATCCTGCACAAATCATGCATCTTCACTTAAAAGCAGGGGAGAGCCTAAAGGAACATATTACACCTGTGGATGTTGCTATCTATATTTTAGAAGGAACTCCCACTATTTTGGTTGGAGAAAAAAAGATAGTAGTTAAGAAAGATGATATTGTAGAAAGTCCTAGAAATATCGTGCATTGCATCTATAATGAATCAGATAAAGATGTACGCGTACTGGTAATGAAACTTCCAAGACCAACTACAAAGACCATAATAGTATAAAATTTTGTTCACTGATTTGAACGAAATTTATGAATAAAAAATTTGCTGCTTTTGGCTCATATTGATGGAGCGGTGAATCGGTTAAATAAATTTCGAAAATACTATTAGATGCTGGATTCGAAGTAATTAATGAAGGATTGCTTCTCACTTGGAAACCAGATGAAGCACAAAAACAAAAATGCTTTGATTTTGAAAAAAATTTAAGAATAAATTAATAATAGAAAAAAAGGAGATATCATGAAAATGATGAATTTTAAGATTAACGCAAAAAGCGAAAGTCCAACAAAAACAGTTGTAACTGCCAGAGATTTCAAAATGGTAATTGATGAACCTAAAATGTTAGGTGGGGAA
>JAVCCF010000077.1 GCA_030765625.1 Candidatus Tenebribacter burtonii
GTTTATTTGTGAGTTTCCGTGGACGTAGTGTTAAACGATGTTTCGCTTTGATACGGTTGCGAGTCTTTTAGTAGGGGCACGCCGCCATTAATCAACATGGAGCGAAGCGGAATGTTGATTAATGTTTAGAGTGTGCGGTGCTCTTTCATATTTTCTTTCAATCTGAGCACGGACACTTTTGTTAGGCGATTTAATTTAAGTGAAATCCATAAAAAATAAAATATTCAGATAATGGAGCTCCATTAGAGCCTGCGTGACAACCACTTTCCACATTTATTGTTTTTATACTCCACCTTGAACCATTGAGTTCAGTATAACAATAATTCATAATTACACCGCTCATCTTTTCGGAGTTATTTAAGATAATCATACTTAGTTGATCTGTAACAGCTAAATCCAGCGAATTACTTTCAATTGAAAGTGACACATCTAAATCGAATGTATGTTGATTTGGCAGTATAGTAAGGGTATCTATGTAATTTTCAACCTCAATTATAACATCAATCGGATCTTCTATCTGATCTTCAATGTCGCTTACTAAAAAAGCATAAATCGAACCATCAAAATTTAGATTCAATGGATACGGTAAATAAATTGATGCATATTGGTATAAATTTAATGATATTGATGTATATGTACTATCCAAATCATTTTCTAATATAATAAATATTATTGGAGACAAGCTGACAGGATTTTCGGTTTGTGTATGAATTGTGATAGATAATGAATTGAAAGAGATCTCTTTATTCGCTGTCTCTTGTAGGTTGATTGTGTTGTTTACATTAAACTCGAATTCTCCTAAATCTTGATGTAATGTGTCTCCATAATGCTGATATAATTCTAAATGAATATCGGATGGATCTTCGGAATTTTCTGTAGGTGATTTATCACAGCCTAAATAAATCAAAACAGAAACTAATACTAATAAAACTCTCAATTCTTTCAATTTTTTATTCTCCTTATTATCTAATTCGCCTAATGGTTCGAGCACGCTGCGGAATCGAAAGATTCCGCCCAGACAGACCAACCAAAGTTTGAATCGGAACGATTCGAACGAAACAAACCACGAGACTGAAACGCAGGTGCTTTTGTTACAGGCTGTTCATTTATTTTCGTAATCATCTAAAGTTGTTCCATCTTTTAGTATCCATTCTTTTCTTCCATTTGTTGCTCTATTTTTAATAACAGATGCGGCAGCAGAAGGTGAATTAAATGTTAAATCACTATCTAAAATTAGAATCTCATCATAATTTGATTTTTTGAAAAAACCTTCATCCTCAATTTTCCTTCGTAAGATTTGGTATGAATGAGAATTAAAACTTTTTCGCTCTTTGCCCTCAATAAAGGAACCTTTAATTAATTTGTAGCCTTCATTTGTTATACTTAATTTTGCTTTTAAAACATTTCCACTTTTATCTAATCTATTATTTGTTAATTTTAAATAGAAGATTTTTTCTTCTTCAATCGGTGAATCTTTTTCCTCAATAATTGTAAAATCAATAATTCCAAGATTTTTTAATACAAAAAGCATATTATCAAGAAAAGTTTCCATATCATCAATATCAGAATCGGGAAGTTGAGAACCAGTTGGCTCAGCAGAATTTCTTAAATTTAGTGTTGTAATATTTTGTTTAGCAATTGAATGAATAGCTTTCTCTAAATATCTCACGTGAGCTTTTGTAAGATTTGAATCTTTACTGATAAAAATAATAAAATTCTCCCACCAATCTTTTTGAGCAAAATGATTATTAATTCTTTTTTTTACTTCATCTGCTTCGCCGATATATATTTCAGTTTGAGAACCTAATTTTGATTTTGAAGTTAAGAAATAAATTCCTGGAACTGAAAGCTCATTAATATTTTGAATTAATTTTGAATGTTTTCTTCCACCAATAAAAGCTTTACCTGTCCAGTTACTCAATTCAGCAGTTTTTAAGTTTTTATAATAATCTCCCATAATGTAAAGCTTGATTGATTTACCTCTCAAATTCTCCTCCTATTTTTTATAGCCTGTAATGTTGCGCAGCTGCCACGGAGAGCGAAGCGACAGTGGAGCTGTTTGTTACAGGTTTATTTGCATTATCAAATAAATAATTACTTTTCAGTACTTGATTGTATTTCAAGTTTTTCAACATTTTTATCTAAAACTAAAAGCTTCATCTGATAAATCGCAATCAGATTTAATTTCTTAAGTCTTTCGCTTTGATCGATTGAATCGTAGATAAAATGTGCATTCAAATTTTCAAGATTAGAAAGACATATTAATTGAGAAATATTAGCATAATCTCTAATGTTTCCTTTTTTATTTGGATTTTCATCTCTCCACTGTTTTGATGTTTTACCGAAAAGTGCCATATTTAAAATATCAGCTTCTGTTGCATAAATTATAGTCATTTGCTTTTTTGTTAATTCTTTAGGAATTAGATTTTCTTTTATTGCATTAGTATGAATTCTGTAATTAATTTTTGTTAGATTACGTTTAATATCCCAACCTAGTAATTTTTGCTCTTGTTCTTTCAATCGTTGAAATTCTTTGATTAAGTAAATTTTGAATTCTGGACTAATCCACATACCAAATTCAAAAGCTATATCTTTATGAGCGTAAGTTCCGCCGTATCGCCCAGCCTTAGCTTTTAGACCTATTGCATTAGTTTTTGCAGTCCACTCTTTTACACTAATTTTGTAGCTATTTAGGCCAGCTCGATTTCTAATTGTGGCATATTCGCCATAATTAAATTTTGGATTGTAAATTTTTTCCCAAATACCAAGAAATTCAACAGTGTTTCTGTTTCTAAGCCAATCAGAAATAAAAAAATCACCATCTTTAGCTTTCAGCATATCTGTTAGAGAAATATAATCTTCGTTATTTATTGATGTTATTGTGATTTCTGTATCTTGGACATTTATTTTTTTACTTTTCATTGCTTACTCCTATCATATCAATATTTTAAATTATTTAATATATCTTTCAGAGCTAACTTTATGTCAAATAAAAGAAGTTACCAAAATTCTAATAATTTCCATTATTTAAATTACCTGTAATGTTTTGCGTGTGCGGCGGAATCAGAAGGATTCCAGCCGAAAACAAACAACCCAAACCCTGAATCGGAACGATTCAGACGAAATGAACTGATAACACGAACTGCTGACACGCTTGTTATCTGCATTTCAAATCAAAACTTAACTAAAATGAATATCCAAGAGAACATCCAATTCTGAATAATGAATATTTCAAATCATTCGAAACATCATAATCCTCAACAAAATTATAGCTTTCTTTAAAATTTAAGAAAGAATATGTTCCAAATAAATTAAGATCTATTTGGAAAGGTAATTGAAATCCATAACCTGCGGTAATACCAGTTTCATTTTGAGGTCTATTAACAGAATTAAATACGTAATCATCAAGTAATTCATCGTAATAAGATTTTGTTTCATACACAGGCACACTTTGCATAAAAAAACCAAATCTGATCAATTTCTTTGTTCCCAATTCACAACCTGTTCTGAAGACATATCCACTTTCAGTATTCTCATTAACAATATAGGCCTTCTCATAACTACCAAAATCCCGAGTTAAATATTCAAAATATAAATTAATATAATTTTTTGGTTTTAATTTAATAGCAAAACCGAATTCTGCGGGAATCGAAGAGTCAGTTGTAAAATTATTTCCAGAACCACTTTCTCCGTCCATTTCGAGTTTAAAACCTGTTCTTACTCGAGAACCTAATTCTAATATCTCGTTAATTTTGTATGAAACACCTATTGTGTAAAATGTACCTTTCAATGAACCTTCATTAGTTGACTTATCACCATCATCATCCACATGCTCACCTTTGTACTCACTAATAAATGGGAAACTTATAGAAACTCCAGCAAAAATTTTGTTTCTATAACTAAGACCACTACCAAGAACTAGTGTAGAAAATCCACCACTAAAATCATGTTTGTCTTTTTCTTTAAGTAATTCATCATCGAGCATCTCTTTTGATTCATGACGAATGTTGAATCCCCAATCATAATAAGTTCGATAACCTGCACCAATTCCTAACTCAAATAGATTATTATTTAACATAATTGGTAAACCTGCTGAAATCCCATTTAATTTTGCATGAAATGGGAACTTGAATGAATGATTTGTTGTGCTAATTGAATTGTCAGTTAAATCTACTCCTTGATGCTTTCTCTCAGGTTTTCCACATATTACTCTTGCATTAACTTGGATATTTTTATTCTTAAGATTGCTTAATTTTGCTGGATTGTTAAACAAATAGTTTGCTCCAGATGAAGATAAAATTGAAGTTTTGCCTAATGCTTCTGCTTTTGCATCAATAATTTCGGGTTCATAATAATTCAGTAGATACCCAAACTGACCATGTAATCCAGCTGAAATAATTAACAGCAATACTAAAGAAAATACATACTTTTTCATTTTTATTACTCCTTGTTTTTACTTACCTTGAAATGCAGATAATGTTTTGCGTGTGCGGCGGAATCAGAATGATTCCAGCCGAAAACAAACAACCCAAACCCTGAATCGGTACGATTCAGGACAAAACCACTACGAGGCTGAACTGCCGACACGCTTGTTAACAGCATCCTTTTCATTTTAAAAGCAAACACTTTTTAACTGATTTAGCTCTGCCGTTTACATTCAATTTATAAAAATAAATTCCTGAACTCACTTGTTTATCATTATCATCTTTACCATTCCAAATCACTGAATGCTGACCAACCGATAAATAATCTCTGACAAGCTGCTTCACTTTCTGTCCTTTGATGTTGTAGATATTAAGTGTAACCTTTGAATTCTCTTTGAGAGAATATTTTATTGTTGTGACTGGATTGAATGGGTTAGGATAGTTTGAAAGTTCCATTTTTGTTGGAATTATTTCGTTTCCAACTGAAGTGTCATTTCCCAGTTTTGCTACAAAAATATCCCACTCACCACTGTTGGGCAGGGAGTATGAGCCACAGGTAAACGTACTGTAATATTCACCTGTTACATAGCAGTGTCCCAATCCGTCGACTGCAATTCCGTGCCCCATGTCACTACTGCCTCCGCCGGTACTTACTGCCCAAACCCAGTCACCGTTTGAGTCCAGTTTGGCGGCAAAGGTGTCATATCCTGTATTCCCGCCGACCAGCGTAAAGGGTCCGAAATACGCGTCGCCGCAAAAACCGCCTGTAGCATAGCAGTTTCCGTTGTTATCGGCGCAGACATTTTTTCCGTACCGATTGAATGTCCCATCGGTTTCTGCTGCCCAGAGCCAATTGCCTGAGGAACTTATGCTGGCAATATAAGTTCCAGCATGTGTCATAATTGTTCCGCCAATATTGGAGGTCAAATAATGCTCACCGATGATAAAACTGGTTCCATTGGAATTGGTAGAAATTTCATAGCTATAATCATGATTATCGTCTCCTTCATTGACTGCCCAAAGCCAGTTGCCATTGGTATCCAGTTTGGCAACAAAGAAGTCATATCCTATTGACAGAAGTTGAATATCGCCAAAATAGCATATATGTGAAATTGATGAAGTCATAAAATAGCCTGTTATGTAAGAGTTTCCATTGTTGTCGCTGGAGATTCCATAGGCAAAATCCTCGCCCACACCTCCGGCTTGAACCGCCCAAAGCCAGTTCCCATTGGTATCCAGTTTGGCGGCAAAAATATCATAACTTCCTCTGCAGGTAAAAGAGGTAGACCCAAAATCGCCGTTGGAACCTAGGCTAAAATAACCTGTAATGTAGCATGTCCCGTCACTATCAGTGGCTATGCCGTTACCCCAGTATGCTCCACATCTTTTAGCCCAGAGCCAGTTGCCACCGGAATCTGCTTTTGCGATAAAGACATCACTGTTGTCTATGCTGTTACTGGTAATAGATGTGGTGCCGAAGGTGACAGTTCCCCGAAAATTACCGATGATATAACTATTGCCGGCACCGTCGATGGAAATTCCATATGCCCGTTCCAATGATCCGGTCCCTCCGGCAGAAATTGCCCAAAGCCAATTGCCGCTGGAATCTGCCTTGGCTATGAATACATCAACATAACCCAGGCTGGTTAATTCTATTGTGCCGAAGGTTGCTGTGTTCCAGAAATGGCCTGTAACATAACTGTTGCCGGCGCTGTCGGTGGCTAAATCATAACCGCAATCAGCATACGAACCCCCAGCTTTGATAGCCCATTGCCATTCTGGTGTTTGGGCAAACAATGTTGTTGTGAATATGATAAACAATAAACCAACAAGTGCTTTTTTCATTTCTCCTCCCTTTTTTTTAACATAACATGATCATTTTATTAATAGAATTTTTCTTAGATTTACGAATGAGTTAGTCTTCAATGAAACCATATATACTCCAGAACCTAATTCAATCAAACTATCATTTTTCCCATCCCAAAATACTATATATTCTCCGGTTTGTAGTATTTCATTAACAAGAGATCTCACTTTTTGCCCTCTTATATTGTATATTTTTAGTTTAATAAATCCTTCTTCCGGTATGTTAAAAACAATATTTGTTTCTGAGTTGAAAGGATTGGGATAGTTTGAAATTATAACTTTGCTATATTGTGTAATAGTTTCTATTGTAACAGGAACATTCCCTTCCGGATCTGTACGTATTAGAATAATTTCAGGCTCATCATAATTTTCAATAGTTCCACCATAAACAATATCATTATTGTAAATTTGTACAATACTATTTTCACACATGGATATATAAGCTGGATTTTCATTATCATCTAAATGATTTTGTTGCCAAAGTATTTCACCTGTAGTTGTTAGTTTATGTATTTCTCCTTCTGTTGTATTATATAATAAAATTAAATTATTATCATTCAACTTCAGTATTGAAGATTTACTTTGATAACTAGTGCCAATATTTAGCAATAAATATTCATTAATTAAGTTACCATTATTATTATAGTGAAGTAAGTAATTATGAGACATTAAATAATAATCTTCATTTTCATATTCAAGTAAAGAAGTGTAATAATAATTAATATCATTTGATGTCCAAAGTGTATCCCCCAGAGAATTATATTTTATTATTATTCCCTCAGTAGTATTTGGATTGGAAATATGCCCAAATCCACAAGCTAAATATCCATTATCATTTGTAACTATTACAGAATTTAATTCACTACTACCCAAGATTCCATTATATTCATATTGGTATTCATTATACCATATAATATTTCCATTAAAATCTGTTTTTATTAATAATGAACTATTGTTGAAGCTTGTTTTACCAACTAAAACTATACCATCATCTAGAAGCTTTATAGAATTGATCTCAACATTCAGAGAGATTTCTTCTCCAAGTATCCTTTGAGAAATAACATTACAACTGTCATCAAATACATAGAAAAAAGTTGGACCTCCAAAGTAATCTCCAACTCCATAGTATTTATCTACACCGTTGGATATAAAAGAGTTAAAATAGGGTCCATCCCATTCTTCATCCCATAATGTCTTCCTCCATTCCAAATCACCATTTTCCGCTATCTTAAAGAACATTGCTTGGGGATACCAGGCGATATCCCAATTTGCGTTTATAAAAGCCTCTAGTATAAACCCACCATCTACTGCTTCTATTATATTGCAGCAATGAGAATCACCAAACGTAAAATCTGGTGGAAAAAGATCCTGGTACGGATAGGAATTTATAAATGTAGGCTCTGCAGAAAGATTAGGAGATAATATAAATATTATATAAACAAAAAGGATAAAAGTGAAAACAAAAAAAAGAATTTTGTATTTCATAGTAACCTCCAATTACAGTTTTATCTTTATTTCATTACACAAACTTTAAATTATAAAATTTAATATCAATCTTTTTAATCTTTTGATGCGATATAACGGCGGCGTGCCACGTCATCTTGCCAAGAGCATTGGATTTGCTTTTTCAAATCCTGATGCGATTAACGAGATGATAAAAGACGAGCAAATAAAAAGTCAAGGGTTGTCTATTTGCGAGTTCCCGTGGACGCATTGTTAACCATTGTTCCGCTTCGATATGGTTGCGAGTCTTTTCTAGGGGCACGCCGCCGTTAAACAACATGGAGCGAAGCGGAATGTTGATTAATGTATAGAGCCTACCACGTTCTTTTATATTTTCTCTCAATCTAAATGTGGAGGCTTTTGTTAGCAGCATCTTCATCATTTCAACAATAAACATTTCTTAACAGCTTCAGTTTTATCGTTCACATTTAATTTATACAGATATATTCCTGAACTTACAGAATTGCCATATTCATCAACACCATTCCAGGTGACAGAATAATCTCCAATATTTAAGGATTCATTTATTAAGGTTTTAATAATTTGTCCTTTTATATTAAAAATTGAAAGTTCTACTACCGAAAAATTTTGAATTGAAAACTCAATTGTTGTTGTTGGATTGAACGGGTTTGGGTAATTGGTTGTTGAAAAATCCGAAGAATTTAAGATTTTATTTGTTCCAGTTTCATAACCTAATTTCAGCAGAAAAGCACTACAATTACCAGGCAATGGATAAGAATCTGTATAACCGGTAACAATAAAATTACCTTCACTATCTTCAACTAAATCATATGCAATATCATTTATGGCACCGCCAAATGATTTAGACCATAATGAATCACCCAAACTATTAGTTTTTAGGATGTATATATCAGTATGACCAGATCCTATTTCGTGTTTCCAACCAGAAATAATATAACCACCATCATTAGTTTCTTGAACTGATTCAGCACCGCAATCAAGATAATCTCCAAAAGTTTTTGACCATAATTTATTACCGTTTTCGTCGGTTTTAATTAAATAAATATTGGAATCATCTACGTTATACTCAACTTCGCCTGCAATAATGAAACCATTATCATTTGTCTGTTTAACATCATTTCCATAGCAAGCAACATCTATCCCAGTTTCTTGAAATCCCTTAGTCCATAATGTGTCACCATAAGTATTTGTTTTTATTAAATATAAATCCGCAGAACCTCCACCGGTACCATTATGACCTGTTATAATGAAACCTCCATCTGATGTTTGTAGTATTGATTTACCTGAGCTACCAAATTCACCACCTATATGGCAATTCCACAAAATATTACCATTTTCATCAGTTTTTAATAATATCATTTTATTACCGGAATCAGGAGTTTGCCCAAATCCAGTTACCATAAAGCCTCCATCAACGGTTTGAATTACTGATCGTCCAAATTCATTCAAATTACTATCAAAAGATTTCGTCCAAAGTGTGTCACCTTCTGCATCAGTTCTGATCAGATAAATATCAGCATTTTCAAGAGAATTAGATCTCGTTTGACCTGTGATTATCAAACCAGCATCAGATGTTTCACAAACTGAATATCCAAAATCCCAATTGGATCTATCGTACGTTCTGCTCCATAATACAATTCCATCTTCATTTGTTTTAACCAGATATACATTAGTATTTCCATCCTCATATGACCTACCTGTAAAAACAAAATTATCGTCACTGGTTTGAATTAGAGAATGAGCTTTTTCTGATAAGTCTCCACTATAAATATTAAACCATAAAGAATCTGGTGCTGTTTGTGAAAATAAAAATGAAAATCCCAAAACCTGAATAATTACTACTAATAATATCTTTTTCATATTCTACTCCTTTATTGCCTGTAACATATGCACGCTGCGCCCTCTAAAAAGGTTCGTATAACTAACCTATAGTTACACTAAAAAGGTTCGCCATAACTCTAATATATTTTTGTTATTACACTTTTTTTCAACGCTGAAAACTATCTTCCCTCAATCTCTGTCATTCTTCTGGTTTTCTAATTGTTTTCTCTCAAGTAATTTTTACACTCCGATAAATATTTTCTCTTTGTTAATTGCATCATGTTTTCCTTTATAGTTCATGCAATTTCAAATTTGCCTAAATGAAAATATTAAGTCAACTAGAAAATAATTTTCTCCATCAGATTTATTGATTTGGAATTTAAGAAAAAATAATCGGGGGATGCCTGTAAAGCGATATTCCATTTGACAATTAAATGGCTAAAAAAAGGTTAAACTAAAATTGGAGAAATGATGAAAAGAGAACATAGATGTTTTGCGTTATTTTCAGGTGGGTTAGACAGCATTTTATCAGTTCTACACATGCAAAATTTAGGATATGAGGTTTTACCCATATTTTTCAGTACGCCTTTCTTTGGATCTGACAAGGTGCAGGAAACAGCAAACAAGATAGGATTTGATCTCATCGTTCACGATTTAACAGATCTTCATCTAAAAATGATAGAAAGTCCGAAATATGGTTATGGGAAAAATATGAATCCCTGCATTGACTGTCATGGGCTTATGTTCCATGAAGCAGGAAGGTTAATGAAAGAATATAATGTTGATTTTATAATTTCCGGTGAAGTGATGGGGCAGAGGCCGATGAGTCAGCGCAAAGATGCTTTGAATGCAGTGGGAAAACTTAGTGAGATAAAAGATCTACTTATACGTCCTCTTTCCCAAAAATTACTAATCGACACACTTCCAATTCGAGAAGGGTGGGTGATAAAAGATGAAATGCTGGATATCCAAGGACGTAACCGGAAAAAACAAATGAAATTAGCAGAAGAGTATGGAATAGATTTTTATCCTTCACCTGGCGGTGGATGTTTGCTTACTGATGCTGGCTTTTCACATAAATTGAAAGATCTTATGCAATACGATATGATGAATAGACGATCTATCGAGTTTCTAAAAGTAGGAAGACACCTCCGCCTGAATGATAATATTAAACTAATAGTTGGAAGAAATAAAGTTGAAAATAACTTATTAAACAAATTAGCTCAAGATGAAATAATTCTTCAAGCAAAGGTTTTTCCAGGACCTTTAGGAATTATTCAATCACAAGAAAAATTGACCATTGAAGATATAAAACTTACCAGTTCAATTTTATTGAGATATAATTCTAAAGTAGTTAATTCAGCTATTGTCCAATACGGAAAGAATTTTCAACTGAATGATGAGATTGAAATTGAAAAAATGGCTGAAGAAAAAGTAAAACAATATTTATTGTAAGCATAAAAAATGAAATATAAAATGTTTAATGTTCTCCCTGAATTCGGAACAAACACATATATTGTTTGGGATGATATTTCCAAAGAAGCTGCTATTATTGATCCTGCAGCACCATCACAAAGTTTAATTCATGAGATAAAAAATATGGGTATAAACTTAAAATACTTGATCTCGACTCATGGACACGGTGATCATATTGGTGGAAATAAAAGTATTAATGATAATTTTAATGTGAAAAATTGTATCCACAAAGATGATGCCAGTTCTTTAATTGACCCAAATATGAATTTAAGCACTTACTGGAATTCTAAAATAATTGCTCCCAAAGCTGATATTATCTTAAATGACAGTGATGAACTTACTTTGGGAAATAACAAATTAAAGATAATTCACACTCCCGGTCATTCTAGAGGCAGTATTTGTATTCTAACCGGAAATCTATTATTTTGCGGTGATACACTCTTTGCAGAAGGTATAGGCAGAACAGATCTGCCGAGTGGTGATTATAAAACATTGATAAATTCAATAAAAACAAAATTATTTGTATTAGATGGGAATATAAAAATTCTTCCCGGTCATGGACCTTCATCAACCATTGAAAATGAAAAAGTAGGGAATCCCTTCGTAGGAATGATGGCAAGATAAAAGTAGGGTCAATTCCCCGAATTGACAGATTAGTTAAGTGATAAAATTTTCGGACGATTAAGGGTAATCGCATCTACAAATAAATAATGGAATGAAAAAAAACAATTTAACAGGATACTATTCAGTATATAAATACCTTTTAATCTTCTTAGTTGGAGTTTTTTCAAAGGGTTCACGCTGCTCAATTATTTTAGTTATTCTTGAAAAAGATGAAACTTGTGAATTCACACTACTCCTAATTTCCTGAAGTAAATCACTGATAACATCTCTCATCCTATTCTCGTTTGCTTTCTTTGCTCTTTGTTCTTTATCAATCAATTCATAATTAAGGTGAACACGAGCGACAATCTTACTTTCAGATTCATAAACGATTGATTCCAAAACATTATGATGCTGGTTAACTACAGATTCGATATCCTCAGGATAGATGTTTTCACCGCTGGCACCAACGATAACATTTTTCATTCTGCCTTTAATATAAAGATACCCGTTTTTTAATATTCCGAGATCACCAGTCTTGAACCAGCCGTCGTCCGTAAAAACTTCTTTCGTTCGCTCAGGATCTTTATAATATTCTTTCATTACGTTGTCGCCTATAACTTGTATTTCTCCCTCTCTACTTTTGGGATCAGGCTCAAAAATGCGTACTTTAATATTTGTCAGAACTGTTCCTGTAGAGCGGAATTTTGTTAAGTTGGCATTACAACCGGCTATCAATGGTGATGTCTCTGTCAGTCCATAACCAATTGCATAAGGGAATTTTGAATCTCTTAAGAATTTCTCTACATCTGCAGATAGAAGTGCACCTCCAATTCCGTAGAAATGCAGTTTACCACCAAATGAATTATACAATTTCTTACCCGCTATGTAATGTAAGAATTTCCTGGTTGGTGGGAAACTGTAAAGTGCTTTTGATATAGGATTAGCTGTTAGAGTTGGATATATTTTATTTTTGAATATTTTTTCCATGATCAATGGAACTGTAAGCATAAGTGTGGGTTTGATCTTTTGCAAAGCAGGCAGCAGAACACTCGGAGTGGGAAGTTTATCGAGATAATATACAGCAGCTCCTTTCATAACAGGCATAATGAGACCGAGTGTACATTCATAGGTGTGGGGAA
>JAVCCF010000176.1 GCA_030765625.1 Candidatus Tenebribacter burtonii
AAAAGATCTATGAAAATACATTCCGTAATATTAATATTGCCCTGGCAAATGAAATGACGATCCTTTGTGAAAGAATGGGAATTGATGTTTGGGAAGTTATTGAAGCAGCCAAAACCAAACCTTATGGTTTCATGGCTTTCTATCCAGGACCAGGAATTGGCGGGCACTGTATTCCACTTGATCCGTTCTATTTAACCTGGAAAGCTAGAGAGTATGGTTATCATACAAGACTAATCGAGCTTGCCGGTGAAATAAATAATGAGATGCCGCAATTCGTTATAACAAAATTAATGAAGCTTCTTAATGAAAAAGGGCTTGCTTTATCAAAATCAAATATACTTCTTTTAGGTGCTGCATATAAAAAAGATATTGAAGATATACGTGAGTCTCCTGTTCTGGATCTTATAGTATTATTAGAAAAAAATGGAGCTCAGTTTGATTATAATGACCCCCACGTTCCAACTTTCCACAATGAACTTAATGACAAACATTATGAATCAGTCAGTTTGGAAAATATTGAAGATTATGATGCTGTGATAATTGTAACTGATCATGCTGCTTATGATTATGATGATATTATCAAACGTTCTAAACTTGTTCTTGATACAAGATTTGCCTGTAATGGCAAGAAAGCTGACAATTTAGTTAGAATGTAATTTTATTGAGAGGGAATACCTTAGTATTCCCATTAATTTATGGCTACTAATAAACCAGTTGAAATTGATGAGCTTTTTGGAAATTTAGATCCCAGCGAAGGTGATTTGAAATGGTTTGTTGTTCATACAAAACCAAGATGTGAAAAGAAACTAGCGGGATATTCCAAACAATATGAAATTAATTATTACCTTCCATTAATAGAAAGTGTTCGTGTTTATAAAAACAGAAAAGTAAAATTTACAAAGCCAATGTTTGCCGGATATGTTTTTGTTAAGTGCAACCCTGAAGAAAGAAGACAGCTCACTATAACCGGATTTGTTGCTTACTGGCTCCCAGTGCTGAATCAAAATGAATTGGTCGGTGATTTAAAGCAGATTCATTCAGGACGTGAATTAGGTGTTGAATTTGTGCATACAGAATTCTTGGAAAAAGGAACAAAAGCTGAAATCATAAAAGGTCCATTTGCAGGTCTTATAGGATATGTGGAAAATCAAAATGATGTGAAAGAAGTTATTTTGCAGGTAACTTTGCTGCGACAGGCAGTTTCAGTTTCTGCCAGTGCAGATCAAATAAAGGTGATACGATAGGAAGGGTAAATGAAAATATTAGTAACAGGCGGAGCAGGATTCATAGCATCACATATTGTAGATAAATATGTTGAACTTGGATATGAAGTTGTGGTAGTTGATAATTTATCAACCGGTTTTAAACATAATGTGAATCCAAGAGCAAAATTCTATAAGATCGATATTCGTTCGAAAGATTTAGAGCAGATATTTAAGAATGAAAAACCTGAGATCGTGAATCACCATGCTGCTCAGATCAGTGTTCCTGTCTCTGTTAAAGAGCCGGAACTTGATGCTGAAGTGAATGCAATTGGTTTCTTGAATATTCTACAAAATTGCGTTAAATATCAAGTAAAAAAAGTAATATTTATTTCTTCCGGCGGTGCTGTTTACGGCGAAGCAGAGGAATATCCCACAACAGAAAATTATAATCCTAAACCGCTTTCGCCTTATGCAATTCATAAATATGTTTCAGAAAAATATTTGTATTTTTATCATCATCAATATGGTTTGAAATATACAGTTCTGAGATATGCGAATGTATTCGGACCACGTCAAATTCCTCATGGAGAAGCCGGAGTAGTTTCAATTTTTATTACTAATTTCAGAGATAAAAAAAAATCATATCTATATGCTTTTGAGGAAGAACCTGACGGAATGATCCGTGATTATGTTTTTGTGAAGGATATCGTTAATGCCAACGTGTTAGCATTAGATAGAGGTGAACTTGATGCTTTTAATATCGGTACAGGATTAGAAACAACAACCGGACAGCTTTATCGAGAAATTGCTTTACAGATGAATACGCAAATTGAACATGTGCGAGAGGGAGCAAGGCCCGGAGATATTAGGAGAAGTTGTTTGAATATTAATAAGGCAAAGAATGAATTTGGCTGGGTGCCTAAGTATTCTTTGTCAAATGGCGTAAAGGAAACAATAGATTTTTTCATGAAGAAAAAATAAGGAGATTATATGCCGAAAATTGAGGAGCTTAACATTAAGCAGATCAAATTACCGAAGAAGAAAATAATTACAGGTGTAATTATACTTGCAGCGGTAATTTTCTTTGCAACGGGTTTATATACTGTAAATCCAGAAGAAGTAGGTGTTATCCAGAGATTTGGAAAATACCTTTCAACTACACAACCGGGACTACATTTCAAGATCCCATTTGGTGTAGATAAACTTACAAAAGTTAAAGTTAAACTTGTATTCAAAGAAGAATTTGGCTTCAGAACATTACAGGCTGGTGTACGTTCGAAATATTCTGCCCGTAGTTACAATCAAGAAGCAATTATGTTAACAGGTGATCTGAACATTGCCGATGTTGAATGGATCGTGCAATATAGAATAAAAGATCCTGTTAATTATTTGTTCAATGTGAGAAATGTAGAAGAGACGATGCGCGATGTTTCAGAGTCTGTAATTCGAGGAGTTGTAGGAGATCGAAGTGTGGATGAGGTTATTGTTCTCAACAGAAAGGAGATCGCAGACAAATCTGAGATCATGCTTCAGGAGAAGCTTGATGTATATAAAGCTGGATTGGAGATCGTCACGATAAATCTGCAGAACGTTAATCCTCCGGAAGCAGTTCAACCTGCCTTTAATAATGTGAATTCAGCAAAACAGGGAAAAGAAAGGATCATCAATGAGGCTTGGCAGAATTATAATCAGGTAATTCCTGAGGCGCAGGGAAAGGCTAAAAGAACAATTGAGGAAGCTGAAGGATACGCTATAGATAGAGTGAATAGAGCAAATGGTGATGCAAACCGTTTTATCCAGATGTACAATCAATATCGGTATTCAAAAACAGTAACCAGGAAGAGACTCTACTTGGAAATGATGGAGAAAGTTCTTCCTAAAGTTGAAAAGAAATACATTATTGATGATAAAGCGAACAATGTGCTTCCTCTCTTAAATCTTGGACAGGGAGGTAAATAAAATGAAAATCAAACTTATTATTATCATAGTAGCACTTATTGTTTTATTTAATGCCTTTTATATCATTGATGAGAGGCAACAAGTTATCATTACTCAGTTCGGAAAACCAGTAGGTGATGCTATCACAGATGCCGGATTACAAATTAAAATACCATTTATCCAGAAAGTTCATTTTTTTGATAAAAGAATAATGGAATGGGATGGAGATGCAAAGCAGATCCCAACCTCAGATAAACGTTATATCTGGATAGATACATTCTCTCGCTGGCAGATCATTGATCCGCTAAAATTCTATGAGACTACCCGTTATGAATCAAGTGCTCATAGTAGGTTAGATGATATTATCAGCGGTATTACACGTGATGTTATCAGTTCTAATAAACTTATAGAGATTGTGAAAAGTTCAAATAGAGAGATGACTTTTACTGCTGAATATTCTGACAGTAAATTAATAGATGAGGTTAAAGAAAAGATAACAAGTGGTCGTCAGGTTATTGCCCATTCTATCTTTGCCCTCTCAAAAGTAAAAGTTGCTGAATATGGCATCAAATTGATTGATGTTCGAATAAAAAGACTTAATTATAATCAGGAAGTTCAAGCAAAAGTATTTGAAAGAATGATCTCAGAAAGGAATAAGATAGCTGCGAAATACCTTTCAGAAGGAGAAGGTGACTCTTCCGAGATCTTAGGCAAAATGCAAAGAGAGTTGGATCAAATTCAATCTGAAGCATATCAAACGGCTCAAGAGATCAAAGGTAAGGCAGATGCCACGGCTATCAATATTTATGCAAATGCATATAACAAAGATCCGGGATTTTATGAATTCCTTAAAACTTTAGAAACTTATGAAAAAACAATTGATAATAACAATACACTTATCATGACTACAGACAGTGAATACTATAAGTTCCTGAAAACAATGAAATAAATGAATAATAAATATCCAGATAAATACTGGATGAAGTTCGCATTAGAAGAAGCAAGATCGGCATTTCAGGAAAACGAAGTGCCGATCGGTGCTATATTAGTTAAAGATAATAAACTGATTGCATCTGCACATAACCGGACAAACGCAGCAAATAGCGGATTAGCTCATGCTGAAAAATTAGTTATTGAAGAAGTTATTGCAAGTGGTGAAAAGTTCTTAAATGATTATTCTCTTTATGTAACTGTAGAGCCTTGTCTGATGTGTGCTGGGATCATTATCTGGTCACGAATTGGAAAAGTTGTCTTTGGCTGTTACGATGAAAAAGCCGGAGTTGCTGGTTCTATTTATAATGCTCTATTAGATAGGAATTTTAACCACAATCCTGAATTAATATCAGGTGTTTGTGAAGAAGAGTGTTCCAATTTGATGAAGGATTTTTTTAAAAGCAAAAGAGATTAATTGAAGATTGAAGATTGAAGATTGTAAATATAAAATCTACAATCTTTCATATCAAATCAAAAATCAGGAGAGTTGCCGGAGCGGTTGAACGGGGCGGTCTCGAAAACCGTTGTGGGTTTATACCTACCCAGGGTTCGAATCCCTGACTCTCCGCCAATCTTTTATTTCAGGGATGAGAACAGCAGTGTGATTTTCTGTATGAAATGCAGAAAATGCACTTTTACTTTACCATCTACCTAGGATTTTAGCGGATAATAACAAGTTTATCTCCTCTTGCTTTTTCATAAGTTGATAATTATTTTGAATACGAGCAAGTTGTGTATTCTGAAAATCGATCTTAGAACGATCCATATCTAATAAACTTATCATTCCTAAACGGAAATGTTCTTGAGCCATACTAAGGTTTTCCTCGGCCAGTTTCAACTTTTCTTCATAAAGCTCAAATGATCTTTTCAGTGTAGCCAAATCGTTTTGTAAGTTAAGTAGTTGAAGACCATAATCTCTTTTGCTCTTCACATAATCAAGTTTCTGGATCTTCAGGTTGCGTTTACTGCGAATAACCTCTTCCAAATTATCCATTACACCAAAAATGTTCCAATTTGCGTTAAGAGTAAGGGATTGTGAGTCGCGTGAGTAATCAGAGAAGTTGTTAACATCACCCTTATCAGAATGAGCAAAACTATATCCTATCGAGATAGTTGGCAACAGATTCATCGTAGTTTGAAAATACAATAGTTTATTGATTTTCAACGAATTTAATTTTTGATTTAACAGGTTATTTGAAATAAAGTTGGATGTTGTTGGTATTGAGTTGTAATTGGGTGTAACAAACTCAAAACCTGCATCATCGATATTGAGGAATGAAAATAGATCCTGTCTTGATTTTGAGAGCAAATTAGTAGCTTTGTTTACTGCTATCTCATAATCTATCAATGATACTTCACTTTGTTTCAGTTCCAGTAGTGATTTATTACCTGTTTCATATTGTACTTTGATCTGTTGTTGGATCTTATTTTGTAATTCAAGATTGTTTTGTTGAATCTCTAAAGTTTCCTGCAATTCCAGCACATCTAGAAAACTTGTAAAAACAAAATAGGCGATTTGCTTCCTAGTTTCATCCAGTGATTGTTTGGCGTTTTTCATTCCGTAGATTGATGTATGAATATTATAAAGAGTGGGATCATTCAGAAAAAAACTTTTTGATAGAGTAAGATAAGCACTTTCGCCCCAATCTGTTTCGTTTGGTTCATAAATCTGATCGTAATATTTTGTTTTGTCCACTCCGGCTGTTACAGAAGGTAAAACACCATAAATACTACTTCTAAATTCGCTTGTCGAGTTTTTCTTATTTACGATCTCCCTCTGGATATCATATGAATTTTCTAATCCAATATCAATTAAGTCTTCCAGAGTATACTGTTCTGCAAAACAGAACAATGGAAGAATTATTAGTATAATTATCGAAATTACCTTGTTCATTCTATCTCCTTTGTATTTTTATTCTCAAGAATCAATTTTCTTATCTATTTTTCAACTGATTTTTTCCTGAACATAAGTGGAATCTTATCCTGATCAGGGGCTCCTATTTGAATCAGTTCCCAGTCTTTATCATAATCATTTATTGCATGCCTGATAACAGTAACTTTCTCTTCTGATGTCGGTTCAGTTCCTTTCCAATGTACTATTTCCACCCGGTATTTCAGTGTTCTCTTTTTCCCATTGATCCTTACATCTATCTCTAAATTCTGTTCGGCTTCCAGGGTTGGGATGGATAATACAACCTCTCTCATAATAACCTCCAAATTACTTCATACTTATTAAGACGCAATTTTTAATTAAATCCTTCAATTTTATTCATATTTTAATGCTCTCACAGGATTAGCATTGGCAGCTCGAAAAGTTTGAACACCAATAGTGAGAAGAGCAATTGTAATAACTATCAGCCCGGAAGCTAAGAAGATCCATATATTCATATT
>JAVCCF010000107.1 GCA_030765625.1 Candidatus Tenebribacter burtonii
CAATCGGATCGGCATTTGTTACCTGTTTACTATGATTGTGAACTCTATACCTATTGTAGAAAGAAGCTCCAAATCTGACTGCCCATTTATTATTTCTGGTGAATTTGTACTCTAAACCTACAGGTAGCATAAGATCTGTTGTAGCTGTTTCACTGGTTATATCAGATTCTTCCAGATATGTTTCGGTTACATTATAGTCATTTTCATCGGAAACCTGATCATTTTGAAGATAATTTTCGGAGTTATCAATTTCATCAACCTCATCATATGTTTCTTTAGTGAACTTGTAATTCAACTTTGCACCAATTCCAAGATAGACTTTTTCATCAAGTTGAAAATTATATCTGCTAAAGATATCATAATCCACCATCCATTGATCACCTTTCGTAGTAGTCGTATTGATATTAACAGTTTCCATTAGATAGTCAGTAGACAATGTGTCAAATCCATCATAGAATGTAGTGATATTATTATTTTGATTTATGTTTTCATATTCGTAGTTATAAAAACCAAAATTAAGTTGAGTTCCTACAAGCCAATAGCTATCATTCTTTCTTTCTTCAGATTCTGCCAGGCTTTTACGTAATGATGCTCCAATACCAGATTCCAGACCTGATGTATTATCATCAAACTCGTTATCCGATTTTTCTTCATCATAACTAAGATAATTAGTTACTTCAGGGTTATAAGTTTCAGAACTGTCATAATAAATATCTTGAGAGGAAACGTCATGATTTGTATAACCTAACATCAGATTTCCACGTAATTCGTATCCTTTGAAATCAGGATTCATGACAGAAAATAGTAGATCTAGATCTAAAGATTTTGTCACCATTATTTCATCGTCATCCTCAATTAAATCGAAACTGTTGTATTCATCCGCCATTTGATATTCTGTTTGATCAAGTTCATACAGTAATGTTTCTTTATCTATGTCTTTCGTTACATCAATTCGCAGACCGCAGATGAGATCATTCCAAACAGTGCTGTTATTGAGAACAAACCTGAGAAGATTATTATCTTCATAACGTTTTTTATTTTGTGTATTACTGCTAATTATATCATAAATGCCATCACCATCTATATCATCGTAAGATGTAAAGATGTTCTCGATCTCTCCATAGCCATACATATCGAAACTGCCATTTAACTCGGTATCCAAGTGCACATATTGTCCGAATTTACTATTAGCAAATTCAATCAAAATCGAGTGTTTTAGATTTTCTAAGAAGGGACTTTGCAGGGAAAATCCTAGCAGGTATTGATCTGAGGAATCATTGTCCAATATTTTTTCATTTCCATTTATTACGTTACTTAGATTTGTATATAAACGGTTGCCGGATACAAAATGAAGATCGATCGGATCATAGATAAGATCCAAGTCGTCATCGATAGCTGTCCCTGTGGCAAGGTTGCGAAAGGAGCTGGTTTCGGCAAACAAAACGCTAAATAGGATTAAGCTGGTTATTAATATTATTTTTTTCATTTCTCTCTCCTTCTTTTACCATGTTATTTCGATATTATCGATAAAACAGTTACCATAACTTTGTGTATTATAGTACCAAGTTAGAGTAATTTCTGAATTTGGACTAGTATAGTATGTTACGGATTCGTAACTCCAGCTCGATGAATTATTATCCCAATCAAAATAATAACTACCATCTATTAACATGTACCCATCACCTGAAGTATCGTCTTCTCGTGTATAGAAGGAGATAGTAATATTTGTGTTTTGAGGGACATCAATTGTAGTTTCAAGATATTCTTCATCGTATGATCCACCACCACATTTAATACTATTGATCCCTTCGTATGCAGCATTTGATGTAATAAACCATTCAGTTCCACCATATGTCCAAGTTGTCCAGTCAATGGGAAATTGACCGTCTTCGAAATCTAAATAGACTCCGTTAATTTCCGAAAGAACAACCATTGTTTCATTGGAATAATTGGTGTATATTATGTTCTCATAATTGTTGAATGCTCTAATTCGATATTTGATGATATCACTATACTCAAAATTTAGAGTATCGTTATCAATATACTCAATTATATTTCTGTCAACTGCAGTTATTTCTGAGTAGGTTCCATTATTGATCTTTCTTTCAATTGAAAATCCTGTTTCCAAGTTTGAATTGTCCGTCCATGATAAACTTATCGATTTCGATCCAGCGATTTGGTAACCAATAAGATCTGTTGGTTGAGCGAAAACTAGGTCATTGAAGATGAAATAATCACTATTCCCTATAATAGTATCGTTTTCAAAACTATTGGATGCTTTCACTGCAAATAGATAAGCTTCATTTGTATCAAGATCATCAAGGATTAAGCTGGTAATGTTATTGTCTACTTGTACCGAATCAATTAATTCATACGTTGTGTTAATGTCCATAAAAGTGTATACAGTGAAATTATTTTCTGAATCGGAATTATCATTCCAAGTAACTTCGATTACTTCGGGAGATAATCCGTTGACTAAAATATTATCTGGAGCTTCCCACCTGGGAGTTTTTATAGTGATCTGATCTTGTTGACAACCACCGGAATTATTAATTGCAACAAGGTTATATGTGTAAAATGAATTCTGTTCTAAAAGAGTATCAATTATTGATGTTGCTGACACGTCAGTAAATGTAGTTAAGGTTTCATAATTACTACCTGCTCCTAAAATTTGGATATTATCAATTACACCAAATCCATAATCGTATGTGTAATATAGCCACTGCATTGATAATGTAGTATTATTTCCAGTATTATAAACATAATAACTGTGTTGCCATTGATTATTATACCAATAACCATAAGTCATACCATTAATACGAAAACTTCCTTCACCATCATTCACGGCAGCTGCAAAGAAACTAATAATAATATCGGTATTCTGCGGGACGTTAATAGTTGTTTCTAAATATTCATAACCATAATTACCTTCATGGGTTCGAGCACAGTAATTTCCCTCATAGGAATATTCATCAGTAACAAACCAACCTCCAAAATCACCCCAAGTTGTGTAATTTGCAGGAATAGTTCCACCTTCAAATCCTTCCATGGAACGTTCTTCTGGTTCACCATCCATTCTCATCACTTTATAGCAAAGAAAATCATCATCTGAACTCTGAGTCCAATTCATTTGCATCTGATTGGTTTGAATGTTACCATTGTAATATCCAATTGAGTAGTCATCTCCATCCATTAGAAGATTTGTATTGATCAAAAAATCTGTAGTAGGAATATTTACCACATATTGATCAATCCCGATCGGATCTTTTTTAGCACAAGACCAGAAAATTGAAAAAACAAGAATTAATAGAAATAAAATCCAAAATTTGTTTTTCATTTGTACCTCCTTTTAAAATAAATTTCGGTTTATTTTGTATAAAGAAAATTTTTGTAGAGTAATAATATTAATTGTCAACTTACTTTTTATTTTAAGCAAAGAGATAAAGTGAAAAATTGGAAATTTAAGAAATAAAAAATGTCGAAATATGTTTTACTTATAAAAAAAGCCGACAAAATTTGCCGGCCTTTAAAATTGCTTAAGTATTTATTATTTAATACTCGGACATTGTTTAACAATTTCAGGATCGAGATCAGCATTCCCGTAAGCTCTTTCAAGATGAGCGCTAAATTCAGATGCCAACTTATTAGCACGTTCATCATAAGCTTCTTTATTTTTCCAAGTATTTTTTGCTGTTAAGATATTTTGTTCTACACCCGGGCAGGTTTTAGGAACAAAAATGTGGAAGATTTCATCTTCATAATATTCTACATTTTCTAAAGTACCATCAAGAGCAGCATTAACCAGTGTACGAGTTAAATTGATATCCATTCGTTCACCTGTTCCATAAGGACCACCACTCCAACCTGTGTTAATAAGATAAACTTTTGTATTGTATCTTTTCATTTTTTCTCCAAGAAGTGAAGCATAATGGTCAGGATTTCGCGGCATAAATGGTTCACCAAAAAATCTGGAGAAAGTAGTGATCGGTTCAACAATACCAGTTTCAGTTCCGGCAAGTTTACTTGTATATCCCATAAGGAACCAAAGCATAGCCTGCTCAGGAGTCAGTTTAGCTACAGGAGGGAGAACCGCATTTGCATCAGCAGTAAGAAATAGTATTGTTTTAGGATGACCTGAAACAGAAGCTGATTTGATATTACTGAGAAACTTAAGTGGGTAAGAAGCTCTTGAATTTGGAGTTAATCTCTCATCATCGAGATCAAAAGTTCCATTTGGAAACATCATACAATTTTCAACGATAGCTCCATGTCTTGTATATTCATCATTATGAAATACAGCTTTATAAATTTCAGGTTCTTTATCCTGATTCAAATTTATCAGTTTTGCATAACAACCATCTTCGAAGTTTGCAATACCATCATTACTCCATCCATGTTCATCATCACCAAGAAGAGCACGAGTTGGATCAGCAGAAAGTGTTGTTTTTCCAGTTCCGGAAAGCCCTAATAACAAAGCTGAATCCCCATTCTTTCCTTCATTTGCAGAACAATGTAAAGGGAGAATACCTTCAGCAGGCAAATAATAGTTCATTACAGTAAACATAAGCTTTTTTACACTTCCACCATAAGCAGAACCAATAATAATTCCCATTCTTCTATCAAAATCCATGGCAACGACCATATCTGAAGTTTTTCCATCTGGCAATTTTCTTAGAAGACCATTATATCGGTTTCTATCAAGTTTGTTATAGGGGAACACAATCAATGTAAATTCTTTATTTGCAAAACAACTTTTTTCTAAATCAGAAGGAATGGGGCGGAACATATTATCTGTAAATAGAGCAGTTAAAGCTTGATCTGTTATCACTTTTGTAGGAAGTGCAAAAAGCGGATCAGCTCCGATTACTCTATCGGTTGTATAGATGGTATTTTTATCTTTTATTAATTCGACGGCATCATCAAAAACCATATCAAAAGCTCTAGGTTCAAGTGGAATACAGTTTGGTGAATTCCAATCAATAGTATTCTCACTTTCTTCTCTTTTTACGATAAGAGTATCCTTAGGGCTTCTACCGGTCGATTCAGGTGGAGTCCATGTAACAAGATTTCCATTAGCAGAAATTAATGCTTCTTTGTTCTCAACTGATTGTTTGATCATCTCAACACGTGTAATATTTGATAAAATGTTTTTGTGATTTGCCAAGATATCATTTAATGTGTTTTGCATTTCTTTAATTGTAAGATTAGACATAAATCTTTTCCTCCAAAATTATCTATTAATATGAAAAAAAATCAAAATTTGAGATAAAAAAAAGCAGCTAAGGCTGCTTTAATTATATTGTTAAAAAACTAAATTCTATCTGGGTAGACACTAACAAATTTTCGTCCGGTCTTTTTAGTTTCATATTTTACAAAACCTTCAATCAGGCTGAAAATAGTGTAGTCATTTCCAATACCAACATTTTCACCTTTATGGATTCTGGTTCCTCTTTGACGAATGATGATATTACCGGCTAAAACTTTCTGACCACCATATTTTTTCACTCCAAGATATTGAGGGTTACTGTCTCTTCCATTTTTACTACTTCCAACACCTTTCTTATGTGCCATAATATCCCCTTATTTGATAATATCTTTAATTTTTATTTCGGTATAATTTTGTCTATGACCTTGCTTTTTTTCATAACCTTTTCTTCTTTTTTTCTTAAAAATAATTACTTTCTTATCTTTAAGATGGGTAATAATCTCAGCAAGAACTTTTGCATTTTTTACAGTTGGAGTTCCAACAACTGTATTATCGTCAGTATGCAGTAGTAACACATTTTGCATTTCTATTTCTGCACCAATTTCAAGTTCACTCATGTATGGAACTTTAATAGTCTGGTCTTTTTCGACCCTGAACTGAGTTCCTTTAAAATCCACTATTGCGTACATTTAATCTCCTTCTAACTACCAATTCATAATAAGAATATCTAAGAAATTTTGAGTGGTTTTATTGTCAAGAATATTATACTCTAACTTATTCATTTGTAAATTCTTTATTTGTTTTTGTCGAAAAAACCCTAAATTTATCAAAATCCAATTCGCTATCTGATACAAATTTAATAGAATTTTGAATATCATCAAAGAAATCAGGATTCTCTTCGATAAATTTTTTTACATTTTTATGAACTTTAATAGTAATGTCTTCTTTTTTTATAAAGTAACTTGCACGTTTCAACCAGCGGGAGATCTGGACAGTTATAGAATCTCTTGATAGAAGACGACCAGTACCATGGCAATGAGGGCATTGCTCTGAATAGCTGAGAAGCAAGCTAGGACGTGTTCTTTTTCGTGAAATTTCTATTAATCCCAATGGACTAAAAGGATAAATCTGGTGTTTAGCTCTGTCCATTTTCAAAGATTTTTTTAGAGTAGCATAAACATTATCTCTATCTTTCTCATTTTTCATATCGATAAAATCAATAACCATTATACCACTAAGATCTCGTAATCTAATTTGAAGAGCTGATTCTACAGCGGCTTCCATATTAGTTTTGGTAATGGTATCTTCGTAATTATCTTTTCCAGTAAAGCTGCCTGTGTTTACATCAATTGCAACAAGTGCTTCAGTTTGTTGGATTGTGATGTTCCCGCCACTTGGTAGATTAACCCTTGATTTAAATATATTCCCGATCTCTTTTTCTATTCCGTAAGCATTGAATATGGGGGAATCTTCTTGATATAATTCTATTCTGCTTATTAATTCCGGAGCAATTTTTTTTAATTTTGATATAACTTTATTTCTCATCTTTTTGTCATCAACGACCATTCTTTCTATCGATGAATTAAAGATATCGCGTACAAGAGAATAAGATAGATCGTTTTCATCATAAATGCAGGCTGGAGGTTTTGCATGTTTTGCCTGTTTATTAATTAATTTCCAAGTTCTTTCAATTCCAATATATTCTCTATTGAAATCTTCTTCATTAATACTTTCAGTATCCGTTCTAACAATTATCCCTACATCTTTATCTTTTATTTTTTTTAGAATTTTTTTAATTCTGGTTCTTTCTGTGACAGAGGATATTTTTCTGGAAATTGCAACCTTTTTTTCTCCCGGCATGAATACAAGAAATTTACCAGGAATTGAAAGTTTTCCTGTAACGCGAGCACCTTTTTTTAGGATAGGTTCTTTTTTTACTTGAACCACTATTTCCTGCCCTACTGTAAGTACTTTCCCGATATCAGAAGATTTTCGTTTTGCAAAAATCTTTTTCTTTGTTTTATTTAACGACATTGGATTAATGTCAGTAAAATGTAAAAAGGCGGTTCGCGATAAGCCAATATCAATAAAAGCAGCACCCATACCTGGTAGAACATTCTTCACTATCCCAACATAAATGTTGCCAACAAGAATTTGATTCTCTTTTTTTTCAGCAAAAAGCTCAACTAATCTACTATCTTCAAGAAGGGCTATTCTCTTCTCAAATTGACCATAATTAACTATTAATTCATTAAACATATTTTTCATTTTCTCCTATTTGGAAGAGCCGATATTAGTATAATTTCGTCAAGATATTTCTGCTTATCTTTTTCTTGACACAGAATAGGTGAATAAAATTATTTGCAACCTATTGATGCGAGGTGGAGCAGTCTGGTAGCTCGTCGGGCTCATAACCCGAAGGTCACAGGTTCAAATCCTGTCCTCGCTACCATTTTTTATGGTCTTAAATGATCTTTAAATATAAATTTAAATTGTGGCGGCGTAGCTCAGTTGGTTAGAGCATCGGAATCATAATCCGAGTGTCCGGGGTTCAAGTCCCTGCGCCGCTACCAAGTTTTTGATGCGCCAATAGCTCAGTTGGATAGAGCAACGGATTTCTAATCCGTAGGTCAGGGGTTCGAATCCCTTTTGGCGTGCCATTTTTTTTATGGTGGGTGTAGTTCAACGGTAGAGCACCGGATTGTGGTTCCGGGCGTTGTGGGTTCAAATCCCATCATCCACCCCATATGTATAGGTGTAACTTGCGGAAGTATAGTGAGTTATGCCTATTTTATATTAAATAAATATTTGCAATCGTTGTGAAATATGTTGTGAAAAAGAAATATATTTGAAGAAAATCATAAGATTTAATTTTATTTTCAATTTTCGTATAATCCCATAGTTTTCCATTTACTCTAAAATCAGTGGGCATCAAGAGAAATGTCTTAAATTACTTTTTATAATAATCCTTATTAACCTAATAGCTAAGTAGGGGGTATAGCCTTAAAGCTAATGTATTAATAAACATTAATATAGCATTGCTTTATTATGGTGTTTTAGCTCTAGGAAATGAGAATAGATCACACGTGCGTGTTATGATAGGAATATAATCGGTAATATTAACATAAACCAGTTTTTTTTTCACACACGTATGTGACTGATAAAAAACCTTTAATGATAAACCTTATTCTCACGTGTATAGTGATGTCCGCATATTATTAATAAATTAGTTTTCTCATGTGTGTATATGATACCAATTTTATCGGAAAATTCTAGTAATATTATCACATATATATGAGACGTCTAAAAAGCCTTGTTAACACAATTTCACTTTCCTTTATATTAGTGTCGGAAAACTATCCTATTTATACAGTAAATCAACCTTTGTATAGACCATGTAAAAATTCCTTTTTTATAAGAGCCAGAAACTCAGCTATTGATATGGAAAAATGCTTCCTTTTTATAGTGTAACTTAATTCTTCATATTCACATTGATTCTATCGGTTTGTATAAGGAAAGGAACACATAAGATGTAGTATAAACACCTGTTTATGTTTATCGGTTGTTACAGAGCTTTTAAATTGAACTTAACGGCTGTTTTGAAAAGAATATGGGCAGCACCCAAGCTTGGGGGAGTAGATATCCTTCGTTTTTGTTTTATCCCTGCTCTGAATTAACGCCGGTCGTGCCACGTTCTCTCATTTCATCATCAACATCTTTTTGGTTTCTGTAATGCTTTCCGTCTGCAATTTATACAGATAAACACCAGAACCAACTAATTTTCCTGATTCATCATCTCCATTCCAGATAATTGAATGGTCACCTTTGTCAAATTCATTATGAATTAAAGTTTTAATTTTTTGTCCTTTGATGTTGTAGATCGAAATATCGACTTCAGAACCATTTTGAATTGAAAACTCAATTGTTGTAGAAGGATTAAATAGATTGGGATAGTTTGATAATTGAAATCCAATTTGCTGAAGCTTATAAAAATCAGCATCAACTTGACCTATGGTTATTGAGATAGGATCCGAAACCAAATAGGGTGGCAAGCAGTGAAATTCACCGACTAATATGTGGTTACCATTACTCACATTGTCTGTATGAACATAAGGTATTGAAGAAAATGTAGAATCCGGTGGGATAATAACATCGAAAACTACACCGAATGAACCAATGATAAAAAGTTCTTCATCTATATAATAACCAAAAGGATAACTACTAAGAAATGTTACTATAACTGTGTCGGCGCTCGTATTATGAAGATTGAATGTTATATAAATATCCTGACCATAAGAATAATTAGTTTCATCAGTTTCTATATAAAAAACAATCTGACAGAATAATTGACTAACAAGTATCAAAAAAAGTAATAACATTTTAACCTTCATCGTATCCTCCTTTTAACAAACTAAATAAATATTGAATACTACTATTTATTACTTAGTTTGCTGTTTTTCTATTTCAACAGCATACATTTTTTCACTGATTTTGTTTTGCCATTCACTATAAGTTTGTAGAGATATAAACCTGAGCTTATAGAATTTCCAAATTCATTATCTCCATTCCAGATTATTGAATGTTGACCAGCTATCAGCTGGTCGCTGATTAGCTGTTTCACTTTTTGTCCTTTGATGTTGAAAATAGTAAGATTAATATTGGATTCATTTTGGATTGAAAACTCAATTGTTGTTGATGGATTGAAGGGATTTGGATAGTTTGATAGATTATTAATCGAGATATTTATTTGATTATCATGAGTTGATACCTGAATTTCACCTTCAAGAATATAGACGTCGTAACCTGTTTCATCTTCTTGCTCTACAAAGAAAAGTAGTTCATCATCAGATTTACGATCAATTTTAAAAGGTGATATTGAGGAGTTTTGATGATGAATAATATTTCCATTTATTCTGTTACGAATTTCTAATTGATCACCACGAAAGTACATTAAGTAATAATCTTCATTATTTACTGAAATACAGGTGGAAGATGTTATTTGACCATCTCCGATAAAACTATTTCCTTCTATCCAGATTGAATCTGCGAAATTTGGTGTAAAATTTACAAAATGCATAGATGATCCAACATCAGTATCAAATTCTTTATGATAAGCTATCAAACCACTGATATTGAAGTTAAGATCATTATTTGTTAAAATAGCAAAATAGTTTGGATAATTTTCATAAAATTCTTCTCCAAACCAATTATTGTAGCTTCCATGAATATGATAAACTTCCTGAACTTGACTTTGCAATTCAGGTGAAATTAAACTAATACTATAATGCCTACTTTTAGATTCTACCATCTCCACTTCATTCCAATTGTAAAAATAATAAATTCCCGTACTAATAATCCAGTCATAAAAATCATATCTTACTATTTTCTCTCCAACATTCTCTATTTCTTCCAGATAAATAAAATTATTATTTATTAATTTGAATTTATATATCATAGATTTATCACGAGATGTGTATTCACTAACCATAGTAGTGTATGTGTTTTTATGATGTTTTGCTCCAATATAAAATACAATTTCATCCATAGGTAATACTTGATGAATAATGTCTGTAGTACTAATTGAATAACTAATCAAGGTGTCATCAGATTGACCTATACCAATTAAATGATCATTCTCACAAATTAACGAATTTGTATCAAAATCGAACAATTTTATTCGAAGATATACTTCATCCAGAAATACACCTACCCTGTATATAAATGTAGTGAGAAGATAATTGACATTATTATTTTTAAAAATATAACCTTTTTGGAAAAATTCATTTTCGCTATTTCCCTGGGAAAATTCTTCTAATATTGAACCTGATTGAGAATAGCAGATGATTCGCCAACAATTTTCATAAAAATCACTTTTATAACTAACTACTATTTCCTCGATTCCATCATTATCATAATCAAGTAATTGTAAGTTTACTAATTCATCCTCCGTGCTAACTTTTTCAAAATTGAAGTCTAACTCAAAAGATACTTGAGAGTTTAATGATATTGCAGAAAAAAAGATCATAAATAAAAATATCAACTTTCTCATTTTTCCTCCTTCAACAAACAATTGCTTGTAATGAGCTGCGTGTGCGGCGGAATCAGAATGATTCAGCCCAGACACACAGCTAAACCCTGAACCGGAAGGTTCAGGCAAAAAACACTGACCAACTCTACTGCCGACACGCCTGTTAGCCGATTCAATTATTTTTATTTGCTAATAAATTATAATAATACTTAAATTTATTACTATAATTAGTTGAGAAATTCAAGTAATAGTAAATTATCAATATTAAAAGAATATCTGATGTTATTAGAGAAACCGTGGAATGATTGATTATCAGCAACTATCAATATTGATTTCTCTAGTTCATTTTTGAAATTAACTTCAAAATTAGAACCAATCTTTTTTATATATAGGATTTTGCTGAAAGGTATGGAGATGTCAACACCGTTCAATTCTCCTTTAAAGACATTATTTTCATTATAATCGCTAAAATTGCTTAAATCTAAAGTTTTAGTATATTTAGTTTTAGATTTTATAGAATCTTTAATTACATTGTTCATTGAATTTTCAATATATTTATATTTTAATTGATTTATGAGGGAGAGATCATCAAGAAGCCATGGATAATTCGAAAAATGTGTTATTAAGATTTCCTCAATTTGGTAATCTTTTGAATTTAGTTCTAAGTTATCTTTTAAATTACTCAGAAAACTATTTTCATGTTTTATTAAATAATTCTCAATTTTATTATATCTTTTTCTTTCATCTTGCTTCATTAGAGCGATTGTTGCAGGATCAGAATAATCCATATACAATTCTATTAATTTTACATATTGATCGTATTTGTATTTAGTAGGAGTCTGTATTGTTTCAAAGGTGTCTACATAAGCAATAATGTGCGGTATTTTTTTTTTAGCTTCTTCACCCAATTTATCGATTTCCCACGGGAATTTATTGTAATATTCTTTAATGTGTTTTCCTTTTTCATATTTTGAAATATCTATTAATTCTTTGTCATATAAAAGAAAATTATCAAAAGCATTGTATATTGAATTGTATTTGTCTGTTTTTAAATGGCATACAACAATGTATTTTTTATGAGGAAAATTTATCTTTCCTGTTTTTACTAGAACGTATAAAGCCCCAAAAGTTATTAATACTGCAATTATGAAATATATAAGTTTCTTCATTTTATATTTCCTTTTTTGAACGTTTTAATAATATTTTTTATTCATATAAATTATGAAATTTATTAGATTCCTCAAAAAAAACATCATACTCAAGTTTTTTCATAATTTACTCCTTAATTTTATTCGGCTAATGTTTGGCGTGTGCGGCGGGATCGGAACGATCACGACCGAACAAACCGACCAAACCTGAATCGGTACGATTCAGACAAAGAACACCAACCAGCCTACCCGCTGACACGTTTGTTATATGCAAAATTTTCAATTAATTAACCGATTCTTGTATTTTTACTAAATATGCTAAATCAAAATTTCTTTTAAAAAGTTTGTGTTCTATTCTTCTTTTAATTAGTTGAAGACCAACTTTTCCTAATTCAATTGATGCCCCACTAATCAAAGCTATCTCAGTTATATTTTTTTCACCAAATATTATACCCAAAGTAGCTAATGAAATAAATTTAACTAATAGTTTGCTATCAAAAAAATTCATCATTGACCCTAATTTTATATCAATCTCGTACTTTTTACAAACAGAGTAATATTCATCTAAACCTTTGCAAAGTGAATCTTCAATATAATTAAGATCCTTACCAACATAATTTTCAAAAAAGAATAGTTTCAAATTTCGCAATTTATTCAATGATTCTTTATCTTTTCTGATATTTATTATCTGTTTCCAATCTAATATATTAGTATCAATAATCGGTATATTTGTTAAAATTAAACTAATGGTGTTGTAATTATATTTAGAAAAATTTCCCATATTAAAAGATTCGTTAAAAAAAATTGGTTCTGATAGGACATTATTTTTTTTTAAATATTCTGAAATTGTAAACGCTGCATAATCCCTGATTTGATTTAATAAATCTTTTGTAAAAGATTTATCACCGAATGGTTGTGAATCATTTTGATTTATAATTTGTCTTTCTGAAACATAATAATTATTCTTAAGCCATTTATTGAAATTTTCTTCAATAAAAGGTTTAGTATTTGCAATTTCAATCAAATCACCGAACGTCATTATATTATCATTTGTCATTTTTTCCCAGCGAGGGTAAATAACATTTTGGGGTACATCCGTTGCATCGAAAGTTGGGATGATGTAATCAAAAAATAACGATGCATATTTATGATCTTTTGAAGATATTCCTACTATTTCTTTTTTTATCATAATAATCCTAACTTATTTGCATATAATGTTTGGAG
>JAVCCF010000009.1 GCA_030765625.1 Candidatus Tenebribacter burtonii
AATTAGGTCTGGGTTATGAAGTGCTACGGAAGATAAAACCGGATCTTATCTATGCTGCATCATCCGGTTTCGGGCATACAGGAGCTGAGTCAAAAAAACCTGCATATGATCTTATTGCTCAAGCTAGAGGTGGTATAATGAGCATAACCGGCTGGCCGGAAACTCCTCCTACTAGAGTTGGCATGTCTACTGGCGATATAACAGCTGGTATGTTCACAGCAATTGGGATTTGCACTGCCCTTTTTCATAAAGAGAAAACCGGTAAAGGACAAAAGATCGATGTGGCAATGCTGGATTGCCAGGTCGCCATATTGGAAAATGCTCTTGCTCGTTATCAAGTTGATGGCATATCTCCCACACCGATCGGTAATCGTCATCCTACTGTCAGTCCTTTCCAGGCATTTATGGCTAAAGATGATTATTTCATCCTCCCAATTGGGAATGATAATCTCTGGAAGAAATTTTGTAGTGCAGTAGGTAAAGAGGAGTGGGGCAATGACACTAGATTTATAACTAATGCTGACAGAAATGACAATCAAGCAATTTTAATTCCTCTACTCGAAAAGCTATTCTTAACTAAAAATGCTTCCGAATGGGTTGAACTCATCGAAGGATACGGCGTGCCCAGCTGTCTTATAAGCAATATTGAAAAAGTTATGAATGACAAGCAGGTACACGCCCGAAATATGATCGTAGACGTGGATGATGATAAAGCCAGTACAATAAAAGTAGCCGGGAATCCTATCAAGATGACATCAATCCCAGAGGAGAAAAACCGTGGTCCCGCACCAAAACTGGGCGAGCATTCTTTTGAGATTCTAGGAAAGTATTTGGGTTTTGATGAAAATAAGTTGAGGCAATTGAAAGAAGATAGTGTGATATAGATGAAATTCATTTCTGAGTGTTCTTTGTCTAAAACTATTTCTCAATTGCATAATAGAGAATTAACTCCGGAAAAATTGATCAATAACCTTTGTGATAAACTGGATAAATGGGATTCTAAAATAAAAGCATTTCTTCCTGAACCAACCCGACGAGAACGTTTACATCAAGATTTAGAGCTATTATATCAGAAATTCCCAAATGCTAATGAGAGACCGGTTTTATTTGGTATCCCGATCGGGGTAAAAGATATTTTCCATACTAATGGTTTCGCTACAAGAGCAGGATCGGATCTTCCCCCAGAAGTCTTAAAGGGAAATGAATCTGAAGTCATTTCTAAGCTAAAAGAAGCCGCTGCATTGATCATGGGAAAAACTGTTACCACCGAATTTGCATATTTTCATCCTGGAGCCACTTGCAATCCACATAATTTTAATCATACACCAGGAGGATCGAGTAGTGGTTCGGCAGCAGCAGTTGCAGCAGGTTTCTGTCCCTTAGCACTTGGGACACAGACAATCGGTTCAATTTCCAGACCTGCATCTTTTTGTGGAATTATTGGCTTCAAACCAAGTTTTGGTAGAATTCCTACTGCAGGAGTTATCCCATTCTCACAATCTGCTGATCATATTGGTTTTTTCACTCAAGATGTGGAAGGAAGCGAAATTGTTTCTTCACTACTATGCGATAACTGGAATAATGATCTTCCTGAAATCGAAGGAAAACCAATTTTAGGAATTCCCAAAGGAAAGTACTTACAACAAGCTTCATCAGAAATTCTCTCAGGTTTTTATAAAATTATTGATAATTTAAAACAACTTGGTTTTATGGTAAAATCAATTAAAATGTTAGATAACATCAATGATGTCAATGATAAACATAAATTAATGAATGCTGCTGAATTCGCTGAAGTGCATGATATTTGGTTTAGTAATTATAGAAACAAATATCATCAAGCTTCAATTGATCTAATTGAAATAGGCGGAAGAATTCAATCTAATGTTTTGCATAAAGCAAAAGAAGGCAGAATCCAGCTTCGAAGTGAGCTGAAACAATTGCAGAAGAAAAACAACATTGATCTTTGGGTATCTCCTGCTGCTGTTACAACTGCTCCTCTAGGGTTAGAATCCACGGGAGATCCAGCTATGAACTTACCGTGGACTTATGCAGGTGTTCCTACACTATCCCTCCCCTTAGGGCTGTATGATAAACTTCCATTTGGAATCCAATTTATCGGAAACTATTATGAAGATGAAATTCTTTACAAACTAATAAAAGACATAGTATGATTGAAAATTTAATATCGAAAATAAAATCTTACAAAGAAATTAAGAGAAGAAAATTTCCATGAAATATTTTTTTTCTTGCCAGTGAATTATATTCATTTTCTTTTTGTGATTGATGATGTGTTAATTAATTAAATATGGTACTAGTGAATAAATATTCATTAGATTGATGTGTTAAAAAAATGATAAGGAGTTTTTATGAAAGATCTTAACAGCAAAAATTTTGTTCTTGGGTTTCAGCACATGTTCGTAATGTTTGGTGCTACTGTTTTAGTACCATTGATTACTGGACTTGATGTTGGTGTAACTCTTTTCGCAGCAGGTATTGGAACACTCTTATTTCACGTTCTTACAAAATTTCAGGTACCTGTATTTTTAGGCTCTTCTTTTGCTTTTATTCCAGGGATTATTGCAGTAGCAACGGCTGATGGCGGTTCATTACCAGAAGCATTAGGTGGAATTGTTATCGCTGGTCTGTTGTATGTGGTTGTAGCTATTATTTTTAAATTTATTGATGTTCGCATATTGCATAAAATTCTGCCACCGTTTGTTACCGGTCCAATAATCGTTCTTATTGGTTTGATATTGGCTCCGATTGCTATCGCCAATGCAAACGGTTCCTATGCGGCTGATATTGTGGAAAAAATTGGTGTTAATGGTTGCTGGCTTGTTGCGTTATTTACTTTTGCTGTTGCAGTTTTTGTTAAAGTCTTCTTTGAAAAAGTAGGAGCAAAATTATTATCAATGCTCCCTGTTCTTATTGCTCTTATTGCAGGATATATATTTGCAATTATACTTGGAATTGTAGATTTCTCAGCTGTACACAACGCTGCCTGGTTTGGTTTACCAAAATTTTCTTTACCAGTATTTTCCACACGCTCAATATCAATAATCGTGCCAATAGCAATTGTTACTATTGTTGAACACTTTGGTGATGTTCTCGCTATAGGTAATGTGGTTGGAAAAGACTTTATAAAAGAACCAGGTATTCATAGAACTTTATTAGGTGATGGACTTGCCACATCTTTGTCCGCTATGATCGGTGGACCTGCTAATACAACTTATAGCGAGAATACTGGTGCTGTTGCTCTTACAGGAGTTTTCAATCCAATCATCATGAGAATCGCTGCTGTATTTGCTATAGTACTTTCTTTTGTGCCTAAATTCACAGTAATAATTGAAACTATTCCTGGTCCGGTTATTGGTGGAATCTCTATTCTTCTGTTCGGTATGATCTCATCTATCGGTATTAAGAATATGGTTGATAATAAAGTAGATTTCACAAATGCAAAGATACTGATGATAAGTGCTGCAATGCTTGTTCTGGGATTAGGTGGAGCTAAATTCGCTTTTGGTAATTTCCAATTAGAAGGTTTAGGCCTTGCTGCTATTGTTGGTGTTCTTCTTAATCTGATTTTAAATTTCAACGAGATTAAAAAGAAAGAAGTAGAATAGATTAACTATATACTTTATAAGCCATTTCCATAAATGGAAATGGCTTTTTTTATTATAGAAGTAATCCATTAGATCAAAACGTTGTTTAAAATTACCTTTTGTTTGTTGTATAACTATTTGATAATGTAGAGAGGTAAGATGACCTATAAAAAATCGGACAGAATGTTATTTATAATTTTTCCAAAGGTGGTAATTCATACACTTAGGAATGATCTATTAAAGTAGAACATCTCATAAAAGTGGTTACAGCGTCGTAAAAACAACAAATTATAGCGGATTAAATAATTTTATTCAAGTCTTACACTAAATAAAAAAGGGTAGATATTAATCTACCCTGATATTTAAAGAGTATAAAACAATTCCAATAAATATAACTAATTATTTAACACTATTGAAAATTAATCAATTATTTATTTACTTATTAATCAGTGTTTTCAAGTACTTTCATTTCAACTCTACGATTTAGAGCTCTTCCTTCTTCAGTTGCATTATCAGCTATTGGTTTCTTTTCTCCATAACCTTCTGTGATAAAGGATTCTGTATCAATGCCCTTATTAACCAAATACTCAACTACAGCATCAGCTCTCCGCTGTGACAATCCCTGATTATATTGATTTGAACCGATACTATCAGTGTGACCACTTATCTCAACTTTTAAACCTGGATTTGATATAAAAGTTTCATACAACAAATCTAATGTTTTAAAAGATTCTTTTAATAAAACTGTTTTGTTAAAATCAAAATAAATATTGTCTATAATGATTTCTTTCTCAATGATCAACTCAGAAAGTAGTATGTTATGCTCTATTTCATCTTGAGTTTCTACTGGAATAGCACCCGATGTAGTCATGTATTTTCCCATTGAAATTTTATATTCATACAATCTATCTTTAACTGCAAGTATTTCAAAAGAACCATCTTCTTTGGAGACAATATTACTTCTCATCTTTTCGTTCTCTAATTCAAAAGTAAAACTAATTGTTGCTTGAACAGGATTTCTTTCAGGAGAATCATCTGTAACAAGACCATAAATCTTACATCTCTCCATTAGTTCCGGTTCTTCTAATTTCTTTTCAAGGTTGAAGAAATAGATATCCTCAAAGCCTTTTCCACCTATACGATCAGATGAAAGATATCCTTTTTGAGAATATTCATCTTTAAAGAAATAGCGATCGTTACGTACTGAATTGATATGTATCCCAAGATTTTCTGATAAAGACCATTCATCTAATTTATCACCAATATTACTTTTGAAAATATCCAACTTTCCTAATCCAGGATGACCATCTGAGGCAAAATATAAAGTTTTACCATCAAAAAAAGGTGTTTGTTCATTTCTATCTGTGTTTATGTTAGATCCCAAATTAAGTGGTTCTGACCACACACCATTATTCATAGTTGATACATAAATATCCAAACCACCTAAACCTCCAACACGATCACTTACAAAAAATAATAACCCATCATCTTCATACAAGAAAGGTTGTATTTCAATTCCTTCAGTATTGATCACTTCAATTAATTCAGGAACAGACCAGGCATCATTCTCTTTCACACGTAAAAAGATTGCGCCATTGTTATTATCATCAAAGTTTCCAAAAACATAAACTGTTTTGTTGTCATCTGAAATAGAACTGAAAGAATCATTAATATCAGATGATAAGTCTTCAGCAATATAACTTTCTTGCCAGTAACTATTAACATTTTCAGAAATCCAGATGTTGTTCATTTTCAAATCTGCAGGACGTGCAGAAGTGAAATATAGCATTCTTCCATTTTCAGCTATCACAGGTGCAAAATCAGAATACTCGCTATTAATGTTTCCACCCAATTTACCCAGCGAATGCAGTGTGTTATTTTTTGAAGACAAATAAATTCCCTTCCTGATAATATTTAGCATATTCTTTATCTCTTGCGATTGAGATCCAAATTCATATTCTGTAAATATCTTTAATTGCTCATAAGCAAGTTCATACTTTTGCTGTGCTAAATAAGTTTTACCTAACCAATAATGATATTGTGGGTTCGTAACATAATCCTCATTGGAAAGATCATTCTGTACTGCAGAAATCAATAAATCTTCTGCTAATTTATAATTACCTCTTTCATAAAATTCAATTGCTTCATTTACTCTTGTTTCATTAATGCTAAAAAGAGTAGAAATTATTATTGTTATAAAAGTAATTATCAATAAATATCTTTTCATATTACCCCTCACTTAGTTGTGTAAACAATTGATTTTATCAAAACCTAAAGATTATTTCAAATCTATGAGAATCTCGCGACTCTAATAAATCATCTTTTTTTGCTCCATAAGCATAATTTGCTTCTATAATTTTATATCGCAAACCAAATCCAGCAGTAACAGCTCCATCATTTACACCAATACGTACTCCACCTTGTGCATTTGAGAGAACATTGTCCCATGATGATTTTTCTTCGGTTTCAATTCCAGCTAATGTTGAACTTACTTCTACATCTTCTCCGATACCGACCCAATATTCTGCACCAGCACAAAAGATAATATCTTCGTCATGCTGCTCCCTTTTAATATCAGAAGTTAAGGTTACTCCATAAACAGGATGTATTGCAGCTCCAGCAGTAAATTGAGTTGGTACAGTATCACCAACATATTTTGAATATATGTCTCTAAACATTGCTCCAAAACTTAAATACTGGTTTAAATCGTAAATAATTCCAATGTCTGAGCCAAAACCAGTTTCAGAATCATCATTGATAGATGAGATAAAAGCTTTTGCGGTAACTCCTATTTTAATTTTAGGAGAATCGTAAGCATAGCTTAATCCAATATTATGTTCATAATTACCGAAGGTTCCCACAAAAAGATTATTTTCATCATATCCTTGAAAATCATCAACATTTGCATTATTCCAGCTCACAGCTGCATATCCATTTGGTAATCTAAACCCTAAGGCAACAAAATTATACGTTGTGCCAAAATCCTGAATATCAGTTATCATAGATCCAAATTCAAATGTTTTCAATCTTGCTAAACCAGCCGGGTTCCAATATGTTGCAGATATGTTATCAATACTTGCAACCCCAGTTCCTCCCATCGCCATTGCTTTCGCCCCAGTACCTATTCTTGAATACGCAACTGCAGAATTATTTTCTGCAAATAATAAACCAGATAGACATAGAGTTAACAATACCAGAGTAAAAATTTTCATTCCTTTATTCATTTTATCCTCCATAAATATTGCAGAGGGGGTTTCCCCCCTCCGCTAATTAGTTATTGTATAGCTACTTTTACTATTTTTATGTAATCTTGATGACCATTATTTACTGTGATTCGAGCGAAGTAAGCACCCCTTGCTAATTTTGTACCATCATTTGTTTTGCAATCCCATGCTATAGCATTATCTGATGTTCCATTAAGGGTTCTTACTAATTTACCTGAGAAATCAAAGATCTGAATACTGATATTCGCAGTATTAAGATTTCTTAATCCAGAATTAGCCCAGACCATTGCAAATGTCCCACTGTTACCAGCTTGTACTGGATTTGGATAGAAGTGTGCACTAGTTAAAACTGCATCTACTAATATTATTTCCTCATTCACAGTAAATGTCCAAATAATTACTTCTTCATTTGATACATTATCTACAGCTGTTAACTTAATTGTATGATTACCAGCGCCAAAATAACCATTATAGGTCATCATATTTGCTGTAATCGCAATTAAAGGATCGTCATTCGAAATTATCACGCCATCAATTATTAGTTCAAGTCCACTTAAATTGATACCTGCAACAGCATCTTCGAAAGTAGCTTTGATCTCTACATTAACCTGTTCATCTCCACCAAGATCAACTTCATAACCAATTTCAGGAGAAATGATCGTAAGTAGTGGAGCTAAGTCATCGATAGTATAAGATTGACTAACTGTTACGTTACTACCGAATTCATCAATTACAGATAATTCATATCTTAAACCAATATCACCATCAAGATTAGTAGGAATAGAGCTATATGTTATACCTGTAATGGTTTCAACAAAAGCTACATCCCCTTCCACAAGTTGCTCAGCTAATTGACCTTCTTCAAGATATGTTCTGTATATATTCAAGCTGATATCCGTAATTTCTACACTTGGAACTTCTACTATTTCAGCATCAAATACTAATGTATGCCCTGGATTGTAGATATTTCCAAATGTATACATTTCACTTGAAATGCCCAGGATATTCACAGATGGTGCAGGCGCATTAATATTAAATGATAATGTTTCAATCGCCTGGTTTCCAACTTTATCCATAACCGTTAACATGATGTCATACAAACCATATTGAAGATCACTAACATTTGTATTAATTGATAGTACATCTTCTCCTGTTGTAATTATAGTGAATTCTCCTGATGGATCGGTAATTTTTAATTCTGCAGACATTATACCTGATCCAGCATTTCTATCCCTTGCAATCACGTTATCTGTGAAGTTTGCTAATACTGATACTACTTCACCAATATTGAACTCTTCCCCATCTTCCGGAGATACAAATGTAATCACAGGTGATAGAGTATCTATACCATAAGACTGGTTAGATTCAGATGTATTACCCCAGATATTCGTAGCGAATACCTGTAATCTAACAGCTGTCTGACCTTCAGGAATAATTCCAGCATTCAATACGATCTCATAAATTCCATCTTCATTAGGAGACACTGTGGTTGGTCCTTGTATCACCATGTTATCTGGCTCGCAGTATATATTTGCAACAACACCATCAAATGCTAATGTCCCTTCTGGGATAGTAGCAACAGTGAAGGAAAGAGTGTTAGCATTTTGAGCATTTAACCACCAACCAGCATTCGGTTCAATGAATTGAGCTGTAGGTGCCGGTGCGATTACAACAAATGTTATAGCTTCTGCTGAAACATTACCAACTTTATCTGTTACTACAAGATTAACATTGTAAGTTCCATATGCAAGATCATTAACATTTGTATTAATTAATAGTACATCTTCACCAGTTGTTACAACTGTTGGTTCTCCTGATGGATCGGTAATTGTTAATACGGCAGACAATATACCTGATCCAACATTTCTATCAGTCTCACTTATGTTATCTGTGAAGGTTACTAATACTGATACTACTTCAACAATATTAAATTCTTCACCATCTTCCGGAGTTACAAATGTAATCTCAGGAGATTGTATATCTACACTGTAAGCCTGACTGTTAGTTGATGTAGCTCCATATACATTAGTCGCTACAACTTCTAATGTAACTCCTGCGCATTCTTCTGGTATAGTTGCTCCTAAGAACACCTCGTAATCATTACCACTTACAGGTTCTAATGTTTGTGGTCCTTGAAGTACATCACCAGATGGTACAGCATAGAATGTTACCACTACCTCATCTATCTCTACAGGATTAGTCACTGTAAAGGTAAATGCCTCATTCATTGCAGGACTGAACCACCAGCCACCATTTAACTCATTAAAGGTAACTGTTGGTACTGGTGTGATCACAACAAATGTTATAGCTTCTGCTGAAACATTACCAACTTTATCTGTTACTACAAGATTAACATTGTAAGTTCCATATTCTAGATCTTCTACAAGTAACTCGATTGATTGTGAGTCTTCACCAGTTGTTACAACTGTTGGTACTCCTGATGGATCGGTAACTGTTAATACGGCAGACAATATACCTGATCCAACATTTCTATCAGTCTCACTTATGTTATCTGTGAAGTTTGCTAATACTGATACTACTTCAGCAATATTAAATTCTTCACCATTTTCCGGAGTTACAAATGTAATCTCAGGAGATTGTATATCTACACTGTAAGCCTGACTGTTAGTTGATGTAGCTCCATATATATTAGTCGCTACAACTTCTAATGTAACTCCTGCGCATTCTTCTGGTATGGTTGCTCCTAAGAACACCTCATAATCAGTACCACTTACAGGTTCTAATGTTTGTGGACCTTGAAGTATATCACCTGATGGTACACCATAGAATGTTACTACAACTTCATCTATCTCTACAGGATTTGTTACTGTAAAGGTGAATGCTTCATTCATTGCAGGATTGAACCACCAGCCACCATTTAATTCATTAAAGATAACTGTTGGTAGTGGTGTGATCACTACAAATGTTATTGCCTCTACTGAAACATTACCAACTTTATCTGTTACTATAAGATTTACATTGTAGGTTCCATATGCAAGATTATCTACAAGTAACTCGATTGATAGTATATCTTCAACAGTTGTTACTACTGTTGATACTCCTGATGGATCGGTAACTGTTAATTCTGCTGACATTATACCTGATCCAACATTTCTATCATCTGTATCTACAATATCAGTAAATGTTGCTAGTACATTTACCACCTCATTAATTGTAAATTCTTCACCATCTTCCGGAGTTACAAATGTAATCTCTGGTGATTGTGTATCTAAACCATAACTCTGGTTAGATTCAGATGTATTACTCCAGATATTCGTTGCAAATACCTGTAATCTAACTGCTGTCTGGTCTGTAGGTACAATGCCTGCGTTCAATACGACCTCATAAATTCCATCTTCATTTGGAGAGAGTGTAATCGGTCCTTGTATCACAATGTTATCTGGCTCACAGTATACATTTGCAACTACACCATCAAATGCTAATGTCATTTCTGGGAAAGTATCAACAGTGAAGGAAAGAGTGTTAGCATTTTGAGCATTTAACCACCAACCAGCATCCGGCTCTATGAACTGAACTGTAGGTGCAGGACCGGCGATCTCAAACTCATAACTTACAGAACCAACGTTTCCAACATAGTCTGCAATAGTTGCCACAACAACATAATGTCCAGGATAAAGTTCATTACCCGCATCATGAACAAATGATCCGTTGGTAACTTCACCTTCAATTGGATCACCATTTAGTGTAACTGCTACTGATGCTGCATCAATTCCGCTAGCACCAGTGTAATACCATTGATGACCAAAACCTCCCTGATTTGTAAGCTTAATGAATCCAGGAACATCTTCAAAGCCAACTGCTATCACTATGTCAGTACCATATGCAAGAGAATCAGCAACGAAATCTAATGGATCTTCATCAATGATTGGCAATTCACCTTCACCTGGATCAAACCTACCATTTCCATTTAAGTCAACCCAATCCCAAATGCCGTTGTGATTTTCATCAACCCAATCTTGATCTTCGTTAATACCATTTATAGGATCTTCATTAGTTAGGCCATCACCATCATTATCAATTCCATCACCTATTGGTGAAATTGCCCAAACAACCGGAGCACTATAATCGAAACTATAGGTTTGCTCTGATATTGTGCTGATAGCATAGTTATTTTCGGCATAGACCAATAATCTAACACCAGTTGCCTCAGGTGACAATAATTGTCCAAATCCTACCGAGTAATCATAAATATTACCATTAACATTAATGTAATCTAATTCCATTATCTGGAATGGATAAGATGAGCAATGATTAGTAATTTCATATAATTCAATCCAAACACCGTCATGTGGCATTGTATTACCTTCATCTACTTCTACAGTGAATGTTAAATCTGTATTATTGGTTGGATTAAGCCACCATCCATTTTCAAATCCAGTAAATGTAATAGCTGGACCATCAAGATTAACGGTGTAATCAACATCGAGAGAATTATACAATGTAACATTATTAACTGCATCCCATCTTACGGTGATCTCTCCAACATCTCCATCATCATAACCGAGAGTAAATAATTCATCCATAGTAATTTCATAGGATATTACATCTCCAGTAACGATTAGGTTTTCATAATTAATAACAAGATCATCACAATAAGATGAATTGAAATGCAATTCAACATCAAATAGATCAGTTTGAAGATCTATAATTGTTGCTTCTACAGTTCTATTGATCGCTGTAATCTGACCTACACTTGGATTAGAAATAACAGGTGCATTAACATCAACATAGAAGCTTTGTTCAACAATCGCAGAATAACCATTCATTGTAACAATGGATGTAATAACGTGAAGACCTTCAGGAAGGATTTCACCATCTAAAATGGTTACTCCATAAATACCTGTTATGTCATCAATATCGTAGAATGTAACAAATTGATCATCAAATGAAATATCTTCATGAACAATTTCAATACCATCAATGAATATTGAAATATCCAGATAATCAGTTGAAGGAACTACGTAAGTTCCAGTAGCAGGATCATATAATGTATATGCTCTGAAGTTAAAGTCTATAGGATCATTTCCTTCTCCACCCATAGTCCAGAGTTCTGTTCCATTAATGTATTCAGGATCTGCCCACACAAATTCATTCTCAAGATTCACATTAACAGATTGAATGATTGAATAAATTCCTGTTTGTAATACCATACTGAATAATGCAATATCATCTTCGATAACTACATCAACATCAGTTTGTATCTCATTATTCACAGTTACAAAGATATCACCATCATCAACTATGCCAGTTAAAGCAATTGTGAAGTCTGATGATGCAATTGTTTCTTCTGCACTTCCTAAGGATCCCATTATAGCTTCTTGGCCACTTAATGCGAAATAATAATCAAGAATTGGAAGCTCATCATCGACATGAACAGGTTCAAAGTAAATTGCACCTTCTCCACCATCAAGCGGTACGTTCAATGTCATTGTATCATCTTCTGAAGTCATTGTTCCATTACTACCTGAACCAGCAGATAATGTATATGATCTTAAAGTTGCTTTCTCAAGTTGAACTTCATTATCATCAAGATAAACTGACCATACATCAATATTGCGGCCATAAGCATTTGCAGGTTCTACAACAATGCTTACATCTGCTGTAAAGTTAGTAGGATCACCAACATTTACAATTGGTTCCAGCAATTCTACAACAGTAACTTGAGATGCATCTAGAACCTCATTCATTGCAGTAACAAATGGAACTGTTTCAACTACTTGATCAATATGAACAACATCATTATAATAAATAACAGCGTCTTCATTGGTTGGAAGAATGAACATTCCACCCATATCATCACTATAAGTTGTTGTTAGTTCTGGCATTACATCTGTATCAACACCATTTAATTTAACTGCAACAGCTCTAAGCATGATTGTATTACCAGGAATTCCCATATTGTCTGCATTGAAGTCAGCAGCCCACAGATCCACTTCATTTTCTGTTACAATTGGTTCATATGTTTCTGCAAATTGTTCCCAATCTATTCCATTAAGACTGAATTCAAATCTTACATGATCTGTTAAGTTATCAATGCAATCTTTGGTTACAGCAAATATTTTATCAACATTTGCATATTCCTCATCAAAATCAAAACCGGAAATAATTGCAAATGGTTCTGCAAATGGTATCATGTTGATCAAGATATCTTCATAACTTTCGTTACCAACATTATCATAAACGGTTGCTCTCAATAAATAACTATCTATTAGATATCCACTTGTATTCCATACAGTTTCATATGGTTCTTCGAAATCTTCACCAATAATTATGAAACTTTCACCCTGTTGCACACTGTAAGAGAATACTACTCTTTCAACTCCGGAAGCTTCAAGGTATATCTGACCACCAAGAGCATCATAGGCTTCTGCAAGAACATCAACTTCCTGACCGATCATTATATCAACCTGATCAGTGAAATCAGTCACTTCATTAACCTCTACAAAGTTTACTTCTGGAACACCAGTATCGTACAATACGTTAGTGAAAATTGCTTCAGCAACATTACCATCTACTATAGCTAAATCTCTTACAGAGAATCTGAAATCATATCTTCCATCAGGAACAATTCCATCCAGGTCTGTAAGATCTACGTTGTATACATCACCATTAAAGATGAATGCACTGGCTATATTAAGATCTATCCATTCAGGATTGACATCAGAACGGTATTCGAGCATAAATGATGTCTCGTCTACTTCATCATCTGTTACAACACTGAACTCAACCAGATATTGATCACCATTGAACATTCCATCTGTATCTGGTAATGCAGAAATAATTTCAATTTCGAAATCATTATCTATAGTAACAAGAACAAAATCAACAGGTAGTGCACCATTTTCTGAGAGAGCTTCATGAGGAGCTACACCAATATGGTATTCACCGCTTGCTAATTCATCTACATTTACTGTAAGTGTTGTACCACCAATACCCAGTGGATCTAATTCACGCCAATCGGTACTTTCAACAGTTTTTACCAGATATTCAATATTTGGTATGTTCTGTCCATTCTGTTCTTCTTCACCTTCAACTGACGTTACTATTTCTATATCACCAGTTATTCTATTTGGAATCTGACCATTAACTGGTAGAATTCCAGCAACTGAGACTATAGTAATTATTGTATTTTCATCTGTTACTTCATAAGCATTAGATACATATTCTTCGGTATTTAACACAATGTCTGTAACTGTTGCTCTGAATTCATAATAAGCACCATATTCAAGATCGGCAGGAATTTCCCACTCATATGTATATGGAGCTACGTCTATTGCGGTAATGGCAATCCATTCACCATCAACCATTCTATAATCATAAGTTACGGTATTCATACCGGAAAGTAGATCGCTAGCTTGTGCATTAAGTAACACAACTTCTTCTCTTTCCAGGTTTGTAACTTCTACACCAGCTTTTTCTACAATCATATCTCCAAGTGGTACATCGTTATCCACCAGAATATCATCTGAAGATTCAAAGGTTACAGTTTCTTCATGATAGACAGTACCTCCTACAACGGAAGCAACCACTGTAACATCAGTACTGATCACATTCTCAAATAAATGTGCCAGTTCTTCAGTGATCACTGTAAATGTATGTGATTGTACAGGATCTGAATTAAGTGTAATCACAACTTCATCCACTCGTTCCCAATCTGTGAGAACCAATGATACATGCAGATCATCACCATCTTTCATATAATCATTAATACCAATTGTTGAGTTATCAATTTCTGTAGATACAATAGTTGGTACTGCTCCGATATCGAATGATTTTGTAAATGGAACAGCAGCTAAGCCAACTCTATCAGTTGCATTAACTGTATAGGTGATGAAATTCATATTTGTAGGAACTTCAATCAATTCATCCCAGATTGCAAGAACACCATCAAAGCTGTCAGCAGCTATTGAACCGGTAATTCCATATCCTTCTAAGAATATATCTTCAGCAAGTAAACCAGAATGTGCATCACTTAAATCTGCAGTTATCTGAATAATTGTACCTTCTGTAATATATTCTGGATAAACGATTGTGTAACCAATATCTGTTATCACTGGTAGATCGTTATCAACACCAACAAGCTGCAGTCTTTCAGACATATTCTCGTGGATATCATAAGCTTTAACTAATATCTCTTCAATTCCACTCTCTACAGCAACAACAAAGTCAAATGGACCAGCTGTAACTATAGCACCAGTTGTAAATTCAGCATCAGTTCCGATTAATACAGAATTATGATAGAATTCTACATAATCTATATCGTTAGGATAAACATTTGTATGAATTTCAGCTTCTACAGAAACATTTGTTTCACCACTTATCCAAACATCCGGACCTGTAATACTTTCCGGAATAGTTATACTGAATATCTCCGGTCCTGTATTATCTTCAAGATGAATTATTGGAGTAGTACCACCATTAGCTATGAACTCTTGTAATGTTCGTGTTGTTCCATAAATATCTTCAGTTTCTATAACTATCTGAATATATTCATTGAACAGATAATACGGATATACTGTCCAATTGAGTGTAAATGGAGCTTCTATCCAATCTGGAATTGCTGTACCCTCTTCATCTCCAAAATACATCCATCCAGAAATTGGATTTTGTGATTCATCTACAAATCGATATGAATAACGAACCAAGTGTACCATATCTACTGCAATTTCAGGATAAAGCAGTGCATCGAAACTATCGATGCTGATATCATAAGATTCACCTCGTTCAACTGTATCCAAAATCACACCTACTGTGTCTTTTACACTATATACTGGAATGATCATATCTCTATAAAGATCCAGAAGAATAATAGATTCACTTGTTCCAGCATCATAATAGCTGATCGCTTTTATTTCATAAGAACCATCAACACGATCGTCAGTATCCCATACACCACTTACTTCTGCTTGATAAATCTGCATGAAATCTATATAAGTCCAATTATCAGGAGTACTAAAGTCTCCTTCATCAAAGCTTATGAAGTCAACGTCGCCAGGTCCTTTATAGAAGAATTCTACTCCTATTGGAAGCACAGCTAGATGTGGAATATAAGCAAATATCGTAGCTTCATTACCACCAATTAATTCATCGATCTCTGGTGGTGAAGCATTCCAATTTACATAATGAGATACTGTCTCTTCTAACACCTCATCTTCCACAACTAACATTTGAGTAGCAAGAGGAACCCCATATTGTAGTGTCATGAAGAGAGGTTCAAGTATCATCAGGTTGCCTGTATGATCAAGATAATCTACTATATCAATAGAGATAGATAGTGGGATAGACTCTAAACCATTAATAAGATATTGCTGCATTTCTTCTGATGGTGTCCAACTGAAGCCAACAATACCTTCTACATTATCAACACTTATATCTGTCATCACTGTATCAATAACAGTTGTTGCTTCGTCATACACTATTTGAACGCTTATTGGATCAGCAATATCTACACCAATCAATTCATAATAACTAAGTTCAAAATCAATTGTTTCATCATAGACAGCTACCCAATTTGGATGAGAACTAGATGTAAGAACAAGTTCAGCAGGAGCTGTTCTATCCAAATATAGAGCTTCATATTCTTCAGGTGTTATAGTAGTTGAATTTCCTGCAAAATCTACAGCTGTAACTTCAACTCCATAAATACCATCAGAAATTTCATCGAAATGAACCTCAAGGAATGTGAGCAAGTCTACTATTCCATCAACACCTGTGCTAGTTGCAAATTTTGTGATATCACCTTCGGAATCGTAGATCCTTCCTTCAATATAAGCTATATCATTAATTGCAGGATGTAACGCATCATTAACATATGTCATATTAAACAAGATGCTATCATTTTCAACATTCATTGTTAAATTATCTTCATAAGTTTCCAGTGGACTTACAATAACACTAACAGCTGGTGCTTCATTATCAAGATACAATTCAGCGAGAGCTGTATAATTGTCATTACCTTGATAATCTTCTCCGAGAGCACGAAGATAAATGTGATCGAAGCCTGCTGGCAATGTCCACTCACCACTTTCTACTTCAAACATACCGTTATCTGGTGGTGTGACTGCAACAGAGTTAATGTTAACCCAGTTTACATCATCAACACTATATTCAAATGTTACAGTTGCAACATCTAATACTTCTGCTAAACCAACAATCAAATTGTTATCTGTTGTTGATTGTGCAAACACATATAGATCAGAAACAAGGTCAATACCATCAACACTTAAGAATGTAAGTTCCGGTGCTGTTACATCATCATAAATAATAGTAACAATACCAGGATCATCATCTGTATTACCGATCTCATCAGTTGCAGTAACTTTGAATTCATAATAACCTTCTGTTAAACCGGATGCATCTAAAGTAACTTCAGTATAATCAACTGTTGTAGCTACATCATCTATTTCAATCCATTCAGATGCTGGTTCAGTTACTGCACGATATTCAAATAGAGCTGTAACAGCTAGATCGAAATCGAATGGTGTAATATCAAATGCTCTGATAGTAAGAAGTTCTTCCGAGCTATCTACGATGTAATAATTAGCAGCGAGATCACCATTGATATAAGTGATTTCCATTTCTGCAAAACTACCATCTACATTAAGTATATATTCTTCTGATATACCATAGTTACCAGCTACATCATACGCATAAGAACGAAGGAAATACATTGCATCTTCCTCATCATCCTCATCAATAAAGCCATCACCATCGTTATCAATTCCATCATTAATAGGATCTGCGACATCCCAATCTACAAGATATTCACCTGAGATCTCATCTGAACCGCCAAGTGAAATCCATTGTCTGTTTTGAGTTGGAATACCATTAATATCAACAGTATCTTGACCACTATACTGATATTCAACTCTTATTATATCTTCATCTGCTACCAGTAAGCCATCTACATCTGTAATCATGTGTAATGTGCTACCTGGTTGGATGATCTCTACACTTGTAATAGTATTCATCACAGCTGTTGGTGCAGTATTATCAATATGAAGATCTGTTATTTCTGCCAATATATCATAAAGAACTACTCCAAATTCATCAAGAGCTACTACTCTGAATGAATAAATACCATCTATCAGTAATTCAGTGTTAAGATATGCCATATACGGAGAAGTAATGATCTCTTCGAATCCGTTAGGATGAACAAAAGCTTCAGCTAATTCATTACCATCAATAACACCATTATCATTAAGATCAGCGGCAAATTTAATATCATCATAAGTTGCAGCTGCACTTAAAATAATTTCATCTTCCCAGGCATCTACACCATTCCAAGTGAGTTCTACCAATTCCACAGACCCATTGTATAAATGAATACCCGGAACAAATGACAGATCATCATATCCTGGAAGTTCGTCTCTATAAAGATGCATGTATATAACAGGATCCTCGACTGGAGGAGTTGTGCTTATTTCCTGCCAGCTTCCATCAGCATAATATTCAAATCTAACTTCATCAACATATTCATCACCTTTAGTGATATCACCAGCAAGATTCAAATATTCACCCACAATATCACCGGTACCATGACTGATAATATCTGTAACAACTTCATCACTATAGATATATACTTTTAGATCATACATTGCAGTAAGTTCTTCATCAGTTAGGGTTCCATCAAAAGCTATACCATTGCTATCTGCTACTGCATCACCTTCTAAGTTACCTCTAAAGTCGTTAGCAACAAAGGCATAGTAATGATAACCTTCTTCAACATCAAGCCCTTGATATAAGATATCAAACCCATAATAACCATATTCATCAGCTTCATGGTCATATAACAAACCTTCATCCCACATAATACCTTCAGGACCTTCATCAGCTGAATATCCATGATAAAGCATTAATGGTGAACTAAGGTCAGTTACAGGATCGGTGATCCAGGCAGGAATATCATCCCACTCTTCACCAATTGCTGTAGTAGAAAGTAAGTCTAATGGGTCAACATCATCTTGATGAACACGCATTTTCAATTGAGAACCTTGAGGATCAATAAGCGGATTGTATATTATCTCAATCTCATTTCCTACTAATTCATGTAATGTGCTTGTAGGAGAATTAAAATCTCCATAAGCAACTTCTGTAATTGGAACAGATGGAGCTTGATTATCTACATAAACAGGATCAACAATATCAACAACTGTTACGTTGCCAACGTTATCTTCAATTGTTGCTCTTAAGTAAACATCACCTTCGAATGAGCCGCCAACATAAGCCGCTATCGAGCCACCTTCAGTTTCCCAATTAGTATATACAATAGTAGAATCTATACCATTAACATTAACACCTACTATCGCTTCAATCCAGGCATCAGCGCCATCAAAACTCCATTCAAGATATGGAGATGTGGTATCAAGATCATCATCAATATATCCAAACTCATAGATGTTACCCTGACTCCATGTAACAAATTCAGTTCCTTCATTAAACACAACTGTTGGAGCAAGATAATCTACCTGCATCCATGCATCATGACTATTCACATGCGGAGGCAAAGCTCCGAGGTGTTCATCTGTGATAACCACGAAGAATTCATAAATGTAATCTGTACCGTCGTAATTCCCACCATTTGTGTAAATGTCTTCTGTTGGCACGATCCTAACAGTTGTTCCAGAAATTTGTGCAATAGGAATGTAACTGGCATCTTCTGGGAAGTCAGGATTTATTATTGTATTATTTGTTACAGGATAAACTCCAAGAGTATCACCTGTAGCATTATCAATTTTTGTATACCAGAATCCAATACTTGCTGCACCATCAAGGTTGTTAAATTCAGCATCTATTCTGAGATTATACAAATCAGTTATTGGATTATCAGGTCCGAATTCTTCTCCATCTGAAATTAGTGTTGCATCATCCCAATTTGGAACATCAAAATTCCACAATGTAAGGCCATAGTATATTTGTGATGCGTAAGTTCCAATAGTGAAGTCATAAGAATCAGCTTCTGAAGCATTACCGACGTAATCGTAAGCAATTACATCGAGTGTGAAATCACCTGGAACCACTTCGCCATCATAATCCCAATCTACAGAAGCAGTTTGTCCTACAGGATTAGTTGGTAAATCACCAATTAGAGTTTCAGTATAACCATCTCCTGTAATTACGAATTCTATATAATCAGCATCTGGCCATAAACCACAATCAGCAGTGAATGTAGCAACATTAAGTGATGGAACATAATAATCGTAATAAATCGGATCAGGAATAGTAACGTCTTCCGGAACCGGAGCGATATTATCTGTAACCATAACAGAGATGATCGTATCAGTTACTGCATCAGCAGCATTACTGGTAACTTCTGCTCTTAAGAACCATCTTCTTGTAGCATCAAGCCCGTAATGTGCGGCTAATGTATCAGTATAGTTATAACGTTCAAGCATATCCGGATTATCAGCAAGAACATCCCAAACAGCTTCATAAGGAACCGTATAATCTGGAAGCCCTTCAACTGAGAATAAATCTCCAGTCCAATCTGCATCATTTTCAAATTCATATTCTCCACTATTATCGGTATCGAAATACAATTTGAAATCAACATGATTTACCATACTGAGTGGATCACTAACCAGTGCTCTAAGAAGATGAACATCATCATCAGAAGTATTAAATGCATAATCTTGTAATTCATCTACAAATACCATAATTTCTGCAGGAGCCCAAGTGTAGAATAAAGGTTCTGTAAATTCACCTGTATTAACTACAAAATCTTCAGTTGTAATATTGATATCATAATAACCTTCAGCAAGGTTGTGAGCAGAATATGTAGTGAAGGAAAGCTCTACATAACCATCTACTAGATCCAAAACAAAACCAGCATTAAGATCAGCTAAGACAGCTGGATCAACCGGAGTTTCCGGTCTTGCAACTATTTCCATAGTAGCATCTCTCAATCCAGAACCATCTACAACACCCTCAACGATATCAGGATCAGCAATAGGAATTCTAATGCTTGTCCAATCTGTATCATCGATCAGATCTGTAGGTGGATAACCATATACCACAGCTTCAAAATCTGGAACCGGTTCTTCATTATCAATATCGAATTCTATAATATGATCTTTAGTATGTCCATAAATATTACGGTAGTTGATATTAAGATCTGCTGCAACCATAGAAGCAACACCAACATCAAGTTCTGTTGCTAATACTGTCCAAACAGCATGTCTATCTGTGCCAGTTCCTGTAATTATTGGAGCATTTGTATAGGAATCTAAAACAGTCAAGCTTCCATTCTCAAGAACGAACCAGTCATTTAGATCCCAACTATCAATATTCAAGCCATAAATTTCATTTACTAATGTAAAGTCAGCTTCAACAGTGAATGACTCTTCATCAGGATTAATTATGCCATCAACATCATACGGATTAGCATAAATTTCTACATTATCTATATCAAAACTTATTCCATCAACAACAACTTCCCAGCTCAATTCATCATTGAATACCGGTATAGCACCAAATGGATTACGTTTTGTGTGTACTGTGAAATCAAGTACCGTTTCACTATTTATAGTATCATCAGCAATTACAGGGAAGGTTGCAACCCATTGGCAATAATATAACGATGTAGTGTCTATAACTGCTGCACCAATCGTAACGCCAGGTATTGCATCAATCCATATTTCTTCGATAAATGCTTCATATTCACAAGTAATATACACCTTAACTTCTGCAGGTACACCATGTGAAATATAGTTTGTTAGAATATCACCTTCCGGTAATTCTGTAAATAGTTCTGCACGTCGGATTACTGGGAAGATAGGTCCATCACCAGTGATCTCAACAAATCTATCTGCAACTGTTGGATCATTTCCAACAACATCTGTTAAGGTTACTGTTATCAATTGTGATGTAATTTCATCACCATCTAAATGCAGAGTAATATGTAAACTATCTAAAGTTGCAACCCAATGTCCGCCTGTGTAAACAATATCAGCAGGATCGACAATGGCAATATTATCAAAGCCGTAAACGGTATAGCCACTTGAAACAATATCAGCAAACTTATAGAGGTCTTCTATTTCAACTGTTGGTTTAGTTAGAGGATCATCAAAACCGGAAACATCATCAAATGTGATCTCAAGAACTCCTAAAGTATCACCAGGATTAACATAACCTTCTTCTGAATAACCAAGTGTTTCACTCCAGATATGTATTCCATTAAATACAAATTCAGGTGACGTATTATCAATTATGATGTAACCATCAACATCACCGGAAATATATTCCTGATATGTACTAGGACGTGTAGGATCGGTGTAATCGATTCTATAATTAATTTTATATTTGAATGGAAGCGGTCCCTCTGGAATACTTGCATCAACAAATAATGTACCATCAAGGTAATATACCCCTTCAGTTCCATTATAAGCTAATTCCACCCATGTATCATCAGCATCACCTTGGAAATAATCTTCTAAAACATACAAATGTTCAACGGTGATAGTAACATCATCACTGAAATTATCTGTTAATTCCAGAGCAATACCAACTCTTCCTTCTGCTCTAAGATAAGGAGAAGTAGTAGTATCGGTATATTCTCCATAATTACCAGCCGCATCATCAATCTGGAATACTTGTAAAAACTCGATGTTCACATCATTATATTCTGCAACAAAGTGCATTGTAATTGTTGGTCCAACTTCTTCATAACGCGAAGAAGTTGAATTACCACCAACTGCATAATTATAATGACCAACCAGGTCTTCAACTTTTTCCAATTGTACTACAAGACTACTGCCATCATTTACTGCAAATGAGTCATCTGCAGTAATTTCCCAAATTGCTTTATCAACAGTTGGATAAGAATGAATAGCAATTGACCATCCGGCAGGAACCGTTGGTATTGTTGTTGCCAATGTATCAAAGCCAACACCAAAATAGTCTTCTATATATGTTTCGAGGTATATTGCACCCTCTAACCATGTAATACTAAGATCACCAGGATCTACTGATAACGCAAATTCAACTTCGTAATCCAATGGAGCTATCGTAGACATTGATAGTTCTGAATAAGTTGTCATATTTCCAATTCCGTAAGTATCCATATATTTTGGAACTTCCAAGTCTACCTGGATTTCTTCTAAAGATGCAAGCAAGCCAGTGCTGAATGGATCATCGTATTGGAAATCAATTGGTACTAATTCACCATCTTCATAAGCATTCCAAACAGATTGGAAATCAGGTATGATATCCCATTCTGCGAAATGTGTATAAATGGTTACAAGAGTTGAATCACTACCAATATGAACCCAAATGCCTTCATCGGTTATGGTCACATTGTCCGGTAAAGTCCAAATTTCTGGAACATTATCAATGATATAATCGAAATCTGCTTTGATGTTAATCACAGGTAATGTACTCATAACCAGATATTCTGAAATTACATTATGTTCCGGAGCAAACCAGCCGTCAGGATCTATACCACTGTAATCCATTTCCGGCACTTCTCCGTAAATAGCAACTTCATAATTATCAAGCACAATGATGTCTCTATTATAAGGATAAGGATCTGCTTCAAAACCATATCGTGATTCTACATAAAGTTGGAATGGAATAACTTCATAACCAGCAAGGAATTCTAATGCAGCAATTGCAACATAATCTATAGCTGATTCATCCCATCCATAAGTATAAGTACTCGTTCCATCGAGATTATCTACTGGTGTACCAATCAAAGTAGGATCAGGAACTGTTATATCTATAGCCATATAATCTATAGATAGATCAATATCCCAAGGATCAAGATGATCTGTAATTGCTGTGATCACTGCTTCAATAGTAACTTCAGAAGTAGAATTATCTAATGGAATTACATCTGATACTTCTCCATTAACATAGAATAGCAGACTACTAACTGTTGGTTGAGTATCAACTTGTTTAGTTAATGAAGCTTCTCCGTTACCTACTTTGTCTGTTGCTGTAACGGTTATTATGCCATCATTAACCTCTGTATGCGGAGTAAGCCCTGTAACATCAATTGACCAGGTTGCTAAACCCTCAACGTAAGTATCAGGATTTCCATTAAAATTAATATCTATTGTTGTTAGATCAAGATATATATCACCTATATCAACTTCAGCTTCAGGATCAATAACGTTTGCAGTGATTAAGATTACTGGGTAAAGATCTTGATCAAATGTAATAGCACTTATTACAGGTTCTACAATATCTATCTGTAATGCACCATCACTAACTTCTGTTGTGAAATCAAGGCTATGATCATATTCATGATAGATAGTAACAGTAGCAATAACTTCTGCTAAGTGCGGCAATGAGTTGCTATTTACAGCTTCCAGAATAATGCTATTTGCATCTTCATCTAATTCTGTATCTGGAATAGTAAGAATTTCACCAGCTAAATAGGTTATTGTACCATAATAAAAATCTGTATTCAGTGAAATATCTAACGAATCAATTCTTTCGGAATCTGTAAGATCAAATGTTAAATTAGCTTCTTGCCCACTCTTCAACCAATAAGGAACTGCAGGAACTGTGTTGTTAGTAATATCTAAAGCGGTTAACAATGGAATTGGACCGATATCCCAGGTTACAGTATCTGAGTTTTCATTTGCCACTTTATCTTCAATAGTGGCAGTGAAATCTAAAATTCTTGTAGGATAATCTGCAAGAATAGTTACTTCCCAAAGAGTATAATATTCTTGGGTCAGATATGTTGAACCTGTTATTGTGTGTGGTTCACTTCCCCAAATATCACCATCATACTGATAATTAAGTACAATATCACCTGCAAAAGCAGGGTCTATAGTAATATTAACTGTTGTGAATGCAGATTCACCGTTCAAAATATTACCATAACCTCCATCATTATCAAACCAGTGAATTGATGCACCATCACCAGTTGCACCATCATATGTAAGTTCATAATAATAAGTACCACCTATAATATTTGTAGCAGCATTAACGGTAACTCCAAGGGGGAATTGCACATAAACATCCGATATCCATTCCACATCATCACTTCCATTATAAACTTCTAATTCCAAATCCATAGTGGTTCCAGCAATAAATGTGCTTGGAGAACTATGCATCCAAGAACCGGTAAGATTATCACCAGGTGACAGTGGCGGTGCAGTATAAGTAAGAACCGGAACAATAAGTGGATCCGTATTACAAACAAGTGTTGCGGTATCAAGGTTCACTCCGGAATGAGCGTCATCATAATCAACTCTAACTGTATAGGTTGTACCTTCTATCATATCCACTGCATCTGCAACAGGAGCTTGAATTACTATTGTTGGATCGGTAAAATCCACAAAAATCATGCGTGTTTCTGAAATACTGTATTCGTGTCCGGCAACCGGATCGAATCCTAACTCAATAGTAACAGGAATGCCAATAGCATCACCACTAACGAGGCCAAGATCAGCAAATCCGGTAAATGTTACACCTTCCCATACAGCAGTATGAGGGCCAATACCTGTAGTAACTCCAGTTGTGTTAAGAGTTCCGATAGTATCAATACCTGTAAAGGCACTAAAATCTGCAGAATATGTGATCTCATCAACGAAATCTCCAAGCTCAGGCATTAATCCGGGATAACCTGTGAAGGTTACGCCGAAATCAAATGTAGTAACACCAGTGATAGCAGGATCACCAACATGCGTGGTTGAAACATTATAAAGGAATGACATATCTGTAATAACAGGCTCATTCTTCAAGATCATTAATTTTACAAAAGCCTCAGATGAGTCTTCATAGTATGTATCGGCATCAAAAGGATAAGGTGGAGAATTTGTTCTATTTGGATTTTCACCACCATCAGCATCTAAAGCACGAAGAACCAGAATTGCATCAAGATCTTCATCTAATGTGCTAAGACCCGAAAGCGCTATATAAAACTCAAACTCTGTGTAACCTTCCCATCCATTTACAGTTGATAATGCACCTATAGGATTAATGCCAGTGATAGTAGCTGTAACAACAGCATCTGATGGGTCTGTTCCTACAATGTCATTACCATCAATATCGCATATTCCCACACTCCATAATTCTAGGAGATCATCTGCGCCAAATGAGGCAAGCAGTGGTTCGGTAGTAGTGATAGTGAAACTAAATGTAGGATCACCTGCACTAACAGCAATCTCGGCAATATTAAGATGACCGGCATAGGCAGGATCAGGAGTACCGTCACCATCCATATCCCATTCTATTAATGGAGAGCCGTCTTCATTTAGAATTCCAGGGTTCGTATTATCTACATAAATGTTTGTAAAAGCTGTAGTAGATGGAGGAGCAAGATATCCAGTATCTCCAAATCCATCAATAACAAGTGCCAAATCTACATCTAAAGTGGCAGTTTCTTTTGCCGGGATCATCAGAGCATAAGCGTCATCCAAGCCGGTAAATATAAATGGACCTTCTGTAATTGCCGCCCAAGGTGAACTAACATCTCCGGTTTGAGTATAAACCAGACTGTTAAGCGGGTTGCTTACAGTAAGCGTCCATGTATAATCTGTATTTGCTTCAGCAATTTCAAATCCAATTAGAGATTCTTCATCATTACCGTCATTTGCCGGATTTGATGAAGAGTTATAAGCCCAGAGAGGATCTCCGGGAGAGATAAATTGAGGAGCTGTAGTAATAGTTGGATCGATCACCGGCCAAAGTGGTTCCGGTGGAATGATCAGATTAAATTCGTCAGTATCAACCGAAGGTACACCAACGACATCAGCACCATAAACTAAAACTGTTAGATTGCCAACACCAATTTGATATTCTACTCCGGGATCTAAAGCAGCATCATCTTCACCAAAGTCAGAAGTCACATCCCAGCTAACAGTTAAGACATTACCAACAAAATCACCAGGTAAGGATGTTAATAAACCTAAATCAAGAGCTGAGGCATCAATTGTTAAGCTGTCAACATTAGCAATATCAGCAACTGTAATGTCAAATGTTACAATATCATCAGTATCATAATATAATTCGTTTGGAGGTGCATCATAATATGAATCTACATAGAAATTATGATCACCATCTCCAGCATAGGGAGCTAATTCACTTGTGCCTCCATCATGTTCGGAAGTAATAAGAATAGCTGTAATTTCCGGTGCAGTAAAATATTCATTTACTATAGAAATAGGTTTAGGACCTGAAGTCTCAATATTTCCAGAATTATCCTGAATAAAGGCGGTTACAGTGTAATCACCTTCAGGGAATAAAAATGGATAACTGCCAGTTAATGGATTCCATTGGAAAGATCCAGTTTCTCCCACAGAACTAAAAGCCTCTGAATAATTAATAGTATAATCTACATCTGTTGGATCGGTATCTTGATCGAAAGAAGTACTCCCTTGATCACCAAACGAGCCTTGGAAATAATGAGGGCTGGTATAACCGCTTACTGCACTTTCTACCGTAACCCAATATTTCACAAATTCATGTCTTTCGATAGCTGTATTTTCTACAAACCAGCGGTCAAGACCAAATTGGAAATAGACCACATCAGATGAGGTCATTATATCACCAGCAGATTCAGTATCATCATTATCTACATCATTAACAAAACGATTAATAGTATCTGTTTCAGAACCATAGGCAATATTGTGAATAGAAATACCTGCAACAGTTTGATTAATATTAGGAACAAATATAGGTGGAGTATTATCAAGCACTGCCTGTACTTTATTTATAGCTGTAATACCATCAGCTATAACTGCAACTCCAATTGGCGCTTGACCCACAATCGCTTCGTTGCCGCCATCATCTTGAATACTTACAAGAGTAAAACCGTAAACACTTTCTGCTTGTGGAGTTCCTAAATATTCTCCATCCCAGGCAAAGGTAATTACATCGCCGACCGCAGATATAATATCAGTGCTTGTATATGTTATATCTCCAATAAGTGCATCGGTATCGGGTATATTTATACGAATAACAAAACTTGATGCTTCACCTGGAAGACCCCAATCTGGAATTGTTAAATCCATTTCCAGAACATCAGGAGTATCCCAATATGAACCAACAACAGTGGATACAGGTGAAAATCTTAAATAGCCTGTATCATCAATATCTGCGGCTCCGGTTAAATCTGGGTATTCGCCGTCAACAGCAAAATCATCTCCGGTAGATGTATCTTCTATACCCGAAGGGGTTGTGGCAGAGTTACTACTGTAATCTACCAGAGTTACATCAATTGCCAGATCGGCAATATAACCGCCAGTAACATCGCCTTCTTCTATCGTGTAACTGGCATAAATAATAGAATCGCCACCTACAACGGCTTTTAATCCAGGTACAGCTATTCCACCGCCAATTGGTGAAAAATCAAAAGTTCCAGTCCACACATTAATACCAGCAGCACCAAAATTAAAAATTGCTGTTGCCACATCTCCAATTCCTGCTGTTGCACCTATAACGTCAGGAACAACTCCACCAACTTGGAAGTAAGCCCAATTATTAACATCAGGAAGCGGAATTGTAGGGGGTGAATTATCAATAAGAAAACTTGAAGCTATTTGGCTGGTTGCATTATTACCCACATCATCATATATTGTTACGTCTGGTGTCCAATATACGCCATCTAAAGAACCTTGTACCAGTTGTCGGTCATCGTATCCTAATAGGTCTACGGGAGGTCCTGCAGGGCCAAAATCTGTTGCAATAAAATTGCCAAAAAATTCAGAAGTTTGGATTCTCCATTCAGCAATATCAGTAAATACTGCGTTATATGTTCCTTGTACGTATCGTACGGTATCCGGATTACTGGCATTAAAATCAGCAATACCATTTCCATCATCATCGTATATTAAAAATAATGAGCCCCAAGCATCTGGTGAAGGGTTTACATTATCTATAGTAAATGGAGTAGTTGCGTCAGTAGCGGAAGAAATATTATCTAAAACAAAATTACCGGCATCATCTGTAACTTTTAGTTCCGGATTCCAAATAACATTATTTAGACTTCCTGCAATAAGGGTATTGGTAGAACCACTTAGTGATACGGTAAAAAAATTAGCGTCAAATTCAGTTGTTGAGATTAGCCAGGTTTCTCCATCATCAGATGATACGGTACCAGCAAAATAAGTTACCTGATCTGAAGCTCCATTAGAAATATCTGCTATTGTGGCTCCCGAAAGTTCACTGTCATCATCAGCAAGGTATAATGTACCAACTGTAACAATTACTGGTAATATATTATCAACAGTTAAAAGTGCATTGTCTAGCATATAGGTATTACCAGAAGTATTATACGCAATAACTGACACAGTTTGATTTACAGTATCAATGCCACCTGCAATTACTGTATAGGTATATGTCCAAATACCGATCGAACCACTCATAACAAATGTTCCGGCACCGCCAAGGCTAGTAAGGTTAGCGGTAGCAGCAGTTATTTGGTCAGGACCCCCATAATCTGGGTCTACCAATGTAACTGTTACTTGTGTTCCTATAATAGCAGTTGAACCAGTAGTTCCCCAATTTGTTATACCAACATAAATATGATCTGCTGAAATAGCTGGTACTGCAGCAAATAAGCCTGCAGTACTAATCAATAAGACAAGAATTGTAACAAAAAATTTACTTTTCGTTTTCATAAATAATCTCCTTTTTTAATATTATTTTTTTAGTTTCAAACTTAAACATAGAAATTTTCATAAAATTTCCTCCAAATTTTCGATAGTATTATAATTTTTTTTATTTTTAAAGTAGAATTCCCCATAGTTAAGAAGAAGAAAATACGTACTTTTTCCATTTTTTATATGGATTTCTTTCATTCGTTAAACCTTTTAATAATAGACATTTGTAAAACATAATTCAAAATTTGTAGACCTCCTAATTTGAAACTTACATTTTATTTTTAGTTTCTGGTGACATTTAAATATTAGTTTTGAATAAACGTCAAGAAAAAAAACCGATGTAGTTATTTTATTAATCGGTGTTTTCAGGAAGCAATAATTAGAAATATTTCCTGTCTAATCATGTTTTTACTCTTTAATTTATTAACACATTACCATTTCCAAAAAAAATACCTCACCTCGATCCTCTCCTGCGAGGAGAATGAGAAAAGGATAATTATTGTCATTCCCAACTCCGATTGGGAATCTGTGATTTGAGAATTTATATATTAAGGAAATTCAAATTATTACTTATTATACTAATTATTATATAGGTTTTTGCATAATAAAGTGTTTTTTATCATCCTGCCTTCCCCGGTGGAATGGGTAGATTTATAATAATTTAACTTTCGCAATGGTCAAAAAAAAAATCTTGCGAATGATTATGTATATTTCAACCATTGCGAAGGTCAAAAAAAAAGACCATTAGACAAGCAAGAGAAATCCGGCATCGTTTGCTTCTCAAGCCGATGCATCATTCGCAAGGTATTCTTAATTAAATGGTTTCTAATATTTTTTAAAATAAAACTAAAACATTATAAAGAATATTTTTTGCTAATAAAGTCTGAGATGATCTGGTCGAAAAGATCTTCTAATTTGGTTTTATTTAGAATTGCATGAATTTTTAAAGTATTATAATTCTCCTCATTCATCCGAATATTAACTTTTTTCCAAGCTGATTTATTTTGTTCGAGGTTTTTTGAATTATTTAATTTTTGAATTGAAGTGTTTTCTGATGTTTTTACTTTTTCTTCTTTGGATAAATTATCTTGGTTTGGAACATAATGGTTGAATAGACCTTTTTTATTAATAATTTTTTTTGTCATTTTTTGCTCCTGTAAACTAATTCTTTAGAAATTTTCAGATAATCCTCTGCTCCATGTGATGAAGGAGCATATTTTAAGACCGATTTGTTATAGGAAATGGACTCTGCTATAGAGACATTAGTTCTAATAGGTGTTTTAAAAAGTTTATCAGGAAATTTTTCTGCTATAATTTCTCTAACTTCTTTGCTTAAATTTGTTCTGGAATCAAATTCAGTTAAAAGAAATCCGAGAATATTTATCTTTTTATTAAACGTTTCCTTTATTCCGTTTATAGCTTTGAAAAGTTTATTAAGTGATTTTAGGGGTGCAATCTGGCTTTTTATTGGAATAATAATGCTGTCTGCAAGAATTAAGGCATTCAGATTTAATAGACCCAGATGTGGAGGGCAATCAAGGAGAACAAAGTCATAATCGGAAATATCTTTAAATACATTAGTAAGCAAATAAGGATCACTTTCAAGAGTTTCTTCTGCCCAATCGATTGAGGAAGGAATAATTGATAATCCTTCTTTTTCTACAATAACATCATTTATCTCTTTTTTACCGGTTAAAATATCATAGATATCAAAACTATCTTCAGTTGGAATACCTAGGAAATCTGTCAATGATGCTTGAGGATCAAGATCAACGATAAGAACTTTCTTCTTAAGCATGACCAATCCTGCAGCTATATTCAGAGTAGAAGTTGATTTAGCGACACCGCCTTTTTGGTTAGTTAAAGCTATGATTTTCATTTTTTACCTCTTTTGATATATAATTCATAATTAAAACTACTTTGTGAGCAGAACAGGAATCAGCTTCTAATTTACAAATAACACTTTTAAGTTCTTAATGAATCTGCAAACTTAACTTATTAATAAGAAACCTCAAATCTAAAATGTAACCCTGCTCAGAATTTATAATCTTACATCAAGTTGATAAAATAAATAGATCAAAACTACGTCAAGAAGAAAAAGAGAAAAGAAGAATATAATTTATCAAGATTTCTTGATATATAGATTTCAAGAAATCTTTTCATTCCTCCTGATAGGATTTTTCACCCCGTTTCCAAACACATATTTCCTTGTGAATGGTTAACATAAAAATTCTATACTCTATTCTAATTAATCGGTGCAAAATCATGAATATTGTTAGCTCTCATTTGGTAGATACTATCCAGAGTATCAAAAACTCGTGAAAACAATTTTCAATAGATAATTTGAATTCCACCTCACCTGGCATCTTCTGTGAGGAGAGGGAGGAAAGAATGATTGCTGGCATTCCCAACTCCGATTGGGAATCTATTTATATTCTGATTGATAAGTTTAATATTTCAATTTTGGTTGTGTACGCATATGCAACCTGTGAACAAGAAAAAATTTCATTCCTACAATAAATTTAGGTTGCTAATAAAAGAAGATATAAATATCTGAATTAAGGGAGAATTAAAATATGAACAAAAAAGATAGGTCACAATTGTTAGATCTTGCCAGAAGAAGCATTAAATATTATTTAGAACATGATCAATATTATAATTCAATCACTACCGAAAATAGATCTTTTCTGGAAGAACGAGCTGTATTTGTAACTTTACATAAAGATGAAAATCTTCGAGGCTGCATAGGACAGATGCATGCGCAAATGCCACTGTATAAAGCTGTAATAAAAATGGCTGTTGCTGCTGCATTTGAAGATCCCCGTTTCCCCTCTGTTCGAGAAGAAGAATTAGAAAAAATTGAAATTGAAATTTCTGTATTGTCGCCCATGAAAAGAATATCTAATTATAAAAAAATTCGTATGGGAACTGATGGCGTTTGGATAAAAAAAGGTTTTCGCAGTGGAGTTTATTTGCCGCAAGTAGCTGTTGATACCGGTTGGGATCGTGAGACTTTTTTAAGAAGCTTATGCTCATCTAAAGCTGGTTTACCAGCAGATGCTTACAAAGATGCAAATACTGAAATCTATATTTTCCAAGTAGAAGAATTTAGTGAGCGACATTCAACAACGAACAAAATAAAAATTAATGCTTATTCTAATTGCCCATAATGGATTCTCCTGTTCCAAAAGAAAATTTTCTGTAGCGACTGTAGTGACAGATCATTGATCTGTCGGAGAATAGGCTTAATAATATTCTGCCACTATAAAGAAAAATTCAAATTATCATTCTGTACTTGCCTGTTGGACCGAAGTTGAGCGGAAGTCGAATGCAGGTTCTAAATCCTAGATTTGATCAGATTCCCGTTTCCAAATCAAGTTTAGAACAAGCTTCACGGGAATGACAAATAGAAAAATTTGTTTCTGTTTTTTTTGTAAGTATAATTTATCAATGAGTTAAGATTTTAAAAAAACAAAGACCCCGAAAAATCAAGGGTCTTCTCTTTTGCTAATAACCTTTAGAGAGGATATTAGAGTTCGTCATTTGTGTTTAATATTTCAATATTCAAATCGATATTTTTCATCTCTTCTTTTACTTTGTTAAGATCATCTCTAACATCATCCAGATCTTCAAGATCAATATGTTTGATCATCTTTATTTTTTCAAATTCATCATGAAAGTCATCGAGGTCTTCAATACTTTTCTCTACACCATCTATCATAATCTTAATCTCACCATCATCAATTGTAACCTCAATATTTTTTTCAGATTTGCTATAATCTCTCTCTCCAATGTTAACGGTAATATTTTGTACTTTTCCATCTCTTTCAATTGTGAGGATAAGCTCATCCCCAATTTCTTTGTCTTTTATTGCTTCTCCAATCTCCAGATCTTTTTCATTTTCTACTGCAATTATGATATCACCATCTTTCAATCCGGCTTTTTCGGCTGGAGATCCTTCAATTACTTCTGTGATTATAGTTTCTATTGTTACTTCCTCTTCACCATCTTGTATAGTTACTTGCTTGTTTAAATTCAATTGCACACCAATCCACTTATCATTGCCAGGAAGATCATATTGGTAGAATAGGACATTTTCCGGTGTGTTGAATAAATCAAATGAACCGTCTTTTCCAGAGAAAAAGTAATTTAATTTATCTTCCTTTTCACCCAGAATAATATCGATTTTTTTATTCTTTTTTCCTCGCAGAATTCCGAGGGTTATTTTGTCTTCCGGTTTGTAATTTTTCAACATTTTCAACAATTGATCTACAGTAAATATCTTTTCATCAGCAAAGGTTAGAAGCACATCTTCATTTTTCAATCCAGCTTTATCAGCAGGAGAATCTTCCACAACTTCACTGATCATTATTCCAAAAGATTTTTCCAATTTGAATTTCTTTTTTGTGTTATCATCCAAATCTTCCAGGAACACACCCATATAGGTTCTTTTTGGAACTTTCTGTATTTTTCTTTCTTCTAAAACCAAGAAACAAATATCAGTGCTTTCTCCTCTTTTAAATGTGATTTTAATCCTCTGCTCAGGTTCAAAGAAAGAGAGCATTTTCTTTACTTGATCTATAGTATATATTTTATCTCCATCGATCATTAAAAGTATATCACCTGCTATTAATCCGGCTTTTGTTGCTGGACTTTCTTCACTAACTTTTTTTATCAGAACACCATATTGTTCTTTTGAATTTTCACTTAAAACTACTCCCATTCTAACTTTGGATTTTGCGAATAACGGAATACTAATCAACATCGTACTAATTAATGTAATTACTATTGCTTTTTTCATTTTTCCCCCATTTGTTCTGTTATACTTCTTTATTGCTGGACTTCTCGTCCCGAGAAGTCCACACTGTTTGCTGTTTTCGTTTCGAAAACATTCTTTTACTTCACTATCAGATCGAAACGATCTGATAAAAACATTTGATTCAATCGAGACGATTGAACCAACTATAACTATAGTAAAAGTTTCACTTAAAAGCTGACTTCACGCAGTTGCTTTTTTATCTCCGGTCGATTAAATTCAGAAATAATCATAACAGCTTTTGAATCTTTGGATACATATTTCCGAATTATGTACGTTTTATCTTCTTTATATTTTTCAGGATCAATCTTATCTTTCAAGTTTGGATTATGGATAGATGTGTAATAAAATTTACTATTATCCTCAGCAAATTTCGTAAAAAATTCATCATCCGAATAATTTGCATTGTTAGTTTCCTGAGTAGCTACTCCTTTATTAAAAGCAACTTCATTTACTTTAGACCTGATCTCGGGAAAAATAAATAATGAGAGAATGAATACAAACAGACCGCTTGCAAAAGCAATTGAATAGCGGAATTTTCTAATATACTTGCTTTCCCTGCTGTGATATTTTCTTACCAGTTTGTTTCTCAAAATTTGTTCAAACTGATTATTTTCAATTTTCGGCATTTCCATAGATAATAATTTATTTTCAAGATCTTTCATGATCGATCTCCCTTTCAATCTTCTTTCGTAATTTTTTTAAAATTCTGTGCATTTGAACTTTTACCGTACTTTCTTTCTTTTTCAATATTTCACCGATCTCATTATAACTGAGCTTCTCGTAAAACCGTAAAGAGATAAGATTCTGTGCATCCAATTTTAACTCAACCATAAATTTTTCAACAATTGAATAATCAATTTTAATTGGTTTTCCTATCGGCAAATTCCATTCAAAATTATCATGAATCCTTTTTTCGCGTTTCCTTTCATAAAAATACTGACTTAGCTCACTTAAGGCGATACGATATAGCCATGATGAAAATCCGCAATTTCGTGAATCATAAAAACGGAAAACTGCTAACCGTTTCATCGCTTTAAAAAATACATTAGAAACGATCTCGTTACGCACAGATTCTTCTTTCACTCTATGAAATATAAAACTATTGATTCTTGGATAATATTTACTATAAAGATAATCAAACTGATTGATATCTTTTTTTGCATTGAGGATCATCTTTCTTTCTCTATCCAAATTTAATTTCCTATTAATTTCTAATCTCTATAACACTTAATTGAATTATAGGTTACAATTTTTTTTTCTACATACATTTATAGTCAAATAAATTATTGTTAATTGCCGGTACAATTAGAATTTATGCTTACATGAATGCGTAATAATTCAAATTCGGAAAAAAAATATTGCATGTTTTCTTTAACTTCTAATTCTTGCCAGTAATTATTAATATTGAGGAGCGAAAAAATGAGACGAATTGTTATACTAATGCTAATTATCATTCCAATTTTGATTTTTGCGGAGGAATATACTCTTGATCAATTGATTAATATTGGATTAGAAAAATCATATGATATTAAACAGGAAAATGTTAACAACTTAAATGCACGAAGTGATCTCCGGAGTAGTTGGATAGGGTTACTTCCTTCAGCACGCATTTCTGTAGAAAGTTCTAAAAAATATGACACTGGGCTGGATTGGCTAAACAATGCTTCATTTCAATTAAGCAAAAACATAAGTTTGAACGAACCGAGTTATTATAACATTAGAACTTCTATCTTTAATAAAATAAATGCCGACCTTTCTTTGGAAAGCAGAAAAAAATTGATCGCTTATACTGTATTTCTTAAATATCTAGCCGTGCTGGAATCACAGAAAAAATTGGATATTCAAAAAGAGAATTTAAAGCTTCAAATAAAAATTACCGATCAAGTACAAATTCAATTTGAGATAGGTGATAAATCAACTCTGGAATTACAACAGAGCAAAATTTCACAAATTGATTATGAAATAGCTGTGAATGAGGCAATAAATAGTCTTATGAAACTTCGAAAATCTCTTTTCAGCTATCTTAATATTGACGATGAAGGATTTGATCTTTCTACTCCAAATATTAATACAACAATAAGAAATGCTGAGTTTAAAACAAATTATTCCCTTCAGCAAAAAGAGAATTCTTTAAAAACCAGCAAGATTTTATTATTTCAACAAAAGATGAATTTTCTACCTTCAATCTCTATGTCATATTCATTATACCATAACGATCCAAATGATATTTATGATTTTGAGAATTATAACAGAACTAGCAATACTCTTTCACTAAACGCAAGTTACAATATCTTTAATTTATTAGAGACGAGAGAACAGTATTTTCAATTCAAAAGAAATTATGAGCTTTTAGAGATGGATCTTGAAATTACAAAAGAGAATAATGTAATAGACTTGCAGATCCTTCTCTCTGATCTTGAAACAATAAGACAATCACAAAAATTGTATGAAGATAAACTCGAACTTGCCGAGAAAAATTTGCAAATGGCTCAGGAACATTATAAGTATGGAATGATAAGTCTGCTTGATCTTGACCGTTCTAAAATTGAATATCAGAATTCTAGAATGTCGAGCATGAGTAAGGAATTTGAGCTACTTAAAAAACAAGAAGAGATAAACTTGTTTCTCTCAAATAAAATTTTGGGAAAATGGTAAAATTTGGAGAAGTTAGAAACATAACTTAAACCCATAGAAGGTGGAAATATTTTTTATATTAGAAGCGGACGTGTTTAATTCATTCATATCATTTGTAATTCCTGATTTATAATTCCTAACTAAATTATACTACATTAAGATATACAAAGTGAGTTAAAAAAAGAAAAGCTAAGTTTAGAATCTTAATGTAAAACTTGTCTCCACATTTGGTTCTGATTGAGCCGTGAGTGTGCCTCCGTGCATTCTTAAGATCTGTTTTGATAAACTAAGTCCAATACCGGAACCATCCGGTTTGGTTGTAAAGAAAGGCACGAAAATCTTATCGATCACCTCTTTTAAAATTCCTTGTCCATTATCAATAACTTGCACAGCAATCCTGCCACGTTTATCCAAAAAGGCTCTTAATATTATTTTAGCATTTTCCTTGTTAGAAAGTGCATGTATAGCGTTCTTCACAAGATTAATCAATACCTGTTCGATCAATTCTTCATCGACTGTCAATTCCAAACTGGAGGGTGAAATATCTATTACACATTCTATACCTTTCATCTTGAGGTCATTTTCCATCAACAAGTGAACATTATTGAATATTTCTTTCACTGAAATGATATTGAATTTTGGTTTTGGGATATTGGTCAGATTGCGATAAGATTCCACAAAATGGATTAACCCGGTACTTCTTCTATTAATAGTTCTGAGAGAATTCCGAATATCTATTACAGTTTCATCATCAATCATCTGAGGCTTGTTATCCGTTGTATCAATATCTTTTAAAAGCTCATTTATTGTTGAAGAAAGTGATGCAATAGGAGTAATAGAATTCATTATTTCATGTGTTAGCACTTGAATAAGTTTTTGCCAGGCTGCCATCTCCTGCTCTTCCAATTCAGATTGAATATTTTGGATTGAAACTAGAATAATGCGTTGCATTCTAATCTTGAATTCAGTAGCATAGATTGCCAGTTGTAACATCATATCGTTATCAATAACCTGCACAAGAATTCGCTCACCGGATTTCATATTTTTCATTTTTATTACAAGCTCAGAACTGTAACTTTCCAATTCACTTATATTCTTTAACTTATTGATCTGAAATAATTTTTTAGCACTATTATTGATCATTTCCACTGAACCGTCTTTTTGAAAAGCGATAAGACTTATTCCAATATGCTGGATTACATTCTGCAAGTAATGAAAGTGTTCTTCCTTTTCTGTTCGGATCTTCTGAAAATCTGATATCACATCATTAAAGGCACCTTTCATTTCATCATAAGCAGTCCCCAAACCTTCCAGTTTAAAACTACGTGAAAAATCGGCATACCGAATTGATTCTAAAAAGCTTGTTAGATACCTATTAGTTTTTTGAACATATCTGATCAAATCAAGGGTTCGAAAAATTATCAAAACTCCAAGCAGAATCGGTGTTACATTGAATCCAAATCTAAAAATTGAAATGAACACAGCCATGATCATAATAATGATCAGTATTATGCGAACAACAATATTAACTTTAAAATTTCTATAAAGCATATTTTTCCAATCTTCTGTATAAGGAAGCCCTGGTTAATCCAAGTTCTTTAGCTGCCTGGCTAATGTTACCATTATTTTTACGTAACGCCTTTTGAATAACGTCACGTTCAATATCTTCAATATTAAATGTGTTCAATGTCCCTTCATTGCCAACGTTTTGAGGTGCTTTAAGCATGAAGTCGTTTGGCTGTAAAATCTTTGATTCACTCAAAATGACAGCTCTTTCTACTGAATGCTGTAATTCCCGCACATTTCCCGGCCAGTTGTATTGACGAAGTTTTTTCATCGCAGCAGAGCTAACACCCTTAATATTCTTTTTATATTTATGAGCAAATTGTTGTAGAAAATGATCAACAAGTAAAGGGATATCCTCGATTCTTTCACTTAGTAATGGTAGTGTGATTTCGACTGTGTTTATGCGATAAAGAAGATCCTGACGGAAATTCCCTTCCTTAGCCATTTGGTAAATCGGCATATTAGTAGCACAGATCAAACGGACATCAATTGATCGAGGTTTATTTGAGCCAACACGAATCACCTCTCTTTTCTCGATCGCAGTTAATAATTTAGATTGCAATGGAAGTGAAAGGTTCCCTATCTCATCAAGAAAGAGCGTACCCCCTGAAGCAACTTCAAATCTTCCGGGTTTATCTTTTTTTGCATCGGTGAAAGAGCCTTTCATATGACCAAAAAGTTCACTTTCAAATAATGTTTCACTTATTGCTCCAAGATCAACACTTAAAAATATATCATTTCTGCGAGTGGAATTCCGATGTAATGCTCTGGCAACAAGTTCTTTTCCTGTTCCATTCTCACCTAATATTAAAACGCTGGCGTCGGTAGAAGATACTTTCTGGATAATATTGAATACTTTATACATTTCGGCTGAATCACCAATAAAATCATGAAATGGTTGGTCCAATTTTTTGCATAATTCATTTCTGGTAAGTCTTAGTTTATCTGCTTCAATCAGTGAGCCACGCAATTTTAGAGCGGAAGATATTGTAGCTAATAATTTTGCATTCTGCCAGGGCTTTAAAACAAAGTCTACAGCTCCGGCTTTTATTGCCTTCACTGCACGCTCAACATCCCCATAAGCAGTAATAAAAATCACAACCGCTGAAGGATCTAATTCAAGAATTTTTTCAAGCCAGTAAAAACCTTCCTGCCCTCCAATCATATCTCTTGTGAAATTCATATCGAGCAGGATAACATCAAAATTACCTTGCTCCATTAACCCGGGGATCCTATCCGGATTTATTTCAGTATGAATTGACTCAACATGATTCTTTAACAGTAATTTTAAACTAAACAGAATATCTTCATTATCATCAATTGCAAGAATCTTACCAAATTTTTTCATTTTGTAAGCTCCCAAAGTTCAATTTTCTCTTTTTTTTTAAAACTATTGCACACTAATTTTTACAAACCAAAACCGTCAACAAAAAACTGTCCGTCACCGTACATGTATTAGTACGTTTCCGAACAGTATATTGCAATAACAATTCCGTATGTATATGTGTTCTATGTGGTTAAGTGTTTGGCACATAATTTGCTTTAATTAAATTGAATATAAAAAGGAGTTAGGAAATGGACAGAGCAATTGAAAAGAAAAAATGGCCACCGAAAAAGATAATGTGGTATTCAATAGGTGGAATTATTGTAATTATTATACTTTATAACCTAATATTTGGAGATCATACTTCTAAATTTAATGTACAAACAGAGCGGATATCCATTGAGGAAGTGCAAAACGACTATTTCCAAGATTATATAACTCAAACAGGTACAGTGCAACCAATAAGTACTATCTACTTGGATGCCATAGAAGGTGGAAGAGTAGAAGAACTATTAATAGAAGAAGGAACAATGGTTGAAGAAGATGATGTTATATTAAGATTGAGTAATACAAATCTTCATCTCGATATAATGAACCGTGAAGCCAATCTTGCTGAACAAATTAATAATCTACGTAATACCCGTCTTTCTATGGAACAAAACAAACTCAGTCTTAAAAGGCAATTGCTAGATCTTGACTATCAGCTTAGCATACAAAAAAGAAATTATGAAAATAGTATTAATTTATTTAAACAGAATTATATTTCAGATAAAGAATTTGAAGAAACAGAAGAAAGATACGACTATCTAATGAAAACCCGTGAATTAGTTATTGAAAACCAGGAAGCAGATTCACTATTCCGTGAAATTCAAGTTGCACAATTAGAGAACTCAGTAGATCAAATGCAAATGAACCTAGAATTCGTAAGACAAAAATTGGACAATCTAAAAGTGAAAGCACCTGTTAGAGGTTTATTGGTTTCTGTTAATGCAGAAATTGGTGAAGCAATAGTAAGAGGGCAACGTTTGGGACAAATCCATGTTTTGGATGAATTCAAGATAAGACTGGAGATAGACGAACATTATATTTCTCGAGTAAATTCAAACTTGATCGGTGAATTCGATTTTACCGGCAACTCCTATGGATTACGAATCAAAAAGATATACCCTGAAGTTCGTAATGGCCGATTTGGAGTTGATTTAGTCTTTATAGATGTTGTACCAGATCAAATTCGAACCGGACAGACTTTCCGTGTGAAATTGGAATTAGGTGCATCTCAAATGGCTTTATTAGTACCACGCGGAGCATTTTATCAAAGTACAGGCGGACAATATATATTTGTAGTAGATCCAACCGGAAAATTCGCAGTGAAACGCGACATTAGGTTAGGAAGAATGAATCCAAAGTATTATGAGTTACTGGAAGGTCTTGAGGTTGGTGAGAGAGTAATAATTTCTAGTTATGATAATTTTGGTCGAGCTGAAAAATTAATTTTGAAATAAAAAAATGGAGGCGAAAATGATTAAGACAGTTGATTTAACCAAATTCTACAGAACTGATGAGGTAGAAACTACAGCCCTGAACAATGTAAACATGGAAATAGCAAGTGGTGAATTTGTAGCAATAATGGGTCCTTCCGGATGTGGGAAATCCACATTGCTGAACTTAGTTGGATTATTGGATAATCCAAATAAGGGAGAATTACATTTTAATGACATCGAAGTTTCTAAATACACAGAGAGGATGCGTACTAATTTGAGAAAATCTAATATTGGATTCATATTTCAAAGCTTTAATCTCATTGATGAACTTACAGTTTATGAAAATGTTGAGCTACCACTTCTATATATAAAGATGAGTTCTTCTGAAAGAAAGAAAAGAGTAACAGAAGTTCTTGATAGAATGAAGATCGCTCATAGAGCAAAACACTTTCCTCAGCAGCTTTCCGGAGGTCAGCAGCAGAGAGTTGCAGTTGCCCGTGCAGTTGTTACAAAACCAAAATTGATATTGGCTGATGAGCCTACCGGTAACCTTGATTCAGCAAATGGAGAAGAAGTAATGGATCTTCTTACACAACTTAATGAAGAAGGAACAACTATAATTATGGTAACACACTCACCTTCCCATGCAGAATATGCTCATAGAGTTATTCAATTGTTCGACGGCCATATCGTTACAGAAAACATTAAAAAAGAATTCCATCTGTAGTATTAATGATATTAAGCTGTTGGTTTGAGCTAGAGCCAGCGGCTTTTTAGTCGTTTTTCAAAAAGAGAATCAGTTATTTAAATTGAAAAATTCGAACAGAATTTGATGATTTTGGGAGCGAGATATGTTCAAGAATTTTATTAAAGTTGCTTTAAGGAATTTACTAAATAGAAAATTCTATTCAATTATAAACATTTTAGGGTTAGCCATAGGACTTACCTGCACGATCCTGATCGCACTGTTCATCAGAAATGAACTTTCCTATGATAAGCACCATGAAAACTATAAAAGGATC
>JAVCCF010000147.1 GCA_030765625.1 Candidatus Tenebribacter burtonii
ATGTAGACCCATTATTTGTTGATCCTGAAAATGGAGATTATCACCTGACAGAATGTTCTCCCTGCATCGATGCTGGAAATCCAAATTCTCCTTTTGATCCCGATGGAACGATTGCAGATATGGGGGCTTTCTATTATGATCAAGGAACTGGAGTGGATGAAGAAGATATTCAATCTTCAATCAACAATATTCAATTATCAAACTATCCAAATCCCTTCAATCCAACCACAACAATATCATTCTCAATTCAAAATGATTCTGAAGTTAATCTATCTATTTATAATATCAAGGGGCAAAAAATAAACACTTTAGCTCACAATGAATTTACAAAAGGTAATCATTCAGTAATCTGGAATGGAATTGATGAAAATAATAATTTAGTCAGTTCAGGCGTATATCTCTATAAATTAAACGTGAATGGTAAATTTGAATCTATGAAGAAATGTATCCTATTGAAGTGAAAGATGCTTGTAACACAGCACTCCACATTCAGATTGAGAGAAAAGCAAGAAGAACGTGGCAGTGCCCATCCATTAGCCGCAAAAGATATAAGACAAAAATATGTGTGAAAAAATAGATTTGAATATTTACTGTGATGAAATCAAAGAAACCAGAATAATTGATGAGTTTTTCGGAAACGAAAATTGATTTAATTTAGTGTTCTGATTGTTCCAATAATTTTGAGTTGCCAGAATAACAATAATTATTTCATTCGATACAAACTGAATTAGGAGAAATTGATGAACAAATTTCACGAAGTTCTAACAGAACAACTTTCCAGAGAATCAAGCTTTATCAATGATAATGGTGAATTGAAAAAATTTATAATTATCGATGCAGCTTACAACATAAATCACCGATTAATAGAACTGCTGATCGAAATTGATGAGATAAAAAATAAATTCTTCACGGAAATAAAAGGGCATTGGGTTTTCAATATTAATTTGTTTGTTCAATATATGGAGAATAAGAACTTCCTAAAAGACAGCTACACAAGATATAAAAATAAAATCGGACTGAATATCAATGGTAAATTTTTGAACCAACGAAATGAAGTTTCTCTTGTTTGGCCTTTTAAAGACTGCGTTCTGGAAGGCGGACAAACAACTGAAGACCAAAAGCGTTCTGAAATTTTCTTTAATGAACTACTTGCTCAAGAAGAGATTGATCAATTGTTTGAGCCTAAAGTTCTTACGAATTGGAAACGATATACAACAGATGGAAAAGAAAAAGTTACAAAGCTGAAAACTGACATAAAAGGTAATCTTAAAGAAAACCTGATCATTAAAGGAAACAATCTTTTAGCTTTACACAGCCTTTTACCTCGCTTTGAAGAAAAAGTGAAACTTATCTATATTGATCCACCCTACAATACAGGAAATGACAGTTTTGGTTATAACGACAATTTTAATCACAGCACCTGGCTTACGTTTATGAAAAACAGGCTGGATGTAGCAAAACGTCTTTTAAGAAAAAATGGAGTATTAATTGTTCATTGTGATTTTATAGAAGATTCCTATTTAAAGATATTGATGGATGATATTTTTGGAAGAAATAATTTTATTAATCACATTGCTATAAAAGATTCCCATCCAAGTGGTTTGAAAATGTCAGCAAGAAATAAAACAATAATAAAAACAAAGTCAACAATGATTGTTTATAAAAATTCTGATAAAATTAAAATTAATCCAATTTATCAAAAACGACAAATTTGGGATACACATTTCAATACGTTTGTTGATATTAATGATAAATTGCTACCAAAATATTCTTTAAAAGAATACATTGAGAAGAATGAAATATGTGACCAAAGTTTTCAATTAAATAGATATGCACTTGAGAATGAAGATTTTTTAAAATTTGCTCTAGCAAATCGAAATAAAATTTTTCAAAGCACAAAAGAGATTCCAAAAAATGCAAAAGATTTAAGTAAAAAAAATTGGGATAATGTAATACAATACAAAAAAGGTGAATTCGCTTTTAATGGTAGAAGATTATCTCCCCTAAATAAAAGCATATACAATGTAGGATTTGATAAATACATAATTGAATATTTTGGAAAATTAATTTGCGATTTCTGGGATGATGTGGATTTTAATAATTCTCAAAATGAAGGTGGTGTTAGCTTCCCATCAGGGAAAAAACCTGAATTACTATTAGCAAGATTAATTTCGATGTTTACTGAAGAAAATGACATTGTATTAGATTATCATCTTGGAAGTGGTACAACTTCTGCGGTTTCGCATAAATTGGGGCGGCAGTATATTGGGATAGAACAATTAGATTACGGAAAAAATGACAGCACAATCAGAATGCAGAATGTTATTGGAAAGAAGATTAAAAAAGATGGAGAATGGATAGATACAATTGATTGTGATAAAAGCGGAATTTCCAAAGCAGTAAATTGGCAAGGTGGTGGTGATTTCATTTATTGTGAACTCAAAAAATATAACCAAACTTTCATTGAGCAGATTGAATTTACAAAAGATAGTAAGGAACTTTTGAAAATCTGGGAAGAGATGAAAGAACGCAGCTTTATTAATTACAATGTAGATATCAAAAAGCAAGATGAAGAAATTGAAGAATTCAAAAAACTAACCTTAAAACAACAAAAAGAGATACTCCTGCATATTCTAAATAAAAACCAACTTTATGTAAATCTATCTTCGATCGATGATGATGATTTCAAAGTTTCCGACGAAGATAAAAAATTAACAAAAGAGTTTTATGAAATTGAAAAAGAACAAGAATCTACACAAATGGAAACAGGTTTACAATTATGACAATTTCTAAAATTAATGAAATCGCAGTTTACGAAACAGAAGACGGCAAAATAACAGTAAATGTTCTTTTTGAAAATGAGAACCTTTGGCTAACACAAAAACTAATGGCTCAATTGTTTGAATGCAGCACTGACAATATTTCCCTACATTTGAAAAATATATTTAATGATAGAGAATTAGATAAAAATTCAGTTGTCGAGGAGTACTCGGTAACTGCGAGTGACGGGAAAAACTATAAAACCAAACATTATTCTCTGGAAGCGATAATAGCAGTTGGATATCGAGTGAACACCAGCAGAGGAACACAATTTAGAACTTGGGCAACCGATAAACTAAAAAATTATATCCTGAAAGGTTTTGCAATTGATAAAGACCGCTTTATTCACGGTTCACGTTTTGATGCCAGATATTTTGATGAACTGCTCGAAGAGATTCGAGAAATTCGAGCAAGTGAAAGAATGGTATATCAAAAAATTACAGATATTTATGCAACTTCCGTAGATTATTCTTTGGATACAATTGAGACAGAACGCTTTTTTGCTACAGTTCAAAACAAATTGCATTTTGCCATAACAGGTAAAACAGCTGCCGAAATAATTGTATCACGAGTTAATGAAAATAAAGAAAATATGGGATTAACTTCTTGGCGTAAAAGTCCGCAAGGCAAAATATATAAAAGCGATGTGATAATTGCTAAAAATTATTTGCAACCAGAGGAATTAAAAAAACTAAATCATATTGTTGATATGTATCTTGATTATGCCGAATTTCAAGCCAGCAAAGGAAAACCAATGTATATGAGAAATTGGGCAGAAAAGCTGAATGCTTTCTTACAATTTAACGAAGAAGAAATTTTGCAGGATAAAGGCAAAATATCAAAAATTATTGCTCATGAACTTGCAACGGAAAAACTTAAAAAGTATCGAATCAAACAAGATAAAAACTACATGTCAGATTTTGATAAAGCGATAAAACAACTGAAGAATAATTCTAAATCAGTTACCAAGTATTCCTCGAATACTGATGATAATGAGAAAGAATAGTATGGATTTTCTTTATAAAACAATTGTTTCTGAATTTGGTAAAAAGTATATTCAGAAAATTGAAATTCCCGAAACAATTAAAACTAATCTCAATCCCAATTTCCAATTGCGACCATATCAAATCGAAGCTTTTCAAAGATTTCTTTGTTTCTTTGAAGATGAACCGTTTGAGAGCAAACAACCGAAGCCGTATCAGTTAATGCATAATATGGCAACAGGAAGCGGGAAAACATTGATTATGGCTGGTTTAATCTTGTATCTTTACCGCAAGGGTTACAGAAAGTTTTTGTTCTTTGTAAATTCCAAAAATATCATAAATAAAACTATCGATAATTTTATAAATACCAATTCTTCTAAATATCTATTTGGGAACAATATCACTTTTGAAAATAAGAAAGTTTCGATTCGGAAAGTAGATAATTTTGAAGATGCAAATTTGAACGATATTAATATCTGTTTTACAACAATTCACAAATTGCACAGTGATATTTATATTGAGAAAGAGAATAGTCTGACAATTGAAGATTTTAAACAACATAAAATTGTTTTCATTTCCGACGAAGCTCATCACATAAATAAAAAGACAAAAAGTCAAATAACGATTGCACAGCTTTCCAAACCAAATTGGGAAAATACGGTTGATAAAATATTTAATCAAAATTATGAGAATCTGCTTCTTGAATTTACAGCAACGCTTGATTATGAGCACAAGAATATTGTAGAAAAATATAAACCAAAAGTTCTTTTCCGATATGATCTCAGACAATTTAAGGATGATGGTTATTCAAAAGATGTAAATCTGCTTCGAAGTGAAATGACGGATGATGAGAGAATAATCCAGGCAATAATTTTAAATCAATACAAACAAGATATTGCATTGAAACACGGCATTAATTTAAAGCCTGTAATGCTCTTTAAAGCTCAGAAATTGATAAAAGATTCTTTGGAAAACAAAGCAAATTTTCACAGAATTATAGAGAATCTAACTGAGAAAGATCTCAGGAATATCAAAGAGAAATCTAAAATTGGAATAATTCAAACAGCATTCGATTTCTACAAAAACAACTCATTTAACAAATTGATTCAAATACTAAAGATCAATTTTGCTGAAACCAATTGTATTTCCGTTAATGAAGAAAATCTCGAAAAGAAATCTCTTAAGAAAAATGATCTTGCAGAACTGGTCGAACAGCAATTTGTGTTAAATTCTCTTGAAGATAATAATAACCCGATTCGCGCTATTTTTGCTGTTAATAAACTCAATGAAGGCTGGGATGTTTTAAACCTTTTCGATATTGTCCGTTTATATAAAACCAGAGATTCAAAAGCAGGTAAACCAGGTAAGACAACAACCGCCGAAGCTCAATTGATAGGTCGCGGTGCAAGATATTTCCCATTTAAAATAACAAATGATCAAGACAGATTCAAAAGAAAATATGATATTCCCAATAATATAAATGAATTGAAAATAATTGAAGAGCTGCATTACCACACAATTGAAGACAGTAAATACATTTCTGAATTGAAAAAGGCTTTAATTGATACTGGAATTTATGATGATGAAAAAGATTTTGTTGAAAGAGATTTGATTTTAAAAGAAAAATTCAAAAATACAGATTTATATAAAAAAGGTGTAGTTTTTGAGAATAAAAAAGTAAAAAACAAATATGAAAACATTCGCTCTTTTGAAGATTTAGGTGTGAAGAAACGAAACATTGAATTTGTTCTTTCTTCTGGTGAAGGAGTGGTGACTGAAGCTTTTAATGAAAACGAAGTTAAGTCTGTTGTTTCAAAGAAAAAATCGAAAGATATAAAATTAGAACAAATTCCAAATCACATTATCAAAAACGCATTAACCAAAAATGATTTTTATCATTTCAGTAATATCAAACATTATTTTCCTTCAATTAATTCGATTAATGATTTCATTCAACAACAAGGATATTTAAGTAGTCTTGAGATAACTTTCAAAGGCACAAAAGAAAGAATCTTAAATGTTACAAATTCTGATTACTTTTATGCAGTCATTAAATTGCTGAATGAAATTGAAAAGGATATTAGAAGCAATTTATACGATTATCTCGGCACTTCTGATTTTAAGGAAATCAGCACAATAAAAGATAAATTCCCGGAAATTGTAAAATTAAAAATTGGCAAAAATAATGAAAGAGCAAAAAGCCAAGCAGCTTTTTTGGTTGATGAAGATTGGTATGTTTACAATGATAATTTCGGAACTTCAGAAGAAAAACGATTTGTTGAAATGTTTGCTCGAAGAATTGAAAATATTTCTAAAAATTACACCGATATTTACTTAATTCGTAACGAACGAAAAGTTAAGATATTTGATAAAAAGGGTCGTAGATTTGAACCTGATTTTTTATTATTCTTAAAACAAAAATCTAAAGAGAACATTACTTACCAAATGTTTATTGAACCTAAAGGTTCTCAATTTTTGGAGAAGGATAAATGGAAAGCAGATTTTCTGAGTGAAATAAGATGTGAATTTAAAAACAAAGTTATCAACTATTCATCAGATAAATTCAGGTTAACTGGTGTCCCATTTTACAATAATGAAAACGAAAATGAATTCATTGAGTCTTTTGAGTCAGCTTTAATTGAGTAGTTTGATTGATGGATTATGCGGCTAACAAACGTGTCAGTGCTAAGGATGAAAGAAATTATGAAAGAGCACCGCACACGCCAAACATTATGCACATATTTGATGAGGTATTATGAGTCATTTTAGAGCAACAGGATTAAATAATGGAGTAGTCGTTTTACTTGATACTTTAGGAACTAAAGGAATATTAGGAAAAATGTCTCCAGAAGAATATGTTGAGAAATGGAAACATCTCAGACAATATATTCATAAACAAAGAATGCCTTCAAACATTTTGATTAGAGATTTTTTCCTTTTTTCAGATACGTTAGTAATAACGCTGTTCTCAAAAAACAATGAACTCAATATGGTACAATTACTTCTTTATTCAACTGTAATTGTTAAATATCTATTCTATATTGGTTTCAAAGAAGATCTATTATTCAGAGGAGTTATTAGTTGTGGTGAATTTTATACTAATGAAGAAATAATTATTGGTAATGCGATTGATTTAGCAGCTAAATATTATGAACAACCTGATTGGATTGGAATATCACTAACTCCTGAATCTTCAGGATGGTTAGACGAAATTATTAAACAAAACCAACACATCGATTTTCCAAAAACTGACTTTGTGAAATATGATATTGTTTATAATAGATATTTTTCAGATATAAATGCTAAGAAAAAAATAACTGAGCGAAGTTACGCTGTTAATTGGATTCATAAAATGTATATGGTAGACTATACACATGATCAAATTGTAGGCAAATTAAAAGAGTTGAAGAAAAATGCACCAAATGATGCGAAAATTAAATATGATAGGACACTAAAATTTGTTGAATACTGCGATAATCTGATAACAGAAGATCCTGATTTGTATAGAAAAGTATAAGAAATGTGCATAACAAGCGTGTCGTCGGTAGAGTTGGTCAGTGCTCTTTGTTTGAATCTTCCGATTCAAACACCTGGTCAGTTTGTTTACGACGGAATCCTTCTGATTCCGCCGCACACGCAGAACATTAGGGGCAACGGAATAGGAGGAAGTAATTGTCGTTATTTCAAAAAGTGATAGTTAAAAAGTATCTTAGGAATTTATCTTCTGATTTGATAACAGAAAACTATAAAAAATATTCGATGTATTTTAATGATTTTGATAGAGCTGAAAGAATCAGAACTCTCAAAGAAGAACAATATCAAGAAGGATTCTTACGAGAATTATTTGTAGATTGCTTAAATTACACAATTAATCCAAACAAAAATTTTAATTTAACAACGGAATTTAAAAATAAAACAGACGCCGAAAAAGCAGATGGGGCAATTCTGAAAGACGGAAATCCAATTGCTGTTATCGAATTAAAATCAACAAAGACAAAAGACTTAAAAACTATTGAGAAACAGGCTTTCAATTATAAAGCACATCAAGTAAATTGCAAATATGTAATTACTTCTAATTTTGAAAAAATCAGATTATACATTAATGATGCAACTGAATTTGAAGAATTTAATATTTTCAAACTTTCGGAGAACGAATTCAAATTTCTTTACCTCTGTTTCAGCAAAGAGAGTATTTTTGAAGATATTCCAGCAGAAATGAAAGAAAAATCTAACCAGCACGAAGAGCAGATTTCAAAAAAACTCTATAATGATTATTCAATTTTCAGAAACAATATTTACAAAAACTTAACAAAAAATAATCCACAAATTGATAAACTGATTTTATTCAAAAAATCCCAAAAGTTGCTAGATCGATTTCTGTTTATTTTTTTTGCCGAAGATAAAGGATTGATTCCAGCAAACATAATTTCTAAAGTTATTGAAGATTACAACAAACTTCAAGAATTGGATCATTACATACCTTTGTATAGCGAGTTCAAAAAATATTTCAGTTATATTAATAAAGGTAACGAAAAACTTTCGATTGCTGCCTATAATGGTGGTTTATTCCAATTTGATGAGATTTTGGATAATGTAATCATTGATGATGAAATATTAATTACCGATTCTCTTAAACTTTCAAATTATGATTTTGATTCTGAAATTGATGTAAATATTTTGGGACACATTTTCGAGCATAGTTTAACAGACATTGAAAAATTAAATGCCGAAATCAGCGGAGAAAATTTAGTTAAAAAACAAACAAGAAGAAAAAAAGAAGGTGTTTTTTATACTCCAAACTACATTACAAAATACATTGTTGAAAATACAGTCGGCACACTTTGCACCGAGAAAAAAAATGAACTTAAATTAAATAATCTTGAAATTGATAAAACATATTTTAAGAAAACCAGAAATTCTCTTTCAAAAAAAGGTAAACAACTTTTCGATAAACTTGAAAATTACAAAGAATGGCTTTTATCCCTTAAAATCCTTGATCCTGCTTGCGGTAGCGGAGCATTTCTAAATCAAGCTTTAAACTTTTTGATTAATGAGCACAATTTTATAATCGATCTTGAAACCGATTTGCGAAAAGGACAACTTTCACTTTTTGACATTGATACAGCAGTTTTAGAAAATAATCTTTATGGTGTTGATATAAACGAAGAATCTGTTGAAATTGCAAAACTTTCACTTTGGCTTAAAACTGCTAAAAAAGGAAGAAAATTAACAGATTTAAGCGAACACATAAAATGCGGAAATTCATTAATTGAAGATCCTGAAATTGCAGGAGAAAAGGCTTTTGATTGGAATAAAGAATTTCCTGAAATTATGCAAAATGGTGGTTTTGATGTTGTGATTGGAAATCCACCTTATGGAGCAAAATTTTCAAAAAATGAAACAGAATATTTTAGTAATAAATTTATTCATCAAAGTTATCAACTCGATAGTTTTCTATTATTTACTGAGATGATTAAAAATTGGTTAAAGGAAGGTGGTTTTGCAGGTTACATAATGCCTAATACTTGGTTGTCTTCATTATTTGGTTCAAAAATAAGAAAATACATTTTAAATAACTTTAGGTTAAAATGTTTAGTACATTACAATTTTTTTGTTTTTAATGATGCGACTGTAGAAACAGATACTTACATATTACAAAACTCAAAACCAAATGGGAACTCATTAATTAATTTTACTACAATCGAAAAGGATAAATTAGAATTAAAAAAGCAAATAATGCAAGAAGAATGGATAATTTTAAAAGGCAAACCTATAAATATTTATGAAACAGAAAATGCCAGAAAGATAAAACAAAAACTCTCTAATTTAAAAACTCTAGGTAACATCGTGCAGATTGTTCAAGGTACAAAACCGTTTCAGATAGGCAAAGGCAAGCCCAAGCAAACTCAGGAAACTTTGAAACTTAAACCTTTTGTTTCTGAAACAAAAAAAGATGATACATTTTTACCACTTATTAGAGGTAACTTAATTAGTAAATACTCTATTCAATGGAAAAATAATTACTGGATTAGTTATGGTGATTGGCTAGCCGAACCTAGATATTCTGCCAAATTTGAGAGTAAAGAAAAATTACTTATTCGTCAAACTGGTGATTCATTAATAGTTGCTTATGATGATCAGCAATTTGTTGCAAGAGATAATCTCTATATAATTCGTGATGGTTCTCATAAATTAGATATGAAGGGCTTACTAGCAATTTTAAACTCAAGATTTCTTAATTGGTATTTTCAAAATTTAATAAATCCTGAGCGAGGAAAAGCAATGGCACAGGTAAAAAGGGGGCACCTTCAAAACTTACCAATTATAACTGCAAATCTGAATAATCTATCTAAAAACTCAGATATTATGCTTTCTTTAAATAAACAAAAACAAGAAAAGATTAATACCTTCCTGCATCGTCTTGAAACCAGTTTTGAGATTGAAAAATTGAGCAATAAATTGAAAGCATTTTTCAATTATGATTTCAAAACTCTAATATCAGAATTGAAGAAACAGAAAATAAAATTAACTCTTCCCCAGCAAGATGAGTGGGAAGAATATTTCAATAATTACAAAGAAGAAATTAATGAATTACAAAAGCAAATTTTTAAAACCGATAAAGAAATTGATCAAATGGTTTATGAGCTTTACAGTTTAACAAAAGAGGAAATTGAGATTGTTGAAAAAGGATAACGAAGCCCCTAACAAACGCGCCCACAAACAGCAAGAAGAAAAGCAGGCAGAGCGTGGCATCTGCCAAATATTATGGGCTATTTTTAAAAACGAGGTATTAAATAATGAAAACTCATAATAAAAGCATGATAATATTACTCTCAATTATTATTTTTGAGATTGCTGTTTACATAATTCTTATATTTCATAAAAATATATGTTTGCAAGATTTCTCCACTCTATTCAGTAATTTTCTCACTCCTTTAATTACCGCAATTGCATTATTAATTTATTATTTAACTCTCATCCAAATGAGAAAACAAACAAAAAATTTAATTGAAGAAAAAAATATTTTGCTCAGTGAAAATACCTACACAGATTTTAAAGTAAAAATTCAAGAAATAAAAGAAAGTGTGTCCAAAAAAGATTTAAGTAATTTGCTTCCTAAAGACATCAAAAAATCATCATTCACGACTTTGACTATTTACACGGGATTAATTACTGAATTAATAAAAAAATTAAAAGCAGATAAGGAATACAATAAATTTCTGAATAAAGATATTATTAAAAATATGAATAAAGAAGAATTATTCAAGTTTTCCACAAATAATTACTATATTTCTTTAAACTCAATTTATAATAATTTGAGTTTATTCTTATACAAAATAAATTTTATACTTTTTCAAATTGAAGAAAAAAAGAATCTGCATGAATCTCACAAAAACCTATTAATGAAGTTCATAGCGAAAGAAGTTCTAACTGATTATTTCTTAGTTGTTTTAAACAAAGAGCATTTCAATTATTCTTTGATACCTTCTGGATTGATTAAGAATGATTTCAGTTATAAGTTTGTTTTTGATGTGTATGATATAGAGAAAGTTTATAACTTTTATAGAGAAAGATATGCAGAAATCATAGATGAAGTATTATTCTTAAAAAGGCAATGATAAATGACAGCCCCTAACAAACGTGCCCACAATCAGCAGGAAGAAAAGCTGGAAGAATCGTGGCGCACGCCAAACATTAATCAACATTCCGCTTCGCTCCATGTTGATTAATGGCGGCGTGCCCCTACTAAAAGACTCGCAACCGTATCAAAGCGGAACATCGTTTAACACTACGTCCACGGAAACTCACAAATAAA
>JAVCCF010000061.1 GCA_030765625.1 Candidatus Tenebribacter burtonii
TATTATTGTTATTCATTTGTATTAATATACAAAACTTTTCAAACTAACTTTTTTTATCAATTCTTATACACTTAGTTACTATATATATATATTATAAGTATATATATAGTATAATAGTATATAATAGCAGTACAGACCAAAAAACACTTTGAAAGTTCAAAACTAAGGATTTGATTTTTAAATTCCTTAGACACTGTTTTTGTCAACTCTAATACAATAACAATAGAGCAGTTTCTTGGTCATCTTGTTATTCACTGTTTTGTTGTTATTTCAAAAAAATATCAATTTATTTAATAAATTTATTTAAAATTTGACACTATTTCTGTCAAAACGTAAAGGTAATAGTGTAGTAAGAAAAAAAAGACGTTTATTTTTGGCAAAACTACGAAAATTAATAAATAAAAGCATAGTTAATGGTGTAAGAAAGTTTTTCTCCAATGCAAACATTGAAATACATTCTCTATCTCTAATAAGCCGCAAACAAAAAATAAAACAAGGCTAACTACAAGGAAACGAAGAGTATGAAAAATGAAATGATTGAAGCTTTGAAAGCAAAGCAACAAAAAAGTAATGGAACTTATCAAAAAGTAGATTATAAAGAAGATTTCTTCCAAATGAGAGAAATGGGTATTCAAAAAGTAAGAATCTTGCCTAACGAAAATGAAAATGAACTTTTTCCTTTTTTTGAATCACACAGTCACAAACTTTCACAAAAAGTGTATCACGCACATGAAGGTATTGGGATGGATAGAGATAATTGCCCAGTATGTTTTTTGCTATCAAATCTTTGGGATGACAACTCGTCTTTGAAACAAAATCAATATAGAGCAATCAAAGCACAAAAGGTGTATACTTACAATGTATTACTTCTTGACGAAAACGGCAAACAAGAGACAGGAAAACCACTTCTCTACAACATGCCTCCTTCTTTGCACTCTATAGTCGTTGACAAAATGATCAACTCTAATGTTGATGTTTCGGATATTTCAGAAGGATTTAATTTCAATATCGTTCGAAAAGAGGCTGAAAAAAACAAGTATTATTCTTCTTCTTATTTTGACGAAGAGTCAACAAGTTTCAAAGGTGTGGAAATTGAAGCTTGCAAACCTTTAAATTCTGGAAAATACTTCAGAATCTCAAGCGAAGTACTCAACGAATGCAAAAGTATTAATAATCAATTATCATTAGATCTTAATTTCAGTAAGTTTAGTTCCGAAAACACTACAGCTGCTGCTGAAACTATTACACCAATTACAATATTTACAGAAAAAGAAGTTGACAAGGATAGAAATAAAGATTACATTAAACTTGAGAAAGGTACAGATGATATTAGTTATGAAGAGTTTGAAGAGAAGATATTGAAGGATATAATAGAATAAGAAAAAAACATAGTAGAGGAAGAGTTAATCTTTTTCTCTACTATTAATATTATTGAGCTTATTGGATAGAATTACGGCTTTCCAATAGGCTCGAGCGTCTATGAAACTAGACCCTTGCAAGATGAGCCGTAATTCATTTTGTAAGGGTTTTTTTATTTTGGAAAAAGGAGAACATTATTATGATAATTTATGATTACAAAAATAACATGTGGGATAGTAAGAGTCCAGCACAAAAGATAACAATTTTGATCAAAAATATTGTTGCAGAAACTAAAGAAAAAGCTGGTTTCGTTTGGTATGACTTGTATTTAAAATTTCTAGGAAAAGAAAAATATTCAGAATTAAAGAAAAACAAATCTTCTATTATATCACAAATTGAAAGCAGTGTAATAGAGGAAATGATAGAGCATTTGATTGAAAAATATGAAGTGGTGGGATCTGAAAATAAAAAAGACAATAAGTTCAGATTAGAGATTGGTAATATACCAAAAGAAATAAATGTTAGAAAAATCATAAAAATAAAATTTGAAAGTAAGCAGGAATTAAATTTATTTGATTATTCGGTTGGCAAATTGAATGTCAAAGATGAAATAAAAAAAACAAAAGAAGATGAGAAAAAGAAGTTGGAAGAAAATAAGACTGAGTTTGCTAGGATTCAAGAGAAATACGATGCTTATATTGCAAGACTTATAGAAGAAGCTGGAGATGACACATCAGATAATGGATTATTAGAATCATCAGATTTTCACTCTTTGGATATTGAGAAGGATTCAGAAAGTGAGATTAACAAAATAATATCAATCAAACAGTTTTTTTTGGATAATAAATCTGAAGGAAATTCCGCCAAAGATAAATTAAAGACATTTTTGTTTAACATTTTGGTCCAAAAAATGACAATTGAATTTAATTTTGAAACATTTGGTGAAGTTTACGGTAGATTAAATGGTGACATCTTAAAATATTTGGATGATTTTGATACAATGATATATAAGGAATCCAAAGAGTGCAACTATTTAAATTTCATATTAAACGACGATCTGATTGGTAGTGATTTTGAGATTTCAATCCCAATAAACTCTAAGAAATCAAGAAGAAAAAACATATTTTCCCTGTTTACGTTTCAAGATTGGGAGAAATTTTGCAAATCTCAACCAGGAACATTAAAAGAATTAGGTTTTGGCGATACTAAAAACTGGTTTAATTTGAATAAAAACATTATAATTAATAAATAAATAAAAAAACACATTCTCAGAATAAAAACATTATAATAAATAAATAAATAAAAAAAACAACAACACATTCTCATAATTAAGATATTATGGAGAATTACAGTGAAATTTACGGATGAACAAGTAGAAGCTTTGAGGACATTAAATACTAAGGATGATTTTGAAGGTTTTTTCAAGATTTTAAGGGAAGAAAAATCATCAAAGAAAAAAAAGAAGATGGAAAATCATTTTGAGGTAATGATTGGGAACAAGTTGTCGATAGTTGACAAAAATAATTTCAACAAAAGGTACAATAGAGGTGATTTTGCGTGCTTTTATTCAGATGTTGTTGAATCTATAGAAGAAACTAAAAGTGTAGGAAGTGGAAAAAACAAGCAATCTGTCACAATAGAGAAAGATGAAAAACTTGTATATAAGTTTCTGGATAATGATATTGAAAGATATGATGAAGTTGTTTTTCGACCGACTTCAAAAGTTAGTGACAATCAATATAATTTGTGGCATGGCTGGAATGTCGAACCAGATCAAAATAAATCTTGTGATAGGTTTCTTAATTTCCTCAAAGAAGTGATTTGTAATGATAATGACGAGGTTTATAAATATATTCTGGATTGGTTTGCTCAATTAATTCAATTACCAGAAAAAAAGTCATATATTCCAGCATTAGTCTTGAGAGGTGAACCAGGAGTTGGAAAAGGATCTCTGTTAGAATATGTATCCATTTTGCTGAAAGATAATTATGCACACATAGTATCAAAAGAATCTCTTGTATCAAAGTTTAATTCCGATCTGTCATACAAATTACTCACGTTTGCTGATGAGGTTGTATGGTCTGGAAATCCTCAAGAAGCAAATAAATTAAAGACGTTTATTTCTGAGAGAAGTCACAGGATGGAACTGAAGGGTAAAGATTCGACAACACAAGAAAATTTCTCTAGACTAATTATAGCTTCAAATAATGAATGGGTTGCCCCAATCGAAAAATCAGATCGTCGTTATGTTGTCTTAGATGTCAACCCTAAAATGAAAAATAATCCAAAATTTTTCGAATCCCTCATAAATAATGAGGCAAAGAAAGGTGGAGCTGAAGCACTCTTATATCTACTGATTAATAGAGATATTTCAACTAGAGATTGGAGTAATGTACCTCGAAGTGCTGCAAAAGACGAGCAAAGAGCTTTGACATTTTCACCAATTGAATCCTGGCTAGTAAATCACATTGAAGATGGTCCTGAAAGTGAATTATTTCAATTAGTTGGAAAATGTGAATTTGGGATAAATTCAAAAGATTTGTACGAAGATTATGTCACGTGGCACAAGAAATATTGTTCATTTGAAAGATTAGCAAAACAGAGAAGTGTGGGAAATTTATTTACAAGAATTTTGGGTACACCTGTCAAGAGATCTAATGGCACAACTTCAAGATTGATACCAATAGATTTTGTAGAAAAATTGAAAGATTATTTGGAAGTTGATGAATTATGATGATATTATACAGCAATAACGACACAACACCAATGAACATTAATCAATGTTACGAGTACAATATAAACAAACTGGAAGAGTTTACATTATTAATGAGTAATTATGGTGTAACAGTTTCTGAATTTGTTGACACTTGTGCAGATATGTATGATGATGATTTCGTGAAAAACAGAAGATGCAAAGACAATTGGAGTTCTTCTAATTGTCTTTACGCTGATATTGATGATGGTTTCTCAATAGTATTATTCAAATATAAGTTCAGAAAATATGAATATTATCTCCACACATCATCCTCTCACACTGCGGAATTGAACAAATACCATGTATTTTTTCCTATAACACAAACAACAGATATAGAATATTACAAGGAATTGCAATGGAAGTTGACAAAAATTAAATGTAAAGAAAGTGATCAAAGTGGCGTTGATATAACCAAATACTTGACACCAAATTTTAACAAGATCGAAACATACTATAATGAAGGTGTATCAATAGAAGAGGATTTAAATGAAATAATTATTAAGAAAAAGAAAATTATTTCAGTAAAAATTGAATCGTTTGAAGGTGATGAAATTATTGTCGATTTAAAAAAGTTGGCCGATGTTGATGATTTTCTTGAAACTTCAGACTGGTTTAAGTTGGGAGTTTCACTGAAAAACGCTGGTTTTGATTTGATAGATTGGAATCACTTGTCGTGGGATAGTGTAGATGAAGATGTGATGAAGAATTGTTGGGATAGATTCAATAGTAGTGAATTTTTGAACAAAAGTTGGTTGATAAACAGAGTAAATAGGCGTAAATAGGGTAAATAGGCGTAAATAGGGTAAATAGGCGTAAATAGGGTGAATAGGCATAAATAAACAAGTAAACAAATAAAACAACAATTAAAAGAAGAGTAGAATCCTATTCTTCTTTTAATATTTATTTGTTTATTTAATATTATTATTATTATTATTATTATTATTATCACCACCACCACGCACACTGCAAATCTATTACAATAGCACTACAAATCTATTATACAATAATACAAAAAAAAAGTCAAATTAAATATAAAAAAATGACACTATTATGAAGAAATCGCAAAGCTAATTGTAAGGAGTTATTATGAAAGAAATTATAAACACTATAATGGAAGAAACTGAAAAAGTAAACGCAATTACAGCAGAATATGAATTGCTAAAAAAACACATAAAGGATCCAGATATGAACATTGTGAAAAAATATATTAAGGAGAAAGAAGAAAATGGAAAATAAAGATGAATTAAGAACGATCAGAGTTAGTTTGCAAATTCAAGATTCTGAATGGAAGGAGTTGAACAATCTCATGAAAAGTAGAGGGCATGATATAACGAATTTCTTCACTTCATTAACATTGTTTGGA
>JAVCCF010000155.1 GCA_030765625.1 Candidatus Tenebribacter burtonii
AAAGGTTTTGATTTCTTATCATGTGAAGACGGTATCGATTATTTTTGTCATCATTCAAACATTAGTGGTGATGGATTCAAAACACTTAATGAAGGCGATAAAGTAACTTTTGACATTGAAGAAAGCGATAAAGGTCCAAGAGCCATAAACGTTACAAGAGTTTAACTCTAAAAATCAAAAAACAGAAAAGCTTGATCATCAGATCGAGCTTTTTTTTTATCCAATTATTAAAATAATACTGATAGATGTCACTCCCACTCAATAGTTCCAGGTGGTTTTGTTGTTATATCATATAATAGATTCCCAACTCTATCAATCTTTTGAATTAATTCAGAGAGTCTTTGAAATTCTTTGAAATCTATTTCATAAACACTAGCTGTCATAGCATCTGAAGAGCAAACCGGACGCATTACGAAAGCCTGTTTATCATCTTGAAAAAGTGGAAGTGCAACAACCGGCATTTGCCAGATCTCAGGAATATGGTCGGTTTCATTACGTAATACTGCATCTACTTCCCGCAGTTTATTCATCACAGTTTTTTCTAGAAACAATTTTTTCAATTGTAAATCAATTGGCTGGTTGCTGTAGACAATCCGATTTACAGATTGAATTTTATTGATTGCATGAGTTGCTGCAGTTTTTAGATCTTTCCAAGCTGGTTCAATACCTTCATTAAACCAGATAACTGCAGGATGGTGATAAGTGCGGAAATCACCTTGCACACCAACACTTTTAATCGGCAGGATATTCCCTGACAAACCAAAATCTGCCAATATCTTACTCAAATGTTTGTTATCAATTTGAAGATCATTATTATTTATTTCGATATCTGAGCAGATCACTCGAATAGCTAAACCGGGGCCAGGGAAGGGATGACGATAAACCAGTTTTTCAGGTAATCCCAGTTCATCTCCCAGTTTACGGACTTCATCTTTATACAATTCTTTGATCGGTTCGATGATCCTGCCTTCTTCGATCAGTTTCTCGATCTCACTTACACGGTTATGATGAGTTTTTATTTTGGCAGCTTTATCTGTAGAACCACTTTCAATTGTGTCGGGGTAAATAGTTCCCTGCACAAGCATCAGTCCTTCATCTTTTCCCAATGCTGAAATTTCTTCATTAGCAATATCAACAAATAATTTTCCAATTATTAACCTTTTAGCTTCCGGTTCAACAACCCCTTTCAGTTCTTTTAAATACAATTCTTCGGAATTAATGATCTTGATGTTCTTAAAACCCAGTTTTGCAAAATGTTCCATGATCTCGGTTGATTCGTTCTTCCGCATAAATCCAGTATCAATATGAATAGAATATACATTTTCATTACCCAAAGCTTGAATACACAATTCCAGAGCAACTAAAGAATCCACTCCACCGGAAAGCAACAGTACAAGTTTTCTGCCTTTGGCTTCATCCCGAATTTGTTGAATTAATGTATCTTTAAAATTCTGTGGATTCCAATCTCTTTTATCAGTGCAAACTGAAATATAATTATCCAGCATTTTCAAACCATTGGCAGTATGAGTAACTTCAGGATGGAACTGTACACCAAAAAATTTTTGATCCAGAGATTCATAGGAAGCTATTTTTATTGAATCGGATGAAGCAGTTATCCTGCATGTTTCAGGTAATTCTGAGACGTGATCACCATGACTCATCCATACTGATTGTCTGGATTCAAGCTCTGAAAAAAGCAAAGAATCTTCCTGTATGGAAATATTAGTGAAACCGTATTCCTTATTCTCTCCACTTTCGATCGTACCGCCCAGCATGGAAGCCAGGATTTGATGTCCGTAACAGATCCCCAAGATAGGAATTTCCAGTTTCTCAATATTAATATTGATACGAAAAGCATCTTCAGCATTCACCGATTGCGGTCCACCCGAAAAAATGATCCCCACAAAATCATCTGTTATGATAAAGTCTTCAGGATTAAATATCTCACTGTATATACCTAAGTTTCTTATTCGGCGTGCAATAAGGTGGGTGTATTGACCACCAAAATCAATTATCGCTATTTTCTTCATTTATCCTCAATCTTTCACCGTTGTGATCGCGAAGGCGCTAGGTTCAAAAAAACTAATCAATCCTTTTGCGTCTTTCCGTCCTCTCCGGTTAATACTTTTCTCAAACATTCACTATAAAATTCGTGTTCTACTTTCAAACCGCGACTTTCAACTTCTTCCAAAGAATTAACCTCAGTCAAATCAACAGTTTTCTGTCCGATGATCTCACCTGTGTCCAAACCTTCATCTACAAAATGAACTGTAACTTTTGTAGTTTCAAGTTTATTTTCCCAAGCCCATTCATAACCGTGTAATCCTTGATGTTCAGCTGTATCAGCAGGATGAATATTGATAATTCTTCCGGGGAATTCTCGAATTACTTTAGGTGAAAGGATCTTCATATAACCGGCAAGAATTATGTAACCAGGATTTTGTGATCTTAACCAATCTATAAGTAATGAATTATAGTAAATCCTCTTATACCCTTTCGATGCGATAACATGTGTTAAAATACCTAGTTCAGATGCTTTCTGTAATCCAACAGCATCTTCCCTATTGGAAAAAACAGCTTGTATCTCACAAATCTCTTTCAGTTTACCAAATGTTGTTTCTTTGGCAATTGTCAGCATATTACTGCCGCGACCACTAATCATGATAATAATTGTTTTCATTTTCTTTTCACCGCTAAGTTCGCAAAGACGCTAAGTTAAAGATTATTAACTTTTCTTTGAATTCCATTTTTTATTAAATCAACTTTAAAATTAATTAAGTAGCCAAGTTGTTTTCCAGATAACTTAAGATATGAAATTAATTGTGCTACATGAACTGGCAATATATAATCAACAGTTTTTAATTCTATGATAATTTCATTCTCAACTAACAGATCAAGTCGATAACCATTTTCTAATATTTTCTCTTTATACACAATTGGGAGTTTGACTTGTCGTTCAACCTTTAGACCTCTATCAATTAATTCAACGACAATACATCTTTCGTAAGCTGATTCGAGTAAACCTGGACCCAATTCCTTATGTACATGATAGGCTGAGTCAACAATCTGTTTACCAATTTTCTCAAGCTTCTCTCTTTCCATTGCAGATTCCCCTTTGCGTCTTACCGTTCTTTCCGGTTAAATATTTTTCTTCCTTTTCCCTATATCTTTTCTAAAGTACATATCCTCAAAATAGAATTCATTAACTCGCTCATAAGCATTTTCGATTGCTTCATCAAGTGTTTCACCTTGTGCAACCACGTTTAGAACTCGTCCACCTGATGTTTCAATATTTATATTGTTCTTTTTTGTTCCGGCATGGAAGATCAACTCTTGATCTTCTTTAATCCCGCATATATGGATTCCCTTTTTATATTCATTAGGATACCCGCCTGATGTAAGTACCACATCCACAAAGTATCCATCATTGAATTCCATTTTATAATCTTTCAATGTACCGTCAAAACAGGAAA
>JAVCCF010000063.1 GCA_030765625.1 Candidatus Tenebribacter burtonii
TCATTGGTACAAAACCCCAATTACGTTCCCAGGCTTTAGAATAAACTGTGAAAACCGTCTGCAGATCTTTCCTCAGCTCTTTCCTGCTTTTAGAAGAAAGTTCGCGACCAGTAAAACGTCCTCTTTTCTGCAGCTCTTCAGTTACTCTTTTCAAGCGATCCGGAGTTGGTCTTTTGGGAATAAGATATGCCAGCAGATCCATCTCTTTAACGAGTCCTGATCCCTCATAAAGTTTTTGATACCACTTATGATTATGGTTCATCATTATAAAGGGCGGTGCGTCAAAACCTTTTATCAGTAGTCCGCATTCATGATTTGTAGAGAAATTCATCGGTCCGCGCATTGTATCCATTCCTTTATCTTTCAGCCAGTTGTACGCGGCAGTAAAAAGTGCATCTGCCACAGCTTGATCATTTATACTCTCAAAGAATCCGAAGAAACCAACTTTGTCTTCATGAAATTTATTGTGCTGTGTATTTGTTTGAGCGGTAATTCTACCAGCTATTTTTCCATCTTTTTCTGCCAGGAAAAGCTTTACTTCTGAATGTTCATAATATGGATTTTTTTGAGGATTGAAGAATTTTTTCTGATCCATGATAAGAGGTGGAACCCAATTAGGATCATTTTTATATAATTTGAATGGGAACATAATGAATTGCTTAATTTCTTTTTTACAAGTTACCGATATAATCTTTATCATAGTTTATTCTCCTTTTTTATATAATTGCAGGACGTATCATTTTGATGCGTCCAGAATATTTCGGTTCAATCCGGCAACTGCTGGAATGAACCTGCTATAATTTGTATTATTCTCTCAGCTCATCTTTAAATGGGTTTATCATACATTCTGTAGGTTTTGTATACTTCCGCAGTAAGTGTTTTAGCAATTCTATTCATCATAGTATTTGCTTCTAATATCCAAGAAAATTCAGCATGTTTATATGGCACTTTATGATTAGCTGCTGTTTCGAACGATTTACAATAGAATACGACATCTATGCCACGTCCTTTATATTCATCCAGTACACCCATAATAGTTACACGAAGAGTAGGGATCTTATTTACATTTAACAGGAATTTAAGCCAGCCGAAAGGTAACATTCTACCTTTCATTTTCTTCAGAACAAAATTGTAGTCTGGAAGTGTTACGGAAAGTCCTACAGCTTTTCCATCAACTTCTGCAATATAGATGAATTCAGGACGTACAATTGGCAGCAGTTTATCAACTAGTTGATCAAATTCTTTTTCAGTCATGGGAACATAGCCCCAATTTTTCTCCCAGGCTTCTTCGTAGATCCGATAGATCGTCTCGATATCAGTCCTTAATTTTTTTTTGTTTTTTGAGGGTAGAGATCTAATTGTAAAATTTCCCCGGTTTTCAATTTTTCGTGCTAGTCTGGCTAAGCGTTCCGGTGGTTGTTTTACCAGTACATAATAAGCTAATAGATCCATTGCTTTTATTAAACCATAATTCTCATATAGGTTAATATAATATTTCGGATTATAGGTCATCAGCAATACAGGTGAGGAATTAAAAGCATCAACCAGCAGTCCGCATTCATCATTTACTGAGAAATTTGCCGGACCGCGCATTATATCTTTCTGTTTTTCTGCTAGCCATTTTCCAGCAGCTTCAAAAAGGGCATCTGCAACTTCCTGGTCATTAATGCTTTCAAAGAATCCAAAAAAGCCAACTTTATCTGCATGGGTCTTATTATGCATTTCATTCGTTTGAGCAGAGATCCTGCCAACAATTTTATTATCTTGGTAAGCTAGAAAAAAAGTTGCTTCCGAATGTTCAAAGTACGGATTGAATTTAGGATCAAAAAATTTCTTCTTCTCAGATATTAGCGGAGCTACCCAGTTAGTATCTTTTTTATATAGTTTAAAAGGAAATTTTATGAATTTTAACAAATCTTTTTTAGTTTTGACCTCAATAACTTTGATCATAATTTAACTTATCTCCTTTTCATAGATCGTATAAGTTTTGCTTTCTTTAGCTTCGATCAATTCAACTAATCGAATAACCATTTTATTATCTTCTAATATCCAGCCCATATCGCAATAGTCATATTTGGTACGTGAATATTGTTTTTGTTTCCAGATCATGATTCCATCAAGTCCTAAACGTCTGAATTTGGGTTTAACTCCCAGATAGCCTAATCGGAATCCTTTTGCTTTTTTTGCACCTAAGATCAATTTTAAGGCACGTATCAATTCCAAATGCCGGAAAGATCCAATACGTCCAAGACATTCAGAAACATTGGGAACTCCTCCAAAGAAGGCTGCAGGTTCTCCTTTTACATAGATAAAGATAAACAGTTTTTTATCCATTATAAGCATCATATCTTCAATTATCTGGTCAAATTCTTCCTGTGTGAAAGGGACAAATCCGTAGTTATCATTCCAGGCAGCATTATAAATATCCAGCATTTCTATTTTTCGTACTTCCAAAGAACGTTCACCCCATTCTTCGATCGTAACATCATAGCGATCAATAATTTTCTGACATAATCTCAACAGCTTTGCTTCCATAGGTCTGCTGGGAGTTTGTTCCCAGGACAAAACATTTTTTACTGCTTTAAATCCCAGTTTTTCTACAAGAGAAGAATAGTACGGCTTATTATAATGATAATACATTACAGGTCTGGTATCGAATCCTTTAGTCAGGAATCCAGGAGTAGCGTCATTAACAGGAAGGTTCTGTGGTCCGCGAATTATATCCATTCCCTGATCTTTTAAGAAACTTATTGCTGCATCTGTAAGTATTTTTGCAATTTCCTTGTCATCAATACATTCAAACTGACCGAAAAAACCAACTTTATCATTCCAATGCTCGTTATGCCGGGAATTTGTAAATGCATTGCAGCGACCTACTAATTTTCCAGCTTTAAATGCCATGAAGAATCGCATTTTAGCATGTTTAAAGAATAAGTTCTTAGGTTCAAAAAACCCTGTCATTCCAATTAATTTAAAACCAAGATATTCGTAATCTAAAAGCGGAATATATTGTGGTTCATTTTTATAAAGTTTCCAATGATAATTTACGAATTGTTTTAAAAGTTTTTTTTCAGCTTTACTTTCATTTCCAAAAGATATTAATTCAACATCATTGTGCATGACTTTTTCTATCATAATTTACCTCTTTTTAATTAGATGAAATGCTGTCATTCTGACGCATATTTCACGTTGTTCTCTTAAGGAAGAATAGACTAAATTTATTACTTTGTTATTCTGAAACTCTTCATTAAGAGTAACAGCAAGAAGACTCCTCAGAGTGACGTAAAAAATCAAACATTATATCTCACCCAGTTTTTTGGATACAATAAAATTTATGATCCCCATTAATAATGCTGCGATAAACATTGTTGCTAGTAAAGAAGAATCATCTTCAAAAAAGAAATTAATGAATGGCGGCAACATGACTACCATATATTGTGCAAAGCGTATTTGTTTGAAGAACACAACTAAGATTATCGCCAGAAGTATTATGATCATCATTGGATATGGAGCAAAATAAAGGATAAATCCAATGTAGGTAAAAAATCCCCTACCACCTTTAAAGCGATGTGTTATAGGCAAGCAATGACCAATAACCATGAAAAATCCCAAGATAAGTAAATGGTTGTTTGTACCAATATTTCCAATAATATCAGTTATGGGTTGATAATTTAATAGGAATTCGAGTAGTATAATATAAAAAAACATTTTTCCAAAATCAACAATTCCTGTAAAAATCCCCAGCATTCTATCAACATTATTGTAAATATTTTGGGTATCAGGGTGCCCAGTACCAACTTTATACACGTTTATACTTTTATATGATTTTGTCATTAGTTTTGCTGTTGAAAAACATCCTAATAAATAAGAAATAATCAATAAAACAACAAATACTATCATTGATAACATATTCTCTCCAGCTTAATAATTTCTTGCTCCAAAAATTGCGGTACCGATGCGAATTATATTTGCACCTTCTTCAATAGCGATCTCAAAGTCATTTGTCATTCCCATAGAAAGGAATTTCATTTCAACATTTAGAATTTCAGCTGTTTTAATTTCATTGAATAATTCTCTTAATTTAATAAAGCATTTTCTTATTACAGTCTCATCTGCAACGAACTCACCAACGGTCATTAATCCTTTGATCTTGATATTTTCCAGTTGACTGATAGATTTGATTAATCTAATAACTTCATTTGGTGTTGCACCGAATTTACTTTCCTCATTCGAAGTGTTCACTTCGATCAATACATCTTGTGTCATTGAGTGTTGTTTTAGAAAATTATTCAATTTCTTTGCTGTGGAATATTTATCTATCGAGTGAATAAGAGTTGGTTTTAGTTTCATTAATTTGTTAATTTTGTTAGATTGCAAATGACCAATAAAATGAAATTCTTTAAATTTTCCTTTGAGGAAAGGTATTTTGTCTTCAGCTTCCTGAACTTTATTTTCTCCAATGAATTCAATGTTATAAGAAAGTGCTTCTTCAATTGTTTCGATTGATCGTGTTTTAGTTACTGTCAGCAGCTTTATATCTTTGGAGTCACGGTTTGCTTTTATTGCAGCCTTGTTTATCCTTTCTCTAATTAATTCTATGTTTTTACTTAACGCCATTTTATTCCCACTTATATTAATTAATAATAAAAAGAAATTAATTAGATTTATATGTCAATTAGAAAATAGTTTAAGGATTTAATAAATGAAATTGTCGTCATTCTGACGAGTCTCTCATGTTGTTCTCTTAAGGAAGAATAAGTTATAAGAATAACCAATTAATAATTCCCTCAGCTCTTCCTTAAGAGTTTCAGCAAGTAAATTCCTCCAGCCTTCGTTCAAGAACTTCGGCTTGGCATACAGGGTGACGGGAACAGAAATTAATAATAATAATAACCTTGCGGATGCAGGTAAACCTTGCGGAAGGCTGAAAGCCTCCACAATGGTTAAAAACTATCAAAGCCACCATTGCGAAAGGTTTATTCCTCAATCATATTCGCAAAGCGGTACAAATTTATTTGAGTAATATCATTTTCTTTGTGCTGCTGTAATTGCCGGCATTGAGTTTATAAAGATAAATACCGGATGAAATACTCTTTCCATCATCATCTAATCCATTCCAAATAGATTTATGAATACCACTTTCTTGCAAAGTGTTCACAAGAGTACGAATTTTTTGTCCTTTAAGATTATAAATTGAAAGCTCTACATAAGAATATTCAATAAGGCTGTATGTAATTGTTGTCGTCGGATTAAACGGGTTAGGATAATTATACATTATTGGAACAGAAGTTGGAACAATCTCATTTCCAACATCAGTATATGTTGTATCGGAAAGTGTAATATCATCTATCATTAAACCAAATCCGTCTGGGTCATCATTGTTAGAATGTAATCCAATTCGAAGCTGAATGGTCTCATCAACTAAAGCAGAAAGATCATTGTAGCCGGTCCAATTGTCTGAAAAATATGACCAATTACTAACTGAACCAGTAAATACAACATTCTCAATTTCAGGATCTCCCAATGGATTAGAAATAGAATTCCAATTTGTCCATAATGTATCATCAGGTGGGTAAATTACTGCAATGTATCTTACTTCAACTGAAAAATAATCGCAATCAGGAAATGAAATGTCATCCAATTCAGTTTTTATTTTCATATCGAAATAGATATTACTTTCTGCTGGCAAATCAATTTCGTCACTCGTTATATAGTTGTGCATACTAGGATTGTAAAATGATGTTTCAGCATTAAAGCAACCAAGTGCATAAAGCGGGGAAGGAGCATTTGGATCTTCCAAAATGTGCCACAAATCTCCACCTTTTTCAGTATTAGAAAAACCTGTGAATCCGGTTTCATCTTCGGCATCATTGGTAAAAACTCCAGCAACATCAATGTTATCTATAAATAATCCAGTTAGTTCAGGATTGGAAACAGTAGAAGTATTCGGATCAGAGGCAAAAGCAAAACTAACAATTACATCACTTCCAAGATAAGATGAAGGAATTGAAATTGATGTTTGTATCCAATCTGTAGAACCGCCCCAGCCGGGGATTCCGGGAATTCCATCAGGATCTTCATTATGCTCAAAACCAAAACTATATAAACTTGTACTGTTGTAAGCAGGAGTACAATCGGTTAGAATCTCTGCTTCTGCATAATCCTGGTTTGCATTTCTGATGCGAACATTAAAACCGTCCCATCCATCGAATTCACCATTACTGCCCAATTCTTCAATTGCTCTGTATTGATCGAAAATTATAGTTAAATTTCCTGAAGATGGCAAAGTAATTGTAGGTGTATCCAGAACTTGATACCAGCTATCTTCATATCCACCGTCCGGAGAAATATTCTCATCTGCCATTCGCCATGATTTACCAGTTCCACCAAAAGCATTGAATGTGCTGGTACTCCAGAAAGAACCGGGATCTGTGATGTCTGAAGTTGTCCATGAATCAATTCCATTTTCAAAGTCTTCGAAGAAGATGATATTTTCTTTACTCATATTGTTCTGAGAATTTTCAATCGGTTCATCTTGAATAATTGTAACATTCTCTGCAAATAGCAATAAGCCTGCGGAAAGCAGGCTTATTATCAATAATAATTTAATATCCACTTTCATAATGGAAATATAATGCATAAATTATTCCAGCTCAGAGATATATTGTACAAGATCTATAACTCTGTTAGCATAACCGGCTTCATTATCATACCAGCTAAGTACCTTAATAAAGTTATCGTTAACCATTGTTACATCTGCATCAAAAATGGAAGAGGCAGGATTCCCAACGATATCTGTTGAAACGATAGGACCTTCAACATATTCTAAAATTCCTTTCATTCTACTCTCGGATGCATCTTTCATTAATTTATTTATCTCTTCCTTCGTTGTCTTTCGATCTAGAATTATTGAGACATCAACAAGTGATCCTATAGGAGTTGGAACCCTTACAGCCATTCCATCAATTTTGCCTTTGAGTTCGGGAATTACTTTTGCTGTAGCAGTTGCAGCTCCTGTAGTTGTTGGGATGATATTTATTGCTGCTGCCCGAGCTCTTCTCAGATCACTATGCGGATAATCCAGAAGTCTTTGATCCATTGTATAAGAATGAATGGTTGTCATTAATACAGATTCAACCGTAAAGTTATCTGTGATCACTTTCATAACCGGAGCAAGACAGTTGGTTGTACAGGACGCATTTGAAACGATTTTATGTTCAGGTTTAAGAATATTTTCATTTACACCGAGAATTATTGTAGCATCTACTTCTCCTTTAGCAGGAGCAGAAATGATTACTTTCTTTGCTCCGGCTGTAAGATGTTTGGCGGCACCTTCCTTAGAACGGAAAATACCGGTAGATTCGACAACAACACTTACATCCAATTCTTTCCATGGGAGATTTTCAGGATCTCTTTCACTGAAAACCTTGATTTCTGTACCATCAACAATAATTGCACCTTCTTTAGCCTCTACTTTATTTTTTAAAATTCCATATACTGAATCATGCTTAAGCAAATATGTTAATGACTTAGTATCCATAAGATCATTAATAGCAATTATTTTGTATTCTTTATTATTAAGAAATCCTCTGAAGACAAGTCTTCCAATTCTCCCAAAACCGTTAATTGCAATATTTTTCATTTTTACTCCTTTAGTTTATAATAAGATTCTTCGTGAGAGAATTCTCCGAAGATTTCCTCAGAAAGACAACATAGCTTCATTATGCAAAACTTTTTATAGTAAGATTGATTTACCGGCACTACCAGTAATTTGAACTAATTCTTCAACAGCAGCCTGCATAGCTTTTTCACTATGAATGAGCCATTTACGAGGATCAAAACGACTTTTATCAATAGTATAATCAGCTTCATCAATGTTGTCAGGTTTTACAATTGCATTTTTTTCTTTTTCCCAATATGCTTGAGTCGTTTTTGCGAATTCCATTTGATAACGAGTATCTTTATTTATTTTTACAACACCATTTCTAATTGCATCAATTTGTTGTTTAGCAGTTAATCCAGAAGCACCATGAAGAACGATACCTGTCTCAACGTTATTGGCGATCAATAGATCATCGATCTCTTTTATGAGGTCTAAATTAAGGGTAATTTGTGCACCTTTAGTAACACCATGATTTGTACCGACAGAAGCTGCAAAAAGGTCAATACTGGTTTTCTTAACATACTCTAAAGCTTCTGAAGGTGAAGTATATAATTGCGTGTCAGAAACTATTTCGTCTTCAGCTCCTTTAATGTAACCAATTTCACCTTCGACAAGAACTCTATGTTTATGTGCAATTTTTACAACTTCTTGAGAAATTCTGATATTTTCTTCAAATTTTTCTTTGGAAGCATCTATCATAACTGAGGAAACGAGGTCATTTTCTATACAATATACAACAAAATCAAAATAATTTGGAGTGGCATGATCAATATGCAATCCAACCCCTGAATTCTTATATTGAGATGAGATGATCTTGATCATTGATGATATCATTTGAGCACCTGTTTCAATATCTTTTGTATCACCGGCAGCGAATTTCACAGCTCCGGAACTCATTTGAAGAAGTCCATCGGATCTTTGAGCTTCGTATCCTTGAATTACACCGCGAATAGCACTATCAAAAACTACATTGGATGCAATAATACCAAATCGATCTTTCTTAGCTTTAAGAAAAACTTCTCTAAGCTTATCTCCTCTGTAAAACATACTACCTCCTCATCTGATTATTGTCTATTTATCTTCAAACTCGATTGAATCGATCATATCTTTATCATTCTGCAATGATGAAAGCATGTATTGAGCTGATTCACGAAGATCACCTTCTGGATACAACTCAAGAAATTTCTCAAATATCTCTATGGCTTTATCCTTATCTTTGAGTTCTTCAGCATACAAGAATCCTTTCATGAACATTGCTTTGTAATCATCTTTATTGTTCTCATGATATTTAATAACTTCATCATAATAGAAAATTGCATCGCTGAATCTTCTTCTTTTCTGAGCAGCTTCAGCTTTATTAAAATATTCTTCAGCTGAAAGTTTTACAATCATTTTATCAGGATATATATTAAGAGCATACTTGGTTTCTAGTTTCTTTTTTACACTATCAAATTTTTCTTTAGAGAGTTTTTTCAATAAAGTATTTTCTACTTTACCTTTTTCTTCTTCAAATGGTTTAGCAGTTGCAACTACATCTTCAGTGATTCTGAAAAAGACATATTTTTCTTTAGAATTTTGGAAAATTTCACTGAGCTTTTCAGGATCTGTATCCCAAACCTTATCACAATAAACTTGATCTTTTCCTATGCCAGGAATGATGCCATTATCATAGATATGATTTAAAATTCCGTCTTTTGTTGGATAAACTGAGTTCTCTGCAATAAGATCATTGATCTCTTCATCTTTTTGTTTCTTGATAAGTTTTTTAACTCTTGTTCGCATTTTTTTTGCAGTTTTCTTTGTGTCAAATCCAAATGTTTGTATATTTCGGTAAGCTAAAGTACTAAATTCTTTTATGTTATTGTTATAATACTCTTTCACCGCTTCTTCGCTAGTATCAATTGCATCAACTACAAGTGCATTATAAACTGTTCGGAGTGCCATATTCCGTTCGATCTGATTGATAATAGTAATTATTCCAGGATTTTTATCAAAACCTTTTTCTAAAGCATCTAAATAGAAAACATCGGCATTAGCAAGCTCTTCGATATAATGTTTTAATCCTTCTTCTGAATGTAATGATCCTTGAGTTCGTTTTGGAAGTATGCTAATAATATCTAGAAGATCTCCAACTGATCTATTGATTTCAGGATCTGAAGATGAAATTATCTTTTCATCGATTATTGTTTCGTTACTATCTGGTGCCGCAATGTTAATATTTGTAAGGATATCATAATTAATTTGTATATTGAATTTATTGAAAAGTTCCTGTTTTTTTTCTTCGATAAATGCATTTTCTTTTTCCGGTTTTAATTTTGCTTCTATCATTTTCTCAGCTTCTTCAAAAGTACGATCTTTATATTGTTCGTGGTTTTCTGCAAAATATGCTTTCTTTTCTTCGATTGTAAAAGAAATGTCAGTTTTTAGTAATTGTTTTCTGTATTCAGAAAAATAAGCAGTTTTGACTTGATCAGCTATTTTTTTTTTGAAATCATCTTGTTCTATAATATTTTGTGCAAGAGCTTCCAAATAGAAAATTTCTTCTGTGCAAATCATTTCGAGAAGTTCTTTTTTACCTTCGAAAGTTGAAAATTTTGATTTGTACATTGGCGGTATTTGAGAAAGACGTTCATTAATGTCTCCCATTGTGATTTTTCCACCTTGGTAATCTGCTACAGTTGTAGAATCTGCGATCTCTGTTGCGGCAAATAAAGACATAAAGGTAAATATTGCGGCTAAAGTGATAATTGCTTTTTTACTAATAATTCTGTGGTTCATAATTAAATTCCTCTCTATTATCCATTTTAGAGCATCACAAAAAAAAATTGACTATTTAAAGTCAAGTAAATAAATGGATGAGTTTTGTAAAGTTATTAGATGTATAGAAGGTTATTGAATGGGAATATTTTTACGTGATTTGATAGTTTGGAATTATTATGCTCTCGATAAGAAAAGTTGCCTTGAAGAGATGGTTGAATTTTTGTATAAAAACAATGTAATTATTTCTACAGATGATTTTTTTAAAGCCATAATGGAACGTGAAAAATTAATGACTACAGGCATAGGGAAAAATGTAGCTATACCCCATGCCCGTTCAAACCTCGTTAAAGAAATACATATTGCCGTTTATGTACTTGACAATGAACTTGACTTCAACTCGGTTGACGGCGAAGATGTAAAAATTATCTTTATGATAGCCGTTCCCGAAGATAAAAAGGAAGAATATATGAAGGTTTTAAGCGGAATTTCAAACTTCCTTAAGGTTGATGAAAATCGGGAAGATCTGTTTAATGCAAAAACAAAAGATGATATCTTTAAAATTCTTGAAGGGATTAAAATATGAAAAAAAATCTGATCTTGATAATGATAATATTATTATCGGTATTTTTAGTTGCAGAAAATGAAAATGCAGGAACAAGTAGCTTTACTTTTTTGAAGGTTAATTATTCTGCCAGAGCTGCTGCAATGGGAAATGCGTACACCGGGCTTGCCAATGATGCAGATGCAGTTTTTTTTAATCCTGCAGGGCTTGTTCAAATTGATTCACCTCAGGCTTCTATAACCTATATGAGTTATCTTGATGGAATAAATTGCGGTTCTGCTGTTTGTGCTTATCCTATGAATGATAAAACTTCCTTTGCAGTTTTTGCCAAGGGACTTTCTGCTACTGAAGATCGCACAATTGCGGATGAAATGGGTCAGTATGCTGGAATTGACGGTACTTTCGGGATATCTGATTTTATTTTTGGGATTAGTGCTGCAAAATATATATTTGATATGTTAGATGTTGGAATTAATGCAAAATTTATACAGGAATCACTTGATGATAACTCAGCTTCAGCAGTTGTATTAGATGCTGGTATCATGCACCAATCTACAAATGAAAATCTAAAAATTGGGATTGCAGTTAGAAATATTGGTAAACAATTAACATATCACACAAATAATGAATACAAAGAAATTATGCCCACAACATTAACCGTTGGTTTTAATTATCACCCAAAAGAAAAATTATATGCTACAGTAGATATTTATAAACCGCTTGACAATGATATTTTTGGACGTGTTGGTTTAGAATACCAAGTACATCAGTTGCTGGCTTTAAGAGCTGGTTATAAAACAAATGCCTCAGATTGGGCTACCGGCGGGGATAATGATTTTTTATCGGGAATATCTTTTGGAACAGGATTTGATCTCAGTAAATACAATTTGATTATGGATTACGCTATTGTTTCTTATGGTGATCTGGGATTTGTAAATCAAATTTCCATTAAATATGTATTTTAAAAATAAAAGAAAAATCCAGTGCAGAATCTATTAAAACAATATATTTCCTCTTTGATCTGGGAAAACGTAATTCTTCTCCAAAAAATATTAGACAACAAAATTCAATTTAAAAAATATGACCCAAATTTTTTAAGAGGAATTAATGGATAAAAAGAATTTTCTTTTTGAACTTGGTGTAGAAGAAATTCCGGCTGCATATATTTACGGAGCTGTAAAAACTATTAAAGATCATTTTGTGACAAATTTAAAGAAAGCAAATTTAGATTATGATGAATTGCAAATATTCTCTACTCCAAGACGTTTTGCAATAAAAATATCATTACTTCAAACTCAACAAAAAGATGAAATTATTGAACAAACGGGACCAACTAAAGAGATAGCTTATGATAAAGATGGAAACCTGACAAATGCAGCATTAGGCTTTTTACGTAGCGCAGGAGCCAACGAAAAAGATATCATTATTAAAAATACTTCCAAAGGTGAGAAAATAGCAATTAAAAAAGATGTAAAGAGTAAATCTGCTGAAGATATTCTGCAACAAATCATTCTGGAAGTTATCCCTAAAATAAACTTTCCTAAATCAATGAAGTGGGGAAACTCGAAACTTACTTTTGCCCGTCCAATTCGCTGGTTACTGGCATTATTCGGAAATGATGTTTTAGATTTAGAATTTGAAAATATGAAATCTGGGAATATCACTTTTGGTAACCGATTTCAGAAACCTTATAATCCGATTACAATAAATATGATAGATGAATATGAAAAGAAGCTGGAAAGTGTATTTGTGATTCCAAATAGAGAAGAAAGAAAGAAGATCATCCAAAAACAAATGGAAAAACTATTCATGAACTCAGACGAGAAAGTAATTGAAAATAATAAATTACTCGAAATTGTTACTGATCTTGTAGAATTCCCAACTGTCGTAATTGCCGATTTCGATATTAAATATCTTAAGCTTCCAAAATTAGTTATAACCTCTACACTTTCTGAACATCAAAAATACTTCTCTGTAAGTAAACAAAATGGAGAACTTAGTAATAAATTCCTATTTATTTCTAATGGAGATCCACTATATTCTAACCTGATAAAGCAGGGGAATGAAAAGGTTATAACTGCCAGATTAGAAGATGCAGAATTCTTTTATAAGGAAGATTTAAAAAAGTATTTTACAGGGTTAGTTCCATCACTAAGTGGGATTGCTCAACCTTCACCATACAACCAAAAAGCCGCCATTTCAAAATTAAATGATATCATGCCAGATAAAGTAGGTTTAGCAACTTTGAACAAACAAGATGATATTGTTTCGTTTTTAAAATTCATTACTTTTCAAGGAGACTTAGGCACTTTAAAAGAAAAGACAAATAGAATTATAGGGCTTGTGGATTATATATGCAGAGAATTAAAACTTTCAAAAGAGATATGTCAGGATACTAATAAGGCAGCATATTATTGTAAAGCCGATCTTTCAACAATGATGTTAGGGGAAAAGGAGTATACGAAATTACAAGGATATATCGGTCATCATTATGCACTAAAAAGTGGTATAAAGAAGAATATTGCTCTTGCAATCGAAGAACATTATTTCCCACGTAGTGAAAAAGATAATCTACCAACTGCTATTGAGGGATCCATTGTTGCCATTGCAGATAAAATGGATACGGTTTGTGGAATAATTGGTGTTGATATGATCCCGACAGGATCGAAAGATCCTTTTGCACTGCGTAGAGCAGGTAATGGGATTGTGCAAATTATAGCAAATCAGAAGTTTGAGATTGATCTTTATAAATTAGTAGATAAAGCTTTTGACAAACTTGATACAAAATTAACTAAACCCAATCGCAATAAAAATATAGTTTATGATTTTTTCGAACAACGTGTAAATTGGCTTCTTAAGCAAAAACAGATAGATTATGATATTATTGATAGTGTTATGCATATTGATCATTCCAATATTCCCGCTCTTGTCACCAGAGCGGAAGCATTGCAGGAACTAAAAAAACGTGATGATTTTATAAAACTGGTTCTTGGTTTTAAACGTGTTTCAAATATTATTGCAGAAGTGAAAGAAATTTCGAATGTGAAACAGGAAATGCTACAGGAAGAAATGGAACAAAACCTTTATACACAATATCTGGATTTAAAAATTAAGATCGAAAAACTGCTTCCAGATAAAAATTACAAAAAGATCCTGGAAAAGCTTGTTGAATACGGTAGCACAATTGATAATTTCTTTGATAAAGTTCTGGTTAATGTTAAGGATGAAGAGATCAAACAAAACAGATACAACATTCTTACCAATATCCGTGAATTGTTTTTACAAGTAGCGGATCTTTCCAAACTTGTTGTTGAAGGTGCAAAAAAATAATTTAGAGTAGAAAGAGGTAAAAAGATGTCGATTCAAATTTCTCATCGGGCAAAGGCAATAAAGCCTTCTCCTACACTCATGGTTTCTAATCTAGCTAAAGAAATGATAGCAAAAGGTATCGATGTTATTAATTTTGGTGTAGGTGAACCTGATTTTGACACACCTGAATATATTAAAGATGAAGCACATAAAGCAATTAATGAGAACTTTACGCGTTACACCGCATCTTCAGGTATCATTGAACTACGAGAAGCAATTTCTGCTAAATTAAAACGTGATAACAATCTTGACTGTAATCCAAATGATATCCTTGTTTCTCCTGGTGCAAAGGCTTCTATCTTTTTTCTGCTGATGACTATTTGCGATCCGAGGGATGAAGTTTTAATCCCTTCTCCATATTGGGTGAGTTATACTTCACAAGTAGAAATGGTTGATGCTTTTCCAATCTTACTTCCTACCCGTGCTGCCCATAATTTTAAGATTTCCGCAGAACAATTGGAAGAAACACTGGAATCTTTGAGCAATCCTAAAGCTCTTATTTTAAACTCTCCTAATAATCCGACTGGCTCTATTTATAATAGAAAGGAATTAGAAAAAATAGCCGCTGTTTGTGTTAAACATAATATTATGATTATATCGGATGAAATATACGAAAAGCTGATCTATGATGAAAAAAAACATATTTCTATTGCTACAATAAGTGATGAAGTTCGCGAATATACTGTCGTGATAAATGGAGTTTCTAAAGCCTATGCTATGACGGGATGGCGGCTTGGCTATGCCGCTGGTCCTACGGATATTATAAGACGGGCTGCTAGAATTCAAAGTCATACAACTTCCTGTGTAAATTCGATAACTCAAAAAGCTGCTATAGTTGCTTTGAATGAATGTGATGGAAGTGTAGCTGAAATGCGCAATGAATTCCAAAAACGCCGTGACTTCATAGTAGATGAGTTGAATAAAATTCCAAATTTAAAATGTCGTTTACCGCGAGGGGCTTTTTATGCAATGCCAAATATTTCTTATTACCTTTATAATAATAAACTGGGAATTAAAAATTGCGTGGAGATGTGTGAATATCTTTTAAAGAAATATAAAGTTGCAATTGTTCCCGGCTCGGCATTTGGAGCAGATAAATATGTACGTTTTTCTTATGCAACGAGCATGGAAAATATTAAAGAAGGTTTAAAAAGATTTAAGAAAGGATTAATCGATAGTATCAGCTAATATTATATGAAAGAGTTTAAAGAGGAGATAGAAAAAAGACGTCAGGTGAGAAGGAACATGCGAAGCTCTACCTGGATAAATCTCATTATTCGTATTCTCGCTCTTATTTTTGTCGTAATGATCATAAGATACTTTTCAGATGCAAATCCTGAAAAATTTAGAAGTTGGATTACATCTACAAAAACAGATTCAATTCCAGTTCAGGAGAATAGATGAGTTTACTTATTGTAGGTTCAATTGCTTTAGATAATGTAGAAACTCCTCATGGAAAAGTTGTTCATTCTTTGGGTGGATCCGCAATATTTACCTCTATGGCAAGTAAAAACTTTTGTAGAAGCAATATTGTAGGAATCGTTGGAGAGGATTTTCCAAAAGAACATTTAAAACTTCTTACAGATAATGAAATAGATACTCAAGACCTAAAGGTAGTTTCCGGAAAAACTTTTCACTGGGATGGGAAATACAATAATCTGAATAAAGCCGAAACACTTGATACTCAACTTAATGTATTTGCCGATTTTGATCCTCAACTTTGTGAAGATAATAAAAAATGTGATTACTTATTCTTGGGGAATATTGATCCGATTTTGCAATTGAGAGTTTTAAAGCAAATGGATAAAACCAAAATTACTGCTTGTGATACAATGAATTTTTGGATATCTGGTTCAAGATCAAAATTAGTAGAAGTTATTAATAATGTTGATATTCTCTTTATTAATGAAGATGAATTAAGAATGCTAACTGGGGCACAAAATATTTTTGAAGCAGTTCAAAAAACTAAAGAAATGGGTCCCAAATTGATTGTTGTTAAACGTGGAGAAAATGGGTCTTTTGCATATTCAGATGAATTTATTTTTTTTGCTCCTGCTTATCCGATAAGAAAGGTTATTGATCCAACAGGTGCAGGTGATAGTTTTGCTGGGGGATTTATGGGTTACCTTGCTTCTGTTGGTAATTTTGAAGAGATTACAATTAAGAAGGCCATGATCTTTGGTACTATCACGGCGTCATTTTGCGTAGAATCTTTTAGCGTGAACAAATTGAAAGAAATTAGCATTGATGATATTTTAGTAAGAAAAGAAGTAATAGAAAGAAGTATTCAATTTTAAGGATGGGAAAATGAATAATAATTCAACAATTAGGGTTTTTGCTCGAGAATCGCTATCTGGGAACTGGCTAAATGCAGTTTTAGCATACTTGATCATTATCGGGATCGTATCGGTTATTAGTACATTGCAGGTAATTACGTGGGTTATTTTGGGTTCATTAACTTATGGTTTATATCTGTATTACATTGTTTTAATAAGAGAGAAGGCAGGTGATTTTAATTTACTATTTAAAGCTTTTTCATTTTCTGGAAAAAATCTTGGTCTATTCGGGAAAACTTTAGGGGCATATTTGCTTATGAGCCTGTATATTTTTCTCTGGTCTTTGCTTCTAATTGTACCCGGTATTATTGCAGCATATTCTTATCGAATGACGTTTTATCTATTAATTGATAATCCTGATATCGGAGTGTCGGAAGCATTGAGACAAAGCAAAGAAATGATGTACGGATATAAATCGAAGCTTTTCTGTTTAGACCTAAGTTTTATTGGCTGGGCATTACTATGTATTCTTACTTTAGGTATTGGTATCCTCTGGTTGACTCCTTATATGATAACTTCCCAAACGATTTTTTATGAGGAATTACGCAATAAACACGGACTTACTTATAAAAGTAAAGATGAGAAAGTTGATAACAATGAAGAAATTGATTCCAAGGTTGATAAAATTGTTGAATAACTAAATTGATTATCCAGAAGGGCATTATGCGGAATTCTATACGCAGAATACAATTTGTTTTAGAATTAACAATACCAACAGAAAATAACAGTATATTGTTATTGTAGGCAGGGTTAACGTAATTAAGGGGAATTATCTTCTTAAGAGGAATATTAAATGCAGTATATTAACAATATAATTATAGTCAAAATATGAAATGGCGTTTTTTAATATCGGGGAAGTTGAGCTCATCTGAAAATATGGCAATTGATGAGGCTATATTCAAATGTGTTCAAGATAAACGTTCAATACCCACAATAAGATTTTATAACTGGGAACCTTCTACAGTTTCCTGTGGTTATAATCAGGAAGCGGATAAAGAAGTGGATTTTATAGCTTTAAAAGAATATGGTTTTGGTTTTGTGCGAAGACCCACAGGTGGCAGAGTGGTTCTTCATGATAATGAAGTTACATATGCTGTAATAAGTCCTACTATAGGAAGATTATCTGGGAATGTAACGGAATCATATTCTGAAATAAGTAAAGCATTAGCCAAAGGACTTGAACTTATGGGTATTAATGTTGATTTTGAGAAAGGCAACTTATCGTCAAAGCATCAAAGACAGACTGTTAACCCATGTTTTACAAGTAGTTCCAGATATGAGTTAAGTTATCAAAGGAAGAAGATCGTGGGTAGTGCTCAGGTAAGAAAGAACAATTGTTTTCTTCAACATGGTTCAATTTTACTTGATTATGATCAAAGCAAACTCGCATATATCCTGCCAGGTCTTTCTGATTACCAAAAAGAGCGTATGGCGAATTATCTGGAGAGAAGAACAATTAGTATAAATGGTATACTAAATGTTCCAATAAGTTACGGGGAAGCGGTTAGATTCTTAATGGAAGGGTTCAAAAAAAAATGGGAAAATGATGACTTTATGATTCATGAAAAGATTGAAACTTATGAAGTTGTAATAGCTGAAAGACTGAGATTGAGTAAGTACTTGACAGATAAATGGAATTATAGAATTTAAAATAAAAAAATGGAGAGTTATAAAAAATATAGATTGACACAATTATTTTTATGAAAGTTTTTGTTCAAATGAAAAGTAATTAATCAATAATTTAGGGAGGATTATTAATGCTTAAGAAAATCATTATTTCACTCATGTTAATTTTTTTACTTATTACAATATTATCTGCAGGAACAACCGGTAAACTTGCGGGTAAAGTAACAGATAATAATGGCAACCCAATACCTTTTGCAAATATAACGGTAATGGATGGTGAAACACTTGTTTCTGGTATAATGACCAAGGAAAATGGTTCATATTTTATTATTAATATAACACCCGGGGTATATGATATCTTTTGTATGCGTGGTGGATTTAAAAGTAAAAAAATTACTGGAGTTACTATTAATTTAGACCTTACAGAAATTCTTAATATTACTTTATCACAACAAGCTATTGCAATAGAAGGATTTGATGTTGTTGAGAATAAAGTTGAAATGATCCAACCTACTAAAACACAATCAGGTAGAACTATCTCCGCATCGGATATTGAAGATATTGCTGTTGATCAAATAGAAGATGTAATTGCAATGCAAGCTGGTGTTACTCTCACTAATGGAGAAATTCATGTTCGTGGTGGAAGATCAAACGAGATGGCATATACTGTTGACGGAATGTCTGTTTCTGACCCTGTTGATGGTGGTGCTGCACTTACAATTGATACTGATGCAATTGCTAATATGGACGTAATGACCGGTGGACTTACTGCAGAATATGGTAATGCTCAATCTGGAATGGTTAATATTGTAACTAAAAGTGGATCACGCGATTATTCTGGAAAATTTGAAATTGTTTCAGATCATTTGATTAACACCCCCGATAATACGAATAGTGAGGTTATTAAATTTGCTATTGGTGGCCCCGTGCTAAGTCCATTAGTTTCTTCTCTCAGAGATAAATTTACCTTTTATTTCAACGCTGTAGGAAGTTGGAATGATTCAAGATATAATGATTATTATAATCTGAATTCATATGAAGATATCGATGGATTGATCTCTAGCTGGTCAGATTATCAACAATATAATCCCTATAAAGGTAGAGAAGATTTTATTGGATTTGATATTGGTGATAGGAATAATAATGACTACAATGCAAATTTAAAAGTGAAATACAAATTCAATGAACGTCAGAATCTTACATTTGCTGTTAGGGGGGATAAATATGAACATCTTCCATTTAGTCATTTTTGGAGATATTCTCTTGAACATTATGTAAAAACTGCAGGTGAACAAAGACAGTATATTGCAACATATGATCAGACACTTGCCTCTCAGATTAATATTAAAGTTAAGGCAAGTATGTACGAAAAAAGTGTTACACAATCTCCTAGGGATATTGTCAGAGAAGACTGGTTTGGTCTTGGTGATATAGAAGATTTTGATATTTATGGTGATAATACACTTGAAAACACGGGTGGTCTTTTTTATTTAACAAATAAAGATGATAATGTCGTTAGTGATGTAGAAGATTATTCATGGATGTATGAATTAACCAGTGACGGTAGTCAAATAGATGTTCCTTTTAATAAACCGGGTACTGTTTGGGGCACTTATATTGATGATAGTAATAAAATTCTCCAATTTAGAACGGATATTGAATATCAAGCTAATGAAACTCATGGACTAAAGACTGGTGTCGAAATTATTCAACTTACTATCGAAAAAGATCAATGGAGAAGTCCTTGGAATCTTTCTGAAAGTAGATATGCAGATTATCTGCAAACATGTACACCCGAGATAATTATTATAGCTGGAGATTCAATTCCAGGGACAGGAACATTTGCTCAAAGTGATGAGTATTTTTATTCAAGAGAAGATCTCCTGGCAGCTACAATTGTTGCTTCTGGATTATCTGATGGCTATAAGGCAAAACCATGGCAGGGTGGTTTTTATATTCAAGATGCAATGGTTTGGGAAGGATTGATCATCAACGCTGGAGTAAGATGCGATCTATGGTATTTAGGTGGTGATTATGACATTAAAACTGCAAGCTACAATGGTTCCTATCTTGAATCTATAGATCCGAATAATCCTATGAACGAGGAACATTATAAGATCGAGATCGAAGATCCCGATCAACCTGGATCATACATCTTAATAGTACCACCTGAGGAAGATTACCCTCAAGAGTATGCAAAATATATGAGTGCTGCAGACTATCATGACACGATCAGCGACAGATTCAATAATCCACAATTTATGTTTTCTCCACGTCTTGGTGTATCTCACCCGATTTCAGAAAGGAGTGTATTACACTTTGTATATAACTATCAAAGACAATTACCTCAAATGCAGTATATTTTCACAACAGGTAGACCTCAGGATGTGATAGCAAATCCCGGAGCGACTATTGTTATTGGGAATCCTGAACTAGATGATCAAACAACCATAACATATGAAGCAGGACTACAATATCAACTTTACGAAGATTATGTTATGGACATTACAGGATATTATAAGAATATTTATAATTATGTAAGTACTGTGGAAAGAGAAGATCCTGCTGATCCTACAATTAAATGGAATGAGTATGTTTCTAATGATTATGGTAGTGTACGGGGAATTGATTTGAATATAAGCAAATTTCTTTCAAACTTTTTCTCAGGTTCAGCTGCATATTCGTTAACTTGGGCAAGCGGAAATCATTCTGCAACTTCTATAGATAATGAAGAGA